>NZ_JBKEBL010000159.1:0-35749 GCF_047973135.1 Paracoccus sp. (in: a-proteobacteria)
CTGTCGGCCAGCGGCTTTAAGGGCCACGGAGTCGAGTTGGCGACCTTGGCCGTGCGGCTGATGGCCGAGGCCATCGCCGGTCAGGCCGCGGGCTTAGACGCGATGGCGGCGGTGCCAGGCCGGGCAATTCCGGGAGGCCGGGCGCTGCGCACCCCGCTGCTTGTGGCCGGGATGGCCTGGTACGGCCTGCGCGACAGGCTGGGATTCTGACCGGGCTGATCACCCGTCGCGACCGCCCGAACGGCAAACGCCTGTTTTCGAATGAAAATACCGCGAAATCAAACATGTTCAGGCAGGCGCTAATGGGCAAAGCCGCGAATATCTGTCTAGGGGCTGTCATGCGTTTGGTTGTAATGGCAGCGCCGCAGATTTGCGTCCCGCGATGGCCGGGGGAGCTGTGCACCCCCCGGACCCCCCGCAAAAGCCTGCGGCGCGCTGTGCTGCCATGGGCAGGCATGGCTGCCAGCCACATCGTGATACGAACCGCGCAGGCTGCTTTTCAGGCGGCAGGCGACATGCCCAGATGCGTTGAAACAGAGTATTTGTATGGACATAATCTATTGATTTAACGCTGATTATTTGTATATTGATGAGATCAAAGCCAGCTTCCGTCAGCTATACCGGCGGCCCTGATAAATGATCGATCCCGAAGGCCCGGACTTGCGGCGGCAGCATGGCAGACCCGACCCGGAATCAAGCGTAAAGCACGACGGGCCCGCGGCGTCGGCGGCGTCGGGAACGGGTCAATCCCGAGAGCCGCTGGCATGACATGCCTTTCCACCCACAGACTGCCCGCGCGCGAAGCGCGCGTCCGGCCGGGCGGCAGCGACGGGTCGGGCTTTGCACGACCCGCCCTCCTTTCCACCCTTGCGCGCCCTGGCCGATCTGGCGCAGGCGCATGTCCGCGTGATGCGCGAGCCGGGTTTGGTCGCCGAACAACCGCCATGGAACGACGTCGGCGCGAAGGACGCTCTCGTTTTTTCCTTTCCAGACAAACATCAGGGCTTTTCAGTCGGCGACCATGCTCCGCTGCTCGTCGATCCCCATCGACACGAGGATCGGGTTTGCCTGCTGGCGGGCGCGGAAATCGTCGCGGCTGGCGAGGCCGGTCCAGTTCGCCCGGATCAGCGATTGCGCCACGGCCCCGCCCAGGGTCGTGCCCGGCCCGGCGAGGATGAACAGATCGGGGGCAAATTCGCGTGCCGCGACGGTGATGGCGCGGGTAAAGTCATAGGGTTCGACCACCTGCGCGCCAAAGGTGTAATCGTGCAGCGCCAGCGGATCAGAGGCGTTTGGCCACCAGATCGCGCCCCTGCCGTCGATCAACGGGTGCCGGGGCTGGCCGAACAGACCGGCAGGCAGCGCCTCGCGTCCCCGCTCTGCGACCGGCTGTTGCAAGGGTGTGTGGAACGCCGCGTGATGGGCCAGACGCATGGGAAAGCGGCCTTCGACGGCCGGCACCGCAGCCTCGAATGCCGTCAGCCCCGCTTCGTTTCCCGCCAGCACCAGCATGCCGCCAAGATCGATCGAGAGGTGCAGCGCGTGCCCGTCCCGCGCGGCGAGCCCGGCAATCAGCTCCAGCAGATGATTGCGGCGGGACGGATCCGCAACCCAGTCCCCGGCCATCCAGGGATAGAGGCTCTGCCCACCGATCATGGCCTCGTGCATCAACCCGCCCATCGTGTTCACGATCCGGAATCCGTCCAGCGGGCTGACCGCCCCCGCGCAGGCCAGCGCGGAATACCAGCCAAGCGAATTGCCGGTGACGGCCACGATCCTGACCTTCGCCGGATCGATGGACAGCAGGTCGCCATATGTCGCGGCATAGATCAGCCCCGAGGCATTGTCTCCGCGCCCATGCCGCGAGAGGCTGAACCCTGCGGTTGAATCCAGCGCTGACAGGGGTGGCTGCCCGGCCTTCTCGCGCAGGCGATCAAAGTCGGCCAGAAGCGCGGGATCGGGGAAATACCGGCCAAGCCAGCCCAGTTCGGCGGCGTTATAGGTTCCGCGTCCGGGGCAGATCAGAATGGCGCTGCGGGGGCTCATGCGGCACCTGTGGCAAGTTGCAACGCGGCGGCGGTGATCGTATCGCGCGACGGCATGGTCGCGGCATAGGCGGGGCCTGTGGCGACAAAGCTGTCCTCGGCGGTCAGCCGGGCAAGCCGGGCCGGACTGGTTTCCGCGAAATGCGCCATCAGCGCCTCGGCCACGCCGCCGGAATGGCGAGTTTCATCGACGATCAGGATATTGCGGCACCCCGCGACAGCCGCGCTCAGCGCCTGTTTCGGCAAGGGCGACAGCCAGCGCATGTCGATGATCCGCGCCGCGATGCCCGCCACGGCGATTTGCGGCAGGGCCTGCTGGCTGAGGTAATGGCCATTGCCGAAACTCACGATGGCCAGATCCGCACCCTCGCCCGTTACGCCGACCTCACCCAGGGGAATGCGCCGCGAGGGATCGGGATAGAGGCGCATCCAGCCGCCATCCTTGCCATCATGCAGGTCGCGCATCGGGTAAAGGGCGATGGGTTCCAGAAAAACGACAACGCGTTGTTCCTCGCGCGCAAGGCGGACGCATTCGCGCAGCATCATCGCCGCATCCGCCCCGTCCGAGGGCACGGCAAGGATCACCCCTGGAATATCGCGCAGCACCGCAACCGAGTTGTCATTGTGGAAATGCCCGCCGAATCCCTTCTGATAACCCAGACCGGCTACGCGGATGACCATTGGATTCGTGAACTGGCCACGGGAAAAGAACGGCAGAGTGGCGGCCTCGCCCCGGATCTGGTCCTCGGCATTATGCAGATAGGCAAGAAACTGGATTTCCGGCATCGGGGTAAAGCCGTTCTGCGCCATCCCGATGGCTAGCCCCAGGATCGACTGTTCGTCCAACAGGGTGTCGATCATCCGGTCGGGGCCGAACCTGTCGATCAGTTTCTGGGTGACGCCATAGACCCCGCCCTTGCGGCCCACATCCTCGCCCATCATGACGATATCGGGGCAGGCCAGCATCAGATCGGTCATGGCCCAGTTGATCAGCCGGGACATGATCTGAGGTTCCTGCTGTGCCTTCATGTCGGCGCCGAATGCCTGCCGGCGCGCCGTCGCTGTGGGGCCGTTGCTCGGCACGATCTCGCGGCGCGGCGGGATCAGCGAGGCCATCACATCGGCGGCGGTCTTTAGCCGGGGGCGGGTGACGGCCTCGGCGGCGATGCGTTCGACCCGGTCACAGGTCTCGGTATAGATCGCCAGCGACCCGGACGGGGTCAGCGCCCCGGCCCGGTCCAGCAGGCGGACGGAATGCAGCAGCGGATCGTTCGCCTCATCGGCCTCGACCTCGGATTTCGGCAGATAGGTGGTCGGCACATCCGCACCTGCATGACCATAAAGCCGCACGGTGCGGACATGCAGAAAGGCGGGCTTGCGCTGGCGGCGGACATAATCAGCGGCACGGCAGGCCGTGGCAAAGGTATCAAAGATATCCAGCCCGTCGCAGGAGAAATAACGCATTCCGGGGCGCTGGCTGAAACTGGCCGCAATCCAGCCGCGCGGAGTTTTGGTCGAAATGCCGATGCCATTATCCTCGCAGCAGAACAGCACCGGCAGCGGCACGGACTGCACCGCCGCCCATGATGCCGCGTTGAACGCCCCCTGCGCGGTCGAGTGATTGGCCGAAGCGTCGCCAAAGCTGCAAAAGATCAGCGCATCGTCAGGCAGCGTGGCAAAGGCCGGGCGGTGGCGGATCGCCGCACCGATGGAATAGGCCGCGCCGACCGCCTTGGGCAGATGGCTGGCGATGGTCGATGTCTGGGGCGGGATGGACAGCGCCCGCGACCCCAGCACCTTGTGCCTGCCGCCCGAGACGGGATCCTCGGCCGAACAGGCAAAGGACAGCAGCATGTCCCAGGCGATATTCTGCCCCGGCACCTGCGCGGCGCGCTGAATCTGGAACGCCGCGTCGCGGTAGTGCAGGAACGCCATGTCCGAAACCCGCAACGCGACGGCGACCGCCGCCATCCCCTCGTGCCCCGAAGATCCGATTGTGTAATACCCCTGCCCCGCCGCCTGCATGACCCGGCTTTGCCGGTCCAGCGCACGCGACAGGCAGCCGGAACGAAAGACCGACACGGCCAGCTCGGGCGACAGCCCGGCCCGCGGCGGTTGCCCGGAAGGCAGATCGCCCGCAGCGACGCGTTTCAGAAAAGCCTCATGGACAATTGCCGCGCGATCCATGTTTCCCCCTGCCAACCGAGTTTGCCCATCAATGCCACGCCCCTGACCGCCATCACCAGCCTAATCGACAAAGGCCCGTTCGACGACATAATCGCCGGGACTGCTGTTTGCCCCCTCGGTAAAGCCGCGTTCCTCAAGGATGCGCTTGAGGTCCAGGTTCAGCCCCATTGAGCCGCAGATCATCACCCGGTCCCGCGCCGGGTCCAGCGGCACGGTACCCAGTTCCCGGAACAACCTGCCATTTTCGATCAGATCGGTGATCCGGCCCATATGGTCGCTGGCCTCGCGCGTGGTAGTGGCATAGCGGCGAAACTTGCCGCGCGCCTCTTCGCTGACCAGCGGATCGTCGTAAAGGCGGGTCAGCAGATCGGCGCCGTAATCCAGTTCCGAACACCGGCGGCAGGTCTGGGTCAGAAAGACCTGATCGAATTTCTCATAGGTTTCAGGTTCGCGCATCAACGACGCGAAGGGTGCAACCCCCGTCCCGGTCGAGATCATCCACAACCGGCTGCCCGGCAGCAGCGCATCCAGAACCAGCGTCCCCGTGGGCTTGGTCCGCACGATCACCTGATCGCCGGGCCGAATCCCTTGCAGCCGCGAGGTCAGCGGACCGTCCGGCACCTTGATCGAATAGAATTCCAGTTCCTCGTCCCAGAAGGGCGAAGCGATGGAATAGGCGCGCAGGATCGGCTTGCCGTTTTCGTCCGGCAGGCCGATCATCACGAATTCACCCGACCGGAAGCGAAAGCTGGCCGGGCGCGTCACACGGAATGAAAACAGCCGGTCATCCCAATGCGTGACACTGACGACCTGCTGGCCATCGACAAGCTGGACGGTATCTTTCGACATGATTTCCCCCATTTGTTCGGACAGGTTGCACCCACAACGTCAATGTCCCAGCCTGAGGCCATCGAATTCCGGTTCGCTGTCCTCATCAAGCGGGCGCGGAGTCAAGTGAACCGGCTCCTCCATCGTTTCAGGAAAGCTGATGACAGCACCGTCCACCTCGAAGCCATGATCGATCTGCGCAGCCTCGCCCGCCGGATAGACCGGCTTTTGCGCATGCGGAGCCTCGGGCGCATCGCCGGTTTGCAGCAGGGCCAGCTTGCCGGGCTTGCCGTTCCAGTCATCGGCATCGGCGGGAACGGTGCCGATTTCAGCGATATTGGGCCAGATTTCGGCATAGCGGGCATTCAGCGCCAGCCAGTCATCCAGCCCGGTTTCGGTATCGGCGCGGATCGCCTCAGCGGGGCATTCAGGTTCACAGACACCGCAATCAATGCACTCGTCGGGATGGATCACCAGAAAATTCGGGCCTTCATAGAAACAATCGACCGGACAAACGGTGACACAGTCCTGAAATTTGCAGTTGATGCAGTTTTCGGTGACGACATAGGTCATTCTTGCCTCCTTTCGTTGGTCAGCCCCGGATGGGAACCGGCGTCACGTCATAGCCATGGCTGATCTGCCGCCCCAGAACGGGATCGATCAGCGCAAATTCGAAGCGGGGGGCGAAACGGACCGGGCCGATGGCCCCGCAGGTACCGCCAAACAGCAGCGTGCCATCGTCCAGCGCCCCACCCTCGGCCGCGAACTCGGCCAGCAGTTCCACAGGCGACAACAGCCCCGACACTCCGCCATCCTGATACAGCACGCGCTGCCCGCCCTCGATGACATGGGCGCGCAACTGCAACTGTTCCCAGTGCGCCGCGACCTCGTCCAGCGGCCAGAACCGTGACGCGACGGGCTTGTCGCAAAGTTGTTTGGCAACCGTGATACCCATATGTTCAACGGCGCGGTCGGTATGATCGGATGCGGCCCCCACCCAGATGCGGCCTTCATGGCGGATCAGCACATATTCGACCTCGCCGCTGGACCCGTCGCCGATCACCTCGATCTCATCCGCGACTGTCAGCCGCGAGATGCCGACGCGATAAAAGACCGGCGTCTTGTCGGGAGCCTTGACGCCGATCTTTTCAAGCTCTTCGATATGGTGCCGCAGCGCATCCTTGTCACGCCCCGTCCAGCCGCCGACCACGGCGCGCGTCAGGCAGAGGGGGGCATCCGTCGTGCCGTCGGCGGTGACGAAACTTGCGGTAAAGGCGATCCGGGCAGTCATGGCATTCCCTTTCTCATTGGCCGCGTATGGCCTGTTCAAGTCCGCGCGCGATCGCCAGCAGATGCCGGTCCCCGCCCCTGTGCCCGAACAGCATCGCCCCCACGGGCAGGCTGGCCGCGCCCTGACAGGGAATGGAAATCGCGGGCAGGTCGAGAAAATTCCCGACGGCGGTGTTCCTCAGGCACAGCAGGTTGGTGGCGTTGGAAACCTCACTATCGGCCAGATCGTCCAGCCGCGGCGGCACAATCTGCACGGTCGGCAGGATCAGCGCGTCGAACGGGGCCAGCCTGTCATCCACCAGCCGCTGCATCCGCGCGCGCTGATCAAGCAGCCGGATATAGTCGTCTGCGGTCTGCGATTGCCCGGCGCTGAACCGCGCCAGCACCCATGGATCGTAATATTCGGCCCGTGTTTCCAGCAGCGGACGGTGCCAGCTATGAGCCTCGGCTCCGACCAGCCCGCCCCTGGCGTTGATCTGCGGCAGATCCGACAGTTCGGCGATGGTCACGGGCGTCAAGCGCACGCCCAGACCTGACAGCCGGGTCAGCAGGGCCTGCATCGCCGTGCCCACCGCGTCGTCCATGGCTTCTGTCACGTAACCTTCCAGCACGCCGATCCGCAGCCCGCCGGGGGAAACCGAGCCGACATCCTCGCCCTGGCCTCCCGACAGGATATCGTCCAGCACAGCGGCGCAGGATACGCTGGTCGTGAAGGGACCGATGCAATCCAGCGTTCGTGACAGCGGTATTGCGCCCTGTTTCGGCACGCGGGCCGCAGTCGGCTTGAAGCCGATGACGGAACAAAAGGCCGCCGGGATGCGGCAGGATCCGCCGGTATCGGTTCCGATGGCCGCTGGCACCATCCCGCAGGCCACCGCCACCGCCGCGCCCGAGGACGATCCGCCGGGAATGCGCGGCGTCTTTGCGTCATGCGGGTTGCGCGGCGTGCCGAAATGCGCGTTCACCCCAAGCCCGGAATAGGCAAATTCGGTCATGTTGTTCTTGCCAATGATCACGAAGCCGGCGCGGCGCAGGCGGCGCACGATCGCGGCATCGGCTTTTGCGGGGGGATGGGCATCCAGCACCCGCGACCCGGCCCGCGTCACCTCGCCCGCGACATCGAACAGATCCTTGATGGCTATCGGAATGCCGGCAAAACGCGGCAGATCCAGCCCCTGCGCGCGCGCCTGATCGACCAGCCCGGCCCCGGCCAGCGCCCGATCGCGATAAAGCGTCAGAAAGACCCGCCCGCCCTCGTCCCCCGCGCCGTCGATCAGCGCGAAACTTTCCTCGACCAGTTCCCGGCTGGAGACCCGGCCCCGCGCAAGCTTGCGCGAAAGATCGACAAGGTTCTGGATCATCGGCGGCTGACCTTTGGCAAAGTTCATCCTGCGGACCGCCCGTTGGCGGCCCGGAACAGCAGCAATGCGGGTCGCAGGATTACTGCGGGTCGTAGTAATGCTGTTCCAGCAGCAGGCAGCCCCCTTCGGTACGGAAAGGGCCATGCGCGACATGGGGCGGGCGCACGCAATAGGTGTTGTCAGTGAACCGTTCGCCCCCAGCCTCTCCGTCATTACCGACCCACAGATCGCCGGAAATGACAAAGACCTCTTCCCAGTAGTCATGTTCGAAGGGCACGGTCGTATAGGTGCCCGGCTCGAATTTCAGCAGCCGGGTATGCCCGCCCTGCCGGTTGTCCATGTCCAGATGACCAGACAGGATTTTCTGCTTGATGCCCGACGGATAGCCCTTGGGCGTTTCCCAGCCGCTTGACATATCGACCTGATAAAATTCGCGATGTTCCTTGTTGACGGCCATGAGACTCTCCTTACCCGGCGGGTTCCTTGGTGAATTTCGGGCTGTTGCCCCGGATGGTTTCCATATTGTTGCGACTGGTCGTGAACTTGTCGGCCTCGAACACGGCGGGCGGGATCGTGAAATATCCGTCGGCGAATTGCGCGGCCGAGGTTTCTCGCATCTCGATGGAATCGAATGGGCATACATCCAGGCACAGCTCGCAGCCGATGCAATTGTCAGTATGCACGTCGATCTTGCCCGCCGGATTCTGCGACAGCGCCTCGTAGAAACAGACCTGAATGCAGATATTGCAGGTCGGGTTCTTGCAGGTGTCTTCATTCACCGCCGCGTGGATGCGGTTTCTGGAAAACTGTTCCGAATAATCCTTGACCGAGCGGTTCGACGCCAGGCCAATCATGTCATCAACCGTGGCGTAACCATGTTCATCCATGAACTCGGCCACGCCATCGATGATCTTTGGCAACCATTTGATTCCCTTGACCATCAGCACCGACCCGACCTGCACGATCCCTGCGCCAGCCATGATGAATTCGATCACGTCGCGATGGTCGAAGATCCCGTTCGATCCGGTGATAGGGATGCCCAGTTCCTCGTGGATGCGATGCACCCAACGCAGGGACAGTGGCTTGACCCATGTGCCGCCGATCCCCGCCGGGCCGCCGATGCGTGGCTGGCCGGTTTCGATATCGACGACAAAGCCGGTATGACGGTTGATCGCCGTGACCCCTGCCGCGCCCGCGTCGCTGACCGCCTTGGCGATGGCCAAAGGCTTGGACTGGTCGGGTGTCAGCTTGACGATGACCGGAATATCGACCGATTCACAGACCTGGCGGGTCACTTCGAACGCGACCTCGGCCTCTTGCCCGATCATCGAGCCGCCGTGAACGCCGGGCATCATCGCCGGATGCGGGCAGCCGAAATTCAGTTCGACCATCGGCAGGCCGCAATCCTCGATGGTGCGGCAGATATCCTTCCAGCCGGTGATATCCTTGGCCCCGGCAGAACCGATCAGATGCGCGCCGCGTTCGGCGGCATATTTCTGGGTTTCCTTCAGATCGGGGATCCAATCCTTGTAATAGGTGCTGGAATAGCCCGAACGGCTGTAAAACACGAAATCCCGCGCAGCCTTGCCCCGGATGATGTCCCCTCTGGAGTTCATCACGCAGTATTTGGAATTTTGCGTCAGCCGCGCCATGTCCTCGATATCGGTCAGCGTCTTGATGATCGCGCCCGATGCACCGTTGTCAAAGCACTGACGCATCAGATCGGGGCTGTTCGTCGTCTCCAGCGACGCGATGACAACGGGGTTTTTGAACGTCAATCCGCAAAAGTCCACACGCATGTCGGCCATCTGAAGTCTCCGTGTCTGATTCGACCCTGGTTCGGCCTTGCTAATATTACGCGGTATACTTCTCTTTTCAACAAAAGAATTTCAAGCGCGCAAATTTTAGATTATTTGTTTTATATCAATCTATTGAATATATTCCCGCGGCACGTCGGGGATTCCTGTCTGGCTTGGCCCCCTGAGTTTTCGCCCCTGCCACCCGGTCCACGCCCGGATCGCGGTCCGTTCCTCCCGCAGCTACGAATTGACAGATCGAAAATTAAGGGGCATGCTTCCTAAAAAGGACAGCCGTGCTCAAACGGTCGCCACCAAGGCAATCATCTTGTCCAGGGAGTCGCCAATGCCTTTCTCCAACGCCGTCAGAGCCGCTGTCATCGCCGGGCTTTGCGCTGGGTCCGCCGCAACCGCAACCGCGCAGGAACTGCCGAAAACAACGTTCAACTATGTTGCGACATGGGGCAATTTGTCGCTGTACAACAAGGTCGAAAAGCCGTTCTTCGAGGAAACCATCCCGGCGGATTCGAACGGCGCCGTCACACCCAAGATCACCCCCTTCACCGATATGGGGCTGAAAGGTAACGAAATCCTGCGCCTGTTGCGCAGTGGCGTTCTGGAAATGAGTGCGACCCTGCTGTCCTATATCGGAGGCGACGTCCCCGAGGCCGAGGGCATTGATCTGGCCGGCATCACCCGCGACATCGACGAGGCGCATCGCATGGCCGATGCCTACAAGCCGTTTCTGGCGCAGGTCTTTGAACAGGAATACGGCGTCAAGCTGCTGGCCATCATCCCCTATCATGCCCAGATCATCTATTGTCGCCAGCCAATTACCAGCCTCGACGATTTCAGGGGGCTCAAGATACGGTCCTCGGGCCGGTCGCAGGGCGATCTGATCGAGGCGCTTGGCGGCACGCCGGTCGGCATTGCCTTTGGCGAGGTTGTGCCCGCGCTGGAAAAGGGCGCGCTGGACTGTGCGATCTCTGGCGCGCTCAGCGGCAATCTGGCGAAATGGGATCAGGCGACCAGCCATCTGTATCCGCTGCCGATCAGTTGGGCGATGACTTTCATCGCGGCCGGAGACGGTTTCTGGAACAAGCTGGATCCGGCGGTCCAGACTTTTCTTGTCGATGAGATGACCAAGCTGGAGGCGATCGCCTGGGAATCGGGCCGGACCGAGACCGAGGACGGCATCTCGTGCAATACCGGCGGTGATTGTCAGGACGGACATCAGGGAAAGATGGTGCAGGAGCCGCTGAAAGACGAGGATTACGCCCGGCTTCAGAACATTCTGGCCGAGGTGGTCGTTCCCAAATGGGCCAAACGCTGCGGCGCGGAATGCGCGGCGCAGTGGAACGCGACGATTGGACAGGTGGTGAACATCTCGGCTCCGGCGGAGTGAGCGATGGACAGCATTGCACACAGCCTGCTGCGTGCTGGCGAAAGGGTCAGCCGCTATGCAGTCTGGTTCGGAGGCGCGCTGATCCTTGCCGCCGCCGGACTGGTCTGCGCCGAAGTCATCCTGCGCAAGGCCTTTGGCATCTCGACCGGCGGCGCCGATGAACTGTCGGGATATGCGCTGGCCATCGGCACAAGCTGGTCGGCGGGTTTCACCCTGCTCAACCGCGCCCATGTGCGGGTGGATGCGGTCTATGCGCGCATGGGTGAACGGGTGCGCGGCGGGCTGGATTGCCTTGCGATCATCGCCATGACGGTTTTCGCGGTTGCCCTTGCGTGGTTCTGTCTTGGCGTCCTGCGGGATTCCGTCGCGCTTGGCGCGCGTTCGGCAACGACGCTATCGGTACCGCTGTGGATCCCGCAAGGGCTGTGGGTCGCGGGGCTGTTGCTGTTTGCGGCGACCTCGTTGCTGCTGACGGCGCTGGCAATCCCGGCCTTGCTGCGCCACGACAGCGCGGGCCTGCACGGGCTTGCCGGAGGGCGCAGCGCGGATGAGGAAATCCGGGCCGAACTGGACACCCGCTTGCACGCCCCGAAAGAGGCCTGATCATGCTGCAAGTCGCGCTGATCCTGCTCTTTGTCCTGATCCTGCTGTCGATCCCGGTGGCGGCATCGCTGGGGTTGCTGGGCCTTTTCCTCGACTGGGTTTATTCACCCATGCCGCTGTATCGCGCGCTGGGAGACGTCGCCTGGTCGGCCCTGACCGATCCGCTGCTGATTGCCATCCCGCTGTTCGTGCTCATGGGCGAGATCCTGTTGCGTTCGGGCATTGCCGAACGGGTCTATCACGCGCTGTCCACATGGCTGACCTGGCTTCCGGGTGGGCTGATGCATGCGAATATTGCCGCCTGCACCTCTTTCGCAGCGATTTCCGGCTCGACCGTGGCGACCGCCGCGACAGTGGGCACCGTTGCCATGCCGCAGATGCAGCGGCACCGCTATGGGCCGCGGTTGTTTCTGGGCACTCTGGCGGCAGGAGGGACGCTGGGCATTCTGATCCCGCCCTCGATCAATATCATCATCTATGGCGCGATGACCGACACCTCGATCCCGGAACTGTATCTTGCCGGATTTGTCCCCGGCCTTGTACTGGCGGGGCTGTTTTCGCTGACGGTCGCGGGGGCGTGCATCCTGTGGCCGCGACTGGGGGGTGAAAGGCTTCGCTTTACCTGGGCCGAGCGTTTGGCCGCCCTGCCCCGGCTTTTGCCGCCCATGGTGATCTTTGTCATCGTCATCGGCTCGATCTATGCCGGCATCGCGACACCCACGGAATCGGCGGCCCTGGGCGTCGTCAGTTCGCTGATCCTTGCCGCGTTCCATCGTCGCCTGAACCTGGCCATGCTGCGCGATTTCATCGAGGGGGCGATGCAGACCACGGCGATGATCATGCTGATCGTGCTGGCCGCGTTCTTCCTGAACCTTGTCCTTGCGGCCATCGGCTTGCCGGTTGCGGTCAGTTCGTTCGTCACCGGGCTGGACTATCCGCCTTTCCTGACCTTTCTGGTCATCGTGGCGCTGTATCTGGTGCTGGGGCTGTTTCTGGAAACCCTGACCCTGATGATCGCCACAATCCCGATCATCGCGCCGGTGGTCTTTGCGCTTGGCTACGATCCGGTCTGGTTCGGCATCGTGCTGATGCTGCTGATTGAGACGGCGCTGATCTCGCCGCCTGTCGGGCTGAACCTGTACGTCATTCAGGGCGTGCGCGGGTCGGGCCGGGTCGAGGATGTCATTCTGGGTGCCACGCCCTTTGCCGGGGCGCTGCTGTTGATGATCCTGATCCTGATGGCCGCGCCGCAGATCGCGCTGTGGCTGCCGCAGGCAATCTATCGCTGAGGCGGGTCAGGCCCGCCGCAGCCCCGCCATTCCCAGCACGCGGGCGCGCTTGCGCGGGTCGCTGTCGAACAATGCCGCAAGCTGTTCGGTCATCGCCCCGGCAAGCTGTTCAACATCGGTGATCGTGACCGCGCGTTCGTAATAGCGCGTCACGTCATGCCCGATACCGATGGCCAGCAATTCGACCGCTCGCTTGCGTTCGACCATGGCGATCACATCGCGCAGGTGCTTTTCCAGATAGTTCGCCGGATTGACCGACAGGGTCGAATCGTCCACAGGCGCGCCATCGGAAATCACCATCAGGATCTTGCGCGCCTCGCCACGTTTCGCCAGCCGCCGATGCGCCCATTCCAGCGCCTCGCCGTCGATATTTTCCTTCAGCAGGCCCTCTTTCATCATCAGGCCCAGATTGGGGCGGACCCGGCGCCAGGGCGCATCGGCCCCCTTGTAGATGATGTGGCGCAGGTCGTTCAGGCGACCGGGCTGCGCGACGCGGCCCTGTTTCAGCCATTCTTCGCGCGCCTGACCGCCCTTCCATGCGCGGGTGGTAAAGCCCAGAATCTCGACCTTGACGCTGCACCTTTCCAGCGTGCGGGCCAGAACATCGGCGCAGATCGCGGCAATGCTGATCGGACGGCCCCGCATGCTGCCGGAATTGTCGATCAGCAGCGTCACCACCGTATCGCGAAATTCGGTGTCCTTCTCTATCTTGAAGGACAGGGGCGTCGTCGGATTGGCCACCACGCGGGCCAGACGCCCGGCATCCAGCACGCCCTCTTCCTTGTCAAATTCCCAGCTACGGTTCTGCTGCGCCTGAAGCCGCCGCTGCAACTTGTTGGCCAACCGGCTGACCGCGCCGCGCAAGGGGTCAAGCTGCTTGTCCAGATAGGCGCGCAACCTTTCCAGTTCGGCGGGTTCGGCCAGATCCTCGGCGCGGATTTCCTCGTCCCATTGCTGGCTGTAAACCTTGTAGTCGGGGCTGGCCTCGCTGACCGGAGGGGGTATGTCGGGCGGGCTTTCGGCCTCGGGCATCTCGGCCTCTTCGGTCAACTCGTCATCGGACTGATCGTCCATGCTGACCTGAGCCTGCCTTTCGTCCTGCTGCTGTTCCTGGCTGCGCTCGGGCGAGGCGTCGGCGTCGTCGCCCTCATCCTGATCGCGGGACTGGTTGTCGCCCGATTCCTCGTCCTGTTCGGCGTTTTCTTCGGCTTCGTCATCCTCGGGCTGATCGGGATCCTCGCCCAGCTGATCGCCATAGCCAAGATCGCTGATGACCTGCCGCGCCAGCCGCGCAAAGGCCGCCTGATCGTGCAACACCCCGTTCACATCGGCCAGCCGCGCGCCCGCCTGCTGTTCGACAAAGGGTCGCCACAGATCGGCGACATGCTGGGCGGCGGCGGGCAAGGATCGTCCCGTCGCCGCCTGCCGCAGCAGATAGCCGGCCGCGACCGACAGCGGCGCATCGGCGGGCTGCTTGATCTGGCCATAGCCCTTCTTTTCCGCATCCGCACCGATCTTTGCGTCGATATTCGACAGGGCGCCGGGCATGTCGCGCGCGCCCAAAGCCTCGCAGCGGGCGGTTTCCATGGCCTCGTAAAGCTCGCGGGCCATCGGTCCCGAGGGCGCGAATTTCGCGTGGGTCGCCGCGTCGTGGTGGCGCATCCGCATGGCCAGCGCATCGGCTGTGCCGCGTGCCAGCAGGATTTCGTCACGCGCCATCCGGCGGCTGATCTGCGGCAGGCGCATGGTGTCGCCCGCCACGCCCGAGGGATCGGCGCTGAAGGTGACATTCAGTTCCCGTTCATCGGCAAGGGCGCGGGTGGCCTCGGACAGGGCCTTCTTGAACGGATCGGCAGGGTTGTCTGACTTGATCATGCATTCATCCGTAGCGCAGCGGCGGGCAGGTTGCCACCGGCTTTCTAACGGATGGAGGCAAAGATGTGGAACCCGCCAGCAAGGTTTTCGCGGCCCGGCGAGCCGGTGTCAGCCCCCTAACGTCCGGCGCATGATCTGTCCGAATGGTCATATTTGTTCGAACAGGCAGAATCGGCGATGTGTCCGGCCTGCACTCCGCCCGATACAAACCATTATACACAGTCTAATTGACCTGTCCGTAAACCTCTGCCCGGCAATACATTCGGATTACTGAATTTGATTTTTTTTACCTTTAGATTCCTGCCCGCAACTCGCTCAGGAAAGCCGACATGGCACTTACCACCATAAACACAATCGCCTACAAATACTCGGATTTTCAGTATTGGGACGGCACGAAATGGGTCGCCGCGGTGAACTCGACCCAGGTCGTGTCGCAGTCCTATGTCCGACTGAAGCCCGGTTCCGTCATGCTGCACGCGACAATCACGGACGACGACGCCTATCTGAACGACCGGTCGGGCGATGCGGGTTCGCCTGCTGGAGAAGAGGAAAATACCGCCTATATCCAACACCTAGAGATCACCGACAGCGCCGGTAACGTCGTCATGAGCAGCCGCCCGTTTTCGGCAGATACCGAAAGCGTCAACGCGCCAATCTCGGTCGCCGATGCCACGCTGACGCCGACGGACGACACCTATGATCCCACCCGGCTGATGGATATGTACACGGTCGTGACCTTTGCTGAAGGGGCATCCTGGACAGCAACCTCGGGCAACACCTCGCAGCCCTACATCCTGTTCGGCCTGCACGCGCCCAGACCCGGCGAGATCTATCACAACGGAGCGTTCAACGGTTCGGCATCGGATACCGGCGGCTATGGCTATGATCCTTCTGTCGTCGGCCAACTTGATACGCTGCTGATCTGTTTCGCCTCAGGGACGCTGATCGAAACCATCGACGGCCCGAAACCGGTCGAGATGATTCGTCAGGGTGACACGGTCCTGACACGGGACCACGGGTTCAAGCCGGTATTCTGGACGGGCAAGCAAACCCGGCGGCTGTCGGGCAAGGCCGGGGACGACCGCTTTTATCCCGTGCGCATCAGGGCCGGGGCCCTGGGCGACGGGCATCCTGACCGCGATCTTTACGTCTCGCAGCAGCACCGGATCCTGATCAGGTCGCCTATCGCGCGCGAGATGTTCGGTGCGGACGAAATTCTGGTCGCCGCCAAGAAACTGACCCTGATCGACGGAATCGACATCGTTGATCAATGCGACGAGGTCACTTATGTGCATCTGCTGTTCGACCAGCACGAGCTTGTCTATTCCAACGGTACCGAGACCGAATCGCTGTTCACCGGCCCCGAGGCGCTGAAGGCCGTCGATACCGAGGCACGCCGGGAAATTCTGGACCTGTTCCCCGAACTTGCCAGCATGGATTACAAGGCGCAACCGGCGCGCCTTGTTCCGTCGGGCAAGCTGACGCGGGAACTGGTCGGGCTGCATCTGCGACAGCACCAGCAGCTTTATGCGCAACAGTGACGCCGGACGCGCTCAGCCGCGGATCCGGTGGCGGCGCAGGAACCCCGCGATCACGTCGCGCAGCAGATAGCCCTCGCTGCTGACCGCAGTCTGCGTGGCAAAGCCGTGGATTTGGGTGGCAAAGCACAGATATTCGACCGGCGTTCCGGCAGAGGCAAGGCGCGTGGCATAGGCCGCGCCTTCGTCCAGCAGCGGATCGTAACCGGCGGTCACGACCAGCGCGGGCGCGGGCGGCGCGGTCATACGGGCCAGCAGCGGCGAGGCACGCCAGTCGCTGCGCATCTCGGGATCGGGCAGATAGCAATCGCCGAACCACTGCATCGTCGCCGCATCAAGGTTCAGCCCGCTGGCAAAGCGCAGCATCGAGGAATGCGTCGTGCTGACATCGGTGACCGGATAGATCAGCACTTGCCCGGCAAGACTATGCCCGGCATCGGCCTCGATCAGGGCCAGAGACGCCGCGATATTGCCGCCCGCCGAATCCCCGGCCACGAAAATCCGTCGTGCATCGACCCGCAGCGCCCCTGCCTCGGCCCGCAAGGCGTCAAGCACCGCCTGCCCGTCCTCGATCGCTGCGGGAAAGGGATGTTCCGGGGCCAGCCGGTAATCGACCGAAACCACGACCGCCTGCGCCTGAGCGCAAAGATCGTGGCACAGCGCATCGACCGTTTCGAGGTTGCCGATAACCCATCCACCGCCATGAAAATAGACCAGCACCGGCAGATCCTCATCCGCCGCGCCAACGGGATAGTACAGCCGCACCGGAACCTCTGCCTGCGCGCCCGGAAACCGGCGCGAGACCGTATGCCCGACCGAGATGGCGGGCCGGACCAGGCGGCTGTGGCGGTCGTCAAAGGCGGCGCGGGCCTCGGGCGGGGTCATCTGATAAAGCGGCTCTGGCGCAAGCGCGATCATCTGGTCGATCAGTGCACGCGCAGAGGGGTGCATGGCGACGATACCCGTCTGGTCGTCGCGCGGCATATCATTTACTTTGTTCATCGCTTCACCTTCCTGGAAACTGTCACTCGTTCAGAATCGCATCCGCCGCGCGATCCGCGATCATCATCGTGGGGGCATTGGTATTGCCTGACACCAGCGCCGGCATGACCGAACAATCGGCAACGCGCAGCCCCTCGACCCCGTTCACGCGCAATTCCTGATCGACCACCGCATCGCCGCCCGGCCCCATCCGGCAGGTGCCCGCCGGGTGGAAAATCGTCCGGGCCTGTGCGCGGATCGCATCGTCCAGCGTGTTCGACCCCATGACCGAACTGACCCCGCCCCCCGGCCAGACCTCTTCGCCGACCAGTTCCTTCAGCGGCGACTGCTCGCAAATCTCGCGCGCCAGCCGGACGCCCCGGCGCAGCGTGTCCATATCCTCGGGATCGGCAAGGATCGTCGTTTCGAACAGCGGCGCGTCTGCCGGGTCTTTCGACCGCAACCCCAGCCGCCCGCGCGATTTCGGGCGCATGGTCATCGGATGGACCTGCACCGCGTGAAAGGCCAGCGGAGGCTGTCCGGGCGCGCCCGGCGCGAAGGGCGCAAAATTGTACTGTACATCAGGGCGACCCGTACCTCCGGTATCGACGCAGGCCCCCGCCTGCAACAGGTTCGAGGTCAGCAGGCCGCGCCGGAACACCCAATAGTCGATACCGTGCCGGACCGCATTCAGCCCCTTTTCGGCATTATACAGTCCAATGGGGCGGCGCAGGCGGCGGGTGACGGGCGCGCCGACATGATCCTGATAATTGCGGCCCACCTGATCGGATTCGTGGATAATGTCGATGCCGTGACGGTCCAGAACGTCGCGCGGCCCGATACCCGACAGCATCAGGATTTTCGGGCTGTGAAAGCTGCCTGCCGACAGGACGATCTCGCGCCGGGCACGAATCAGCACCGCCGACCCCGCCTGATCATGGCATTCCACCGCCACCGCCCGGCGGTTTTCGATCACGACCCGACCAGCGGCATGACCGGTCAGGACGGTCAGGTTCGGGCGGCCAAGTTCCGGTTTCAGAAAGCAATGCGCCGCCGATTGCCGCTGTCCGTCATGAGCAGTCACCTGATACCAGCCCGCGCCCTCTTGCGTGGCACCGTTGAAATCGTCGGTCGCGCGGATGCCCGCGCCAATCGCCGCCTGCACGATCGCCCCCGCGACCGGGTGTTTCGCCGAAGGGTCATCGACCACCAGCCTGCCTGTGCTGCCGTGATATTCATTGGCAAGGCGGGTATTGCGTTCCTGCTTGCGGAAGGTCGGCAGGACATCGGCATAGGACCAGCCGTCACAGCCATGTTCGCTGACCCAATCGTCGTAATCACGCGCCTGCCCGCGCATGTAGATCATGCCGTTGACTGACGATCCCCCACCGATCACCCTGCCCTGCGGCACCGGAAAGCGCAGCCCGTTCAGCGACGGATCGGGTTCGGATACGACCGCATCGGCATCGGTCTGCAATGCCTTGAAAAATGTCGCGGGGATGTGGATCCAGCGGTTGTTGTCGGTCTTGCCGCGCTCGATCAGCGCGACAGAGCCGTCGCCATCCGCCGCCAGCCGCGCCGCCAGAACGCAGCCCGCCGCCCCCCCGCCGACGATCACATAATCGTATTCGAACGGCTGTCCCGCCATGACGCGCCCCTTTCCCAATGTCCCCGTGATAGTCTTGGCGCAAAACGGCGCAAATACAAAAGGATATTTCACCCGGCCGGAATCGAGATCGAATGCAGCCCCTGAAACTGGGTCACGCCCTCATAGCCGAAATTCCGGCCGATTCCCGAATGTTTGAAGCCACCAAAGGGTCCGCGCCCGTCCTGCGCGGCAGCGCCGTGGTTATTGATATAGGTATAACCCGCCTCAAGCCGCCTTGCGATGGCGCGGGCGCGGTCCAGATCGGGCGACCACACTGAAGAGCACAGCCCGAAATCGCTGTCATTGGCCATCGCCACGGCCTGATCCTCGGTGTCAAAGGGAAGGACCGGCAGGGTCGGACCGAATTGTTCGTCGCGCACCACCGACAGCGCCGGGTCCGGGTCGATCACCAGCGTCGGGCGCAGAAAATATCCGGTCTTGAACAGCGCCTCATCCGGCACCTCGCCCAGATCGAGGATCCTTGAGCCATGGTTCCGTGCCTGATCGACCATGCCCCGCACCACCTGCTGCTGCTTGTGGTTGTTCAGCGGGCCCATAGTCGTGTCCGGCAACAGCCCGTCGCCGATCACCTGCCGCCGCCCGATGGCCGTCAGCCCTGCGACCACCTCGTCAAAGCGCGAGCGGTGGACGTAAAGCCGTTTCAGCGCCATGCAGATCTGGCCGGTGGACATGAATGCCGCCAGCCACATCCGCAACAGCGCGGCATCGTTCAGTTCCGCATCCTCCAATACCAGCCCAGCATCGTTTCCGCCCAGCTCCAGCGTCACGGGCGTGATATTCCGCGCCGCGACCTGCATCACATGCCGCCCCACATCGACCGAGCCGGTAAAATTGACCATCCGCACCAGGGGATGCCCGACCAGCGCATCGCCGATCCTGCCCGAACTGCCGGTCACAAGATTGACGACGCCAGGCGGCAACAGTTCCGCGATGCGTCGCAGGATCATCGCGATGACAAGCGAACTGCTTTGCGCCGGCTTCACCACGACCGTATTTCCGGCCAGCAGGGCTTGCGGCAGCTTGGCCCCCAGAATCGCCAGCGGCCAGTTCCAGGGCACCACCAGCCCGGCGACACCGCGCGGCTGGCGGGTCACGATGGTTTCGAACTGCGCGCTGCGGATTTCCTCGTCCTGCGCCAACCGGTCCGCATAATCGGCCACCTCGTCAAAGCGGTTGCCGATGCGGCTCAGCTCTAACCGGGTCTCGAACAGGATCTTGCCGTGCTCGCGGGTGAAAAGCCTCGCCAGCCGCGTGGTTTCCTCGTGGTCGCCAAGCAAATCGCGCGCGATCTTGCGCAGAAAGGCGGCGCGCTCGACATAGTCCAGCGCCGCCCATGCCGGAAAGGCATCATGGGCGGCACGCACGGCCCTGTCCATATCCGCGACCGACCCGAATGCGGCCCTACCGACATGCTCGTTCGGGCGGGCGGGGTTGAACAGGTCATAGGTCGCCTGACCCTCTGCGGGACATTCCTGCCCGCCAATGAACAGTTGCGTCTGTGGCAGATCTTGCGACATGCCCCTCCCCCCCCGATGCTGCGGTTTGCCGCGACCTTGCCGCCACCGGGCGCGAAAGCAATAATCTTTACGGAATAGCAATTCTCATATGTTATCGCTGATCGAACTTATCCTTAAGACCTATTCCGAAACGTTATATCAATCACGTTTCAAAACTGGCCTCACGCCGCGATTTCTGCTGCTCTGTCCGGCAAGCTCGGGTGACAGGAGGAGGCCGCGCGAATGCGCAGGATCGTGGTAACGGGTGCCGCAGGCGGGATCGGACAGGCCTTGCTTGCCATGTTGCGGGCCGACGGAGATCAGGTGATCGCTGCGGATCTGCGGGCACCCGGTGGCGAGGCGCGCGATTTCGTGACGCTGGATCTCAGAGATGACGCATCGATCCGGGACGGCGTGGCGCAGATCCTGCAAATGACCGACGGCAGGCTGGACGCGTTGTGCAATATCGCCGGGCTTCCGCCGCGTGACAGCGGCGCTGAACAGGTGCTGACCGTCAATTTCCTTGGTACCCGCGCGCTGACCCAGGCCCTGCTGCCCGCCATCGCATCGGGCGGGCGGATCATGACGCTGGCGTCGCGGGCCGGGCATGGCTGGCCGCAGAATGTCGAACAGGTCAAGCGGTTGGGACAGTGCCGCAGCGCCAGCGACATCGCCGCCTTTGTCCGGACCGAGGGTTGCGACCCGACCCGTGCCTACAACCTGTCGAAAGAGGCCATCATCCTGTGGAGCATGGCCATGACCGAACCGCTGATTGCCCGCGACATTACCATCAACACGGTCAGCCCCGGCGCGGTCGAGACCGGAATCCTCGACGATTTCATGAGGGCCTTCGGCGAGGGGGCCGTGCGCAACATCGCCCGTGCCGGTCGCCCCGCCCGCCCCACCGAGGTCGCCGAGGCCTGCAAATTCCTGCTATCCGATAGCGGTCACTGGATCCGGGGCGAGGATTTGGTCGTCGATGGCGGCATTCGCGCCTTTACCACGGCCGATCGGCTGGGGCTGGACAGCCTGCGCCTGACTGAAGGCGCAACCTGAACACGGCAACGGGGGGAAGGACGATGGCAAGGAAAATCAGCCGCATCGCCGCAATTCTGACCGCACTTGCCTGCGGTGCCGGAACACCTGTGCAGGCGCAGGAAATTCTGTTCAACACCTTTGCCGCCCACAATCATCCGTGGAATGCCGATGTGCTGTTCCCGTGGTTCGAGGATGTAACCGAGGCGACCGGCGGGCGCGTGACCTTCAACGTGCCGCCTGCCAGCCTTGCCGCCCCGCCCGATCAGTACAAGGGCGTGGTGCGCGGCGTCTTTGACGGCGGGTTCACCAATCTGGTCTTTATCCGCAATCTCGCTGAGCTGGTGCAAATCTCCAGCCTGCCTCTGGGAACCTTCAGCGCGCGCGGCAATTCCCGCGCCTTATGGGAAACCTATCAGGAATATTTCGCCGGGGCGGGTGAATTTGACGATGTAGAGCTTGTCGCGCTGTATGTGGGCCTTCCGGGCGACATCATGCTGCGCAGCGCCGCGCTGGACATCGGCGACAACTTCAGGGGCATCAAGACCTATGCCACGCCGGGCGCCGCAGCGCAGCTTTTCGATGGCGTGGGCGCGGCAGTGGTCTCGGCCCCCGGTGTGCAGGCCTACGAGGTCATCTCGTCCGGTGCCGTCGATGCCTATGCGGGGCTGGCGCTTTACGATTTCGAGGCGTTCAACGTTTTCCAATATGCCGAAAAGGCGATCATGGTGCCGGGCGGCCTTAGCGCGCCGTCCTTTGCGCTGTTCATCAACAAGGATCGCTGGGCCGAGATTTCCGAGGCCGATCAGCAGACGATCATGCAGATGGCGCAAAGCCATCTGGTGCCGAATGTCGGGGCATTCGACGATTATGCCCGCCAGTCGCAGGACCACGCGCGGGATCGCGGGATCGAGATCACTCAGGCCTCCGACGCGCTGACCGGGGCATTTCGTCCCCATGCCGGGAAACTGGACGAGGCATGGATTGCCAGGGCGGAAGCCAGGGGCGTGGACGGGCGTGCGGCACTGCAATTCTATCGCGACCGCGCCCGGCAATATGCCGCAGAGCTTTACGGGGGGAACTGAAACCGCCCCCCGAACCGGGCAGGCAACGAAAAGGCTCCTGACCGGGGGCCGCAATGGCCGCCCGCCCCGTCCCACGGGGCAAAGGCCAAATATCAGGGAGGAGGAGACCCATGATTTCACGCATTCGCAAGGCAACCGCCGTGCTGACCCTTGGCGCTTCGCTGGCGGGATTTTCCGTTCCGGCAAGCGCACAAGAGGTCAAGCTGATCTTCAACACCTTCATTTCGCATGCCCATATCTGGAATGCCGATGTGCTGTTTCCGTGGCTGAACGATCTCAGTCAGGCGACCGAGGGCCGGGTCACGTTCGACGTGCCGCCATCGACCCTGGCACCGCCGCCCGCGCAATATACCAGCGTCGTGCGCGGTACGTTCGACGGCGGCTATATCAATATGACATTCCTCGAAAATTTCGCCGGGCTGATGCAGATTTCCGCCCTTCCGCGCGGCACCTTCAGCGCCGAGGGAAATTCCCGTGCCCTGTGGGAAACCTATCAGGAATATTTCGCGCCGGTGGGCGAACTGGACGATGTTCACCTGCTGGCGCTTTATGTCGGCCTGCCGGGGGATCTGTTGCTGCGCGACAAATCCGCCGATCAGGCCGGGTCGATCAAAGGGGTCAAGATGTACACCATCCCCGGCCCTTCGGCCAAGCTGATGGATGCCGCAAGGGCCGCCGTGGTCGCCGCACCAGCCGTACAGGCCTATGAGATCATCTCGTCGGGAACGGTGGATGCCTTTGCCGGACTGGCGCTGTTCGATTTCGAGGCGTTCAACATCTATCAATACACGAAATCCGCCGTGCTGATTCCCGGCGGTCTCAGCGCACCGTCATTCGCGCTGTTCATGAACAAGGACCGTTGGGCCGAGATTTCCGAGGCCGATCAGCAGGCCATCACCGCCATCGCGCAGGACAAGCTGCAAACCTATGTCGGCGCCTATGACATCGCCTCGCGCAAGGCGCTGGAAAACGCGCGGGCCGCCGGGATCGAGGTCATCGACGCGCCAGACAGCCTGATGGAACAATTCGCCCCGGCGGCCGACGCCATGGACGAGGACTGGATCGCCAAGGCCGAGGCCAAGGGCGTCGATGGCCGGGCCGCGCTGGAGTTCTATCGCACGAAAGCCCGCGAATATTCCGAAGAACTGGGCGCAATCGTCCGGGCCAGCGACTAGGGGACCGGCCATGAACGCGCTTCTCGATTACCTTGCCGATCAGGGCCGTTTCAACCGGCTGTGGAAAATCTATGGCCGGATCGGCGCGGTGCTGATCCTTGGCATCATGGGGCTGACTTTTGTTGATGTCATCGGCCGCTATGTGCTGCATGCGCCGCTGCGCGGTGCCTATGACATGATCGAGGTCGCCATGACCCTGACGATCTTCTGGTTCCTGCCGGAATTGTCGCGCAGCGGCAGCCATATCTCGGTCGAGCTGATCTCGATGGGCACGGGGCCGGTCGCCCGCCTGCGCCGTTTTGTGGTAGAACTGATCTGCCTTGTGACCGCGCTGGCGATGGCCTGGCAGCTTTACGATCTGGCGGGCGTTTTTCAGAAATTCGGCGATGCCTCGCTGGTGATCGGCATCCCCAAGGCCCCCGTGACCATGGCCGCCGCCGCCCTGACCGGGGTGATGGCGGTGACACATCTGTTCCGCCTGATCGCGTTGCTGACTGGCGGAACGCCGCGCCTTAGCCACAGCAGTCTGGAGTAATCGCGCCATGACCGCATTTCTGGGATTTATCGCCGCTATCGGCCTTGCCCTGATCGGCGTTCCGCTGGGGTTTTCGCTGCTGTTCGTCGGAACCATCGGCTTTGCCATGCAACGCGGCTGGGATCCGGCGCTGGGGACGCTGGCCAGCGTCGTTCAGGACAGTTCGGCCAGCTATTCGTTGTCGGTGATGCCGATGTTCATCCTGATGGGCGTATTCATCCACCGCGCCCGCATCTCGGACGATCTGTATACCGCCGCGCAGGCCTGGCTGGGCCATATGCGGGGCGGGCTGGCGCAGGCCACCGTCGCGGCATCGGCGCTGTTCGGCATGATTACCGGATCGTCGCTTGCCGCCGCAGCCACCATGTCCAAGGTCGCCATCCCGCAGATGCGCGCGCGTGGCTATGACGACCGGATCTCGTCGGGCTGCGTGGCGGCATCGGGGGTGCTGGGGATGCTGATCCCGCCCTCGGTTCCGCTGATGATCTATGGCCTGATCACCGATCAGGACATCCGCCTGCTGTTCATCGGTGTCACCGTCCCCGGCCTGATCGTCGCGGCGCTGTTCATGGGCGGCGTGGTGCTGATGGCGCGGGTGGACGGCATGATGCCGGAGGGCGAGGCAAAGCCGCCGCTGGCCGTCAGGCTGCATGCGCTGAAGGGCATCGGGGCGACGCTGGTGCTGTTCATCATCGTGATCGGCGGCATGTATTTCGGCTTCATGACCGTGACCGAGGCGGCAGGTATCGGCAGCATGGGCGCGCTGGCCATCGTGCTGTGGCGGCGGGCGCTGGATTTCTGGGGCATCATCGACTGCGCCATCGAGGCCGCGCGAACGACATCGATGGTGTTCCTGATCGTCTTTGGCGCGGGAATGTTCTCGAATTTCATCAATCTCAGCGGGCTGGCCGCCGATCTCAGCGCAATCGTCGCCGAGATGGGGTTGGGCCGGGTCGGCATCCTGCTGATCTTTGCCGCGATCTATCTGGTTCTGGGCTGCGTGCTTGAGACGCTGGGGTTGATGCTGCTGACGGTCCCGGTCTTTCTGCCCATCGCCCAAAGCGCCGGAATCGACCCGATCTATTTCGGCATCTTCGTTGTCCTGATGATCGAGGTCGGCATGCTGACCCCGCCCATCGGCATGAACATCTTTACCGTCAAGAGCGTGGCGAATGAAATTCCGCTGGGCGACATCTTCCGCGGCGTGACGCCCTTCATCGCGCTGAATCTGCTGGCGGTCCTGATCATCATCATTTTCCCCGCGATCATCACCCTGCCTGTCAGGTGGTTCTGACCGGCGGAGATAGTTCAACAGAAAGGAATAGCGATGCGACTTTCCGGCAAGACCGCGATCATCACGGGTGCCGCTGGCAATATCGGGCTGGCCACCGCCCGCGCCTATCACCGCGAGGGTGCAAATCTGGTGCTCAGCGACCTGTCGCAAGAGGCACTTGAACAGGCCACCACCGGTTTCGCCGGGGAACGCGTGGCGCTGGTCGCGGGCGACGTGACCGAACCCGCCCTGCAAACCGCTTTGGCCGATGCCGCCGAAAGCCGCTTTGGCAAGGTGGACATCTTTTTCGGCAATGCCGGGATCGAGGGCAAGGTGGCGACCATCGCCGAATATGAAAACGATGTGTTCGACAAGGTGATGGAGGTGAATGTCCGCAGCCTGTTTCTTGGGCTGAAAGCCATCTCGCCGCGCATGGCGGATGGCGGCTCGGTCATCCTGACCTCGTCGATCATGGGCATTTCAGCCACGCCGATGAATATCGGCTACAGCGCGGCGAAACACGCGGTGAACGGGCTGATGCGTTCGGCCTCGACCGCGCTGGGGCCACGCGGCATTCGCGTGAACACCATCCATCCCGGCCTTGTCGAAAGCGCGATGCTGCGTCGCCTGATCAATGCCCGCGAGGATCCGGCGGCCTTCGAACGCGAGATTTTGGCGAAATGCAAGATCGCCCGCTTTGTCGAACCCGCCGACATCGCCGAAACCGTGGTGTTTCTGGGCGCGGATGAAAGCCGGATGATCACCTCGCAGATGATCTGTATCGACGCGGGCTATATCGTTTGAGGAAAGGAACGAAGATGAAAACGCCACGACGCACAGGGGTTCTGATCATCGGGGCCGGACTTGGCGGCCTTGGTCTGGGGATGCGGCTGAAGGAGACCGGGCAGGACGATTTCGTCATTCTCGAACGCGCGGACGATATTGGCGGGGTCTGGCGCGACAACGACTATCCCGGCGCGGCCTGCGACATTCCCGCCGTGCTGTATTCCTATTCCTACGAGGCCGATCACCCTTGGTCCTGCGACTATCCTCCGCAAGCGGAAATCCTTGACTACATCCGTCAGGTCGTGACCAGGCGCGGCGTCATCGGCAAGATCCACCTGAACACCGAAGTTGCCGAGGCGAAATGGGACGAAACCCGCGCCATCTGGCGGGTCTGGACGCGCGGCGGCCAGTTATGGGAGGCGCGGGCCCTGGTCGCGGCGGTCGGCATCTTCAACCATCCGGTGATCCCCAGGATTCCCGGACGCGACAGCTTTGCGGGCGATGCCTTTCACTCGACTGACTGGCGGCACGATCTGGACATGGGCAAGGGCCGATGGGGTGTCATCGGCACTGGCGCGTCGGCCATCCAGATCGTTCCCGAACTGGTCGCGGCGGGGGCGGATGTGACCCTGTTCCAGCGCACCGCCCCCTATGTCATGCCGAAATCCCTGATCGCCGAGGGCCGCGACGCCAAGGAACGCCAGCGCATCTTTGACGAATTCGAGGAACGCGCGGGCCGACGCTTTGATTTCGAGGATACCGCGCAGGCGCAAGCCGGTTTCGTGCAGATGCTGGCCGAAATCGTTCCCGACCCCGATCTGCGGGCGAAACTGACCCCGGATTTCAAGCTGGGCTGCAAGAGGTCGCTGTTCTCGAACGACTGGTATCAATCCTTGCAGCAACCCAATGCGACGGTCGTAACCGAGGCGATTTCATCCATTGTCCCGGACGGCGTACAGACCGGCGACGGCAGGCTGCACCCGTTTGACCACATCGTCTATGCAACCGGGTTCGATCCGGCCAATTACCTGCCCGGCATGCGCATCCACGGCATCGGCGGCACCGAGATTCATGCGAAATGGGCCGAAGGCGCAGAGGCCTATCTGGGCATCTGCGTCCCTGATTTCCCGAATTTCTTTCTGATGTTCGGGCCGAACACCAATGTGCCCGGCTCGGTTCTGGTGATGCTGGAATGTCAGGCCGATTACATCATGAAGGCGCTGCATGTCGCCAACAGCGAGGGGGGCGCGATTGTGGTGCGCGAAAAGGCCATGCGCGACTGGTGTGATCAGGCGCAAGAGGAACTGCTGCGCTCGGTCAATGCGGCCAGTCATTGCCACAGCTATTATCAGACGGCCTCGGGCCGGGTCGTTACCAACTATCCCCGGACCCAGGGCGCCTATCAGCGTGAAACCGCACAGGTGAACCGCACCGATTTCGAAGTGCTGGATTTCGCCCTGCCCTCTGTCGGGTGACGGCAGGCAAATGATGGCGGGCGCAATTCCGGTCAGCACGGCACACACCAGCGGCCCCGCATGGAAAAGGGGGCAGCAGCCCCCTGATCGCCTTCGACCGGAACAGGATTACTTGGCTTCCTCGATGATCTGCCTGCGCGCCTCGACCATCAGCTCGCCCATTCTGGCGCGGATCGCTGCCGCATCGGCCTTGCCCTCAAGATCGCCGGCCAGCTTGCGGAACACATCCTCGTCACCGGCTTCTTCGAAATCCGACTTCACCACCTCGACGGCATAGCTTTCGGCGGCCTCGCCGGTCTTGCCCAGCAAAGTCGCAGCCCAGATACCCAGCAGGCGGTTACGCCTTGCCTCGGCTTTGAAGCGAAGATGTTCGTCATGTGCGAATTTGGCCTCATAGGCGTGTTCGCGGTCGTCAAAGGTGGTCATGCTCGGCCTCCTGATGCATTTGCCTTCAGATATGCCCATTGCCGCGCCCTGCCGCAACCCTTATTGCCCCCAATGGCCAAACTGCGTTATGGCGCGGCATACCCAGATGCGAAAGGACGGTCGGGCGATGGCACCGCGGCGCAAGAAGATATACGAAGGCAAGGCAAAGATCCTGTACGAAGGCACCGAGCCGGGAACGCTGGTCCAGTATTTCAAGGACGATGCAACCGCCTTTAACGCGCAGAAGAAAGCCACCATCGAAGGCAAGGGCGTTCTGAACAACCGCCTGTCCGAGTTCTTCATGCAGGGGCTGACGAATATCGGCGTGCCCAACCATTTCATCCGCCGCATCAACATGCGCGAGCAACTGATCCGGCAGGTGGAAATCATCCCGCTTGAGGTGATCGTGCGCAATTTTGCCGCAGGTTCTCTGTCAAAGCGGCTGGGGCTTGAGGAAGGCACGCTGCTGCCCCGGCCCATCGTGGAATACAGTTTCAAGAATGACGAACTGGGCGATCCGATGGTCAGCGAGGAATATATCATCGCCTTCGGATGGGCCAGCCAGCAGGATCTGGACGACATCGTGTCGCTGGCGCTGCGCGTGAACGATTTCCTGTCGGGCGTGTTCTTCGGCGTCGGTATCAAGCTGATCGATTTCAAGATCGAGATCGGGCGTTTCTGGGACAATGATTTCATGCGGCTGATCGTCGCGGACGAGATCAGCCCCGATTCGTGCCGCCTGTGGGACGTCAAGACCGGGCAAAAGCTGGACAAGGACGTGTTCCGCCGCGATCTGGGCAGCCTGACCGACGCCTATACCGAGGTCGCGCGCCGTCTGGGCCTGATGCCCGCGAACACGACCAGCCTGAAACCGACCGCGATCAACTGAAGGACAAGCCGATGAAAGCCCGCGTCACCATCATGCTGAAGGACGGGGTTCTGGACCCGCAGGGCGAGGCGATCCGTCACGCGCTTGGGGGGCTGGGACACAGGGGGGTATCAGGCGTGCGTCAGGGCAAGCTGATCGAACTGGACCTGAACGCCACCGACCCCGATGCCGCCCGCGCCGAGGTTGCCCGCATGTGCGAGGGGTTGCTGGCCAATACGGTGATCGAAAAATACTCGATCGAGATCGCCTGACGTATCGTCAGCCTGTCCAAAAGGCGCGGATCCCGCAGAATCCGTTGCATTCTTTCGTTTTTTATCGCCAAATATGCCGATGAATAATGAAAGCGACATGGCAGGCGACTCGGCTCCGGTATTCCGGATCACCGGATTGCACAAGGCTTATGGGCCACTTGAGGTTCTGAAGGGCGTTTCGCTGACCGCGCCGCGGGGTCATGTGATCAGCCTGATCGGGTCGTCCGGCTCGGGCAAATCGACCCTTCTGCGTTGCTGCAACCTGCTGGAAAACAGCCAGCAGGGCGACATCTTCTTCGAAGGTGAGGCCGTGCGCTGGAAAGGTACCGGTGCCTCGCGACAGCCCGCCGACCGGGCGCAAGTGACGCGGTTTCGCACCAACCTGTCCATGGTGTTCCAGCAGTTCAACCTGTGGTCCCACATGACCATTTTGCAAAATGTCTCGGAAGCGCCGGTCACGGTGCTGGGCGAAGATCGCGCCGCGGTCGAGGCCCGCGCCCGCGACCTGCTGGCCAAGGTGGGCATCGGCGACAAATGCGATGCCTGGCCCGCGCAGCTTTCGGGTGGCCAGCAACAGCGCGCCGCCATCGCCCGCGCGCTGTGCATGCAGCCCAAGGCGCTGCTGTTCGACGAACCGACCAGCGCGCTGGACCCCGAATTGCAGCAAGAGGTCGTCAAGGTCATCAAGGAACTGGCCGCAGAACACCGGACCATGATCATCGTGACCCATGACATGCGGCTGGCCGCCGATGTCAGCGACCATGTCGTCTTTCTGCATCAGGGCCTGATCGCCGAGGAAGGCCCGCCCGACCGGCTGTTCGGCGCGCCGCAGACGGAACGTCTGCAACAATTCCTCAGCGCGACCATGGCCCTGTAAGTCACGAAAAAAACAACAGGAGAGAGACCAATGAAAATACTGGCGATCACCGCTGCCGCATTTGCCCTGACCGCCGGGGCCGGGCTGTCCGAAACCATCCGCATGGCGACCGAGGGTGCCTATCCTCCGTATAACTTTGTCAACGATGCCGGTCAGGTGGACGGGTTCGAACGGGAACTGGGTGACGAGCTGTGCAAGCGCGCCGAACTGGACTGCACCTGGGTCACGAATGACTGGGATTCGATCATCCCGAACCTGGTGTCCGGGAACTATGACACGATCCTCGCGGGAATGAGCATCACCGACGAACGCAAGCAGGTGATCGAGTTCAGCCAGAATTATTTCCCGCCCGCCGACAGCGCCTATGCCGCGCTGAACGCGGATGCCGATACTGGCGCGGGCGTGATTGCCGCGCAGACCGGCACGATTCAGGCCGGTTATGTCGCCGAAAGCGGCGCGACCCTGCTGGAATTCGCAACCGGCGACGAAACCATCGCGGCAGTCAGGAATGGCGAGGCCGATGCCGTCTTTGCCGACAAGGACTTCCTGGCGCCCTCGGTGAACGAATCGAACGGAGAGCTGGTCTTTGTCAGCGATCCGGTGTCCCTGGGCGACGGGATGGGCATCGGGCTGCGCAAGTCGGATACCGAGCTTAAGGCAAAATTTGATGCGGCAATCCAGTCGATGAAAGACGATGGCACGCTGAACGCCATGATCACGAAATGGTTCGGCGACGAGGCCAAGACGTTCTGATGCCATGAAAGGACACCGCGCCCTCAGGGGCGTGGCCCCGCATGTTCGCGCAATGCGCTGATCCCAAGGCCCTTGACGGGCTAGGCTGGCTGATGTGCTATCTTACATCGGGCAAGCATCTGTTGTTCTATGCCAGCTTCGGCACGGTTCTGATGCTGCTGGCCGTGACGGCCCCTGTCGCGCTGCTGTTCGGCTTTGGCGGGGCAATGGCTTCGCGGTCGCACATCGCGCCGCTGCGCTGGTTCGGCAAGATCTATACCTCGATGGTGCGCGGTGTGCCGGACATCATCTTTTTCCTGTTCGTGCCCATCGCGCTGGATCAGGGGATCGAGTGGATGCGCAGCCGGATCTTGTGCGACAGTCCCGTCTCTCCCTGGCAGGGCAATGAATTCATCGTCTGTGCCGCAGCCAAGATGCCCTTGTCCACCGCCCCGCAATGGGTTCATGAAAGCTATGGCTTCGTGCTGGCGGTGGTCGCCTTTGGCGTGGTTTTCGGTGCATTCGCCTCGAATGTGCTTCATGGCGCGATGCAGGCGGTGCCGCGCGCGCAACTGGAAACCGCCGAGGCCTTTGGCATGAGCCCGCGTCAGGTCACGCGCCGGGTTCTGATCCCGCAGATGTGGACCTATGCGATCCCCGGACTTTCGAACCTGTGGATGCTTCTGGTCAAGGCGACCCCGCTGCTGTTCCTGCTGGGGGTCGAGGATATCGTCTATTGGGCGCGCGATCTGGGCGGCGCCAAGACCAGCGCCTTCGCCTATCCGCATCCCGACTGGCGGTTTTACTATTTCCTCGCGATTCTGGTGTTCTATCTGCTGATGACCTGGGGTTCGGAAAAGATCATCGCGCGGCTGACCCGGCGGCTGTCATCGGGGCAGGCCACCATGGCCGGCGAGACCCTGCGCAAGGGTGCCGCATGAGCTGCGGGCAGACCATTCAGGATTACGCGCTGCGGTCGCTGGGTGTGGGCGAAAGGCTGTTGCCACGCAGCGATTTCAACCTGTGCCAGCAATTCACGCTGATCGGCTCGGGCATCCTGTGGAACCTGTATTTCGCGTTCTTCGCGCTGCTGCTTGGGTTCTTCCTGTCCAACGCGCTGGCGGTGGCCAAGGCAAGCCGCAACCCGTGGCTGCGCAAACCGGCCGATGGCTTCATCTTCCTGTTCCGGGGCAGTCCGCTGTTCATCCAGTTCTTTCTGGCCTATCAGGCGCTGGTGATGCTGCCGCGCGCGGGCGTGCAGTTCCTTGGCTTCACCGTCGCGACAAGCTGGCTGACACAAGCCTGGGCCGGGGCGCTGATCGTGCTGATCCTGAACACCTCGGCCTATGCGGCGCAGATATTTCACGGCGCGCTGATGTCTGTGCCCAAGGGCGATATCGAGGCCGCAGACGCCTATGGACTGACCGGCTGGAACCGGTTCCGCCGGGTGCTGTGGCCGACCATGCTGCGCCTGGCCTGGCCCGCCTATACGAACGAGGCGATCTTTCTGTTCCACGCCACCGCACTGGTGTTCTTTTCCGGCTTTCCGGCCTTTCAGCAGCGCGGTGACGGCCTGTATTATGCCAGCTATTTCGCGGACAAGACATTCAATCCCTTTGTTGCTTATCCCATCGTGGCGGGATACTTCATTCTCTGCACGCTGGTCCTGATCGGACTGTTCGGCATGGTGAACCGGCGGCTCAACCGACACCTGCCTGGTGCAGCCGAGCGGCTGAGATACCGCCCGCAACTGGTAAGATGAATATAATGGAATGGCTGCGAGAGCATCCCGAGGTCAAGACAATCCGCGTGGCTGCCGCCGATCTGAACGGCGTGGCAAGGGGCAAACGCATCCCCGCGCGCTTTGCCCAGAAACTGCTGGAGGAAGGGACCAAGTTCCCCTATTCGGTCCTCAATCTGGACATCTGGGGCGAGGATATCGAAGACAGCCCAATGGTCTTTGAATCCGGCGACCCGGACGGGCTGCTTCTACCGACCGAACGCGGCTTTCTGCCAATGCCCTGGCTGGACGCTCCAACCGCCCTGCTGCCGCTGTGGATGTTTCACCCCGATGGCCGCCCCTTTGATGGCGATCCCCGTCAGGCGCTGGCCCGCGTGGTCGAACGCTATGACGCGGCCGGGCTGGTGCCGGTCGTCGCGACAGAGCTGGAATTTTTCCTGATCGACGATTCTGGCATGACCCTGCGCGTCCCCCCCAGCCCGCGTTCGGGCAAACGGCGGACAGGCGGCGAGGTTCTTAGCCTGCGCGCCCTCGATGCGTTCGATCAGTTCTTCACAACGCTTTACGATTATTGCGAAATGATGGACATCCCCGCCGATACCGCCATCTCCGAGGCGGGGCCGGGCCAGTTCGAGATCAACCTGATGCATCAGCCCGACCCGTTGAAGGCCGCCGATGACACATGGCTGTTCAAGATGCTGGTCAAGGGCGTGGCGCGGAATTACGGCTTTGCCGCCAGCTTCATGGCCAAACCCTATGACGCCTGGTCGGGCAGCGGTATGCACATGCATTTCTCGGTGCTGACGAAGGACGGGCGGAACATCTTTGACAATGGCGGCGACGAGGGCAGCGACGCCCTGCGCCACGCCGTCGCCGGATGCCTGCGCGCGATGCCCGGCTCGACCCTGCTGTTCGCGCCGCACGAAAACTCTTTCGACCGGCTGGTCCCGAACGCCCATGCCCCGACGGGTATCGGCTGGGCCTATGAAAACCGCACCGCCGCGATCCGCATCCCGTCATCTGCCCCCAAGGCCCGCCGGATCGAGCATCGCGTGGCCGGCGGCGACGTGAACCCCTATCTGACCGTCGCCGCGATCCTCGGTGCCGCGCTGAACGGCATCGAAGACCGCATCGAACCGCCCGAACCCTTCCGCGGCAACGCCTATGACCAGAAACTGGACCAGTTGCCGACCGACTGGGCCAGCGCTATCGAGGCCTTCGCCACCTGCACCGAACTGAACCGCATCCTGCCGCAATCCCTGATAGCCAATTACGTCATGACCAAACGGCAGGAACTGCATTACATGGCAGAACTGTCCGACGAGGAAACGGTCGAACTGTATCTGGACACGGTTTGATGTTGTGCCGACTTCGGCATAAGGCGCATACGAACATCTCCATGGTCCGGGCTCGCCGGGGCGATGGCCCCCCCCACCTGCCGCTTGGCAGAGCCGCAGGCGGATCAGTTCGCCGCAGAGCTGTTGATACCCGAAGGGTTCATTGACGGGTGGGATGACGAAAACGGCCTGATGGATCGCTTCGGCGTCTCGTTCAGCGCCGCCCGCAACCGCCTCCGCTACCTTCGCAAGAACGGAAGGCTCTGACGAATAAAGGCTCAGGTTGGCACCCGAGCCTCCAAGTGAAAATCTGAATCCTGTGTCAGGGGCTTGACGATGCCGAGCCTCCCGAAAACGCAAATCAGCTTCTGTGACAAGGGCCGATATGGCGCTTTTCGGGTCAAATGGCAAGATGTTCCTCGATAGAGAACGAGGGAATGGCCAAGAAGCACACACCCCCTCCGCCGGGTTATCGGTACGCGTTCCGCCCTTGGCGCACCTGTCCGAAGACCGGGCAGCGCCTCTATGCGAAAGCGTTTTGCCTGCGCGCCTGGCCGATCTTGGTTCCTGAGTCAGGGGAATCGCATGAACGTCACGCGGTGAGGATCTGGAGCAGGAGTTGATCGTTCCAGCCGGCCTTTTTCCGCATGACCCTGAGCGATTTCCGGCCTCTGGCCCGGTTGAGCAGGTTCATGGTGGCGTGTTTGATGACCGCGAAATTCTTCGGCGCATGGTCTTTTCGCACCCGGCTGTCATCGTCGCGGAAGGTCACGTCAAGCACCCAGTGGAGACGGTTCTCGATGCCCCAATGGCCGCGCACCGCACGGGCGAAGCGGGCGGCGTCCGCCGGCAGGGAGGAGATGAAATACCGCGTCTGCCGCGTGGTTTTGCCGCCGCTTTCCCTGATGGAAACGACCCGGCCGATGCTGGCCAGGTCCTGCCAGCCGGGATGGCGCCTTCGCAGCCAGTTGATGGCGCCGCACTGGGTATAGATCCGGGTCTCGACCCTGCCCTTGTCGCGGTCAACCGTCTGGCATTGCCGGGTATTAGGTTGCTCCCGTTCCTCGAACCACAGCCTGACATCTTCGTGCAGAAGCCCCTGATTACCCGTCAGCGCCAGCACGTAATCGGCCCCCTTGCGACGAATGCCGGCGGCGATGTCGCGCTGGCAGCCCATCGCATCCAGCGTCACCACCGCCCCCTCCAGCGAGAGCAGATCCAGCAGCGCCGGGATGTCCTTGACCTCGTTCGTCTTGTGCCCGCTCGCCTGCTGGCCGGGCACGAGGCCCAGATCGTCACACCAGGCCAAGATCAGATGCAGCGGGCTTGCTCCACCGGCCTTCGATCCCCGCACCGTCTTGCCATCGATCGCAACAACGGCACCGTCAAGCTGTCCGGACAGCCCGGTAACCCAGGCGGCAAACGCCCTGCCGAATTCGTCTGGATCGAGCGCCCGGAACACCGCCGACAGCGTATCATGCGAGGGGATCCCATGCGCGAACGGGGCAAGCGTCCGCAGAAACTCCAGCTTCTCCTCGCCGTATTCGGCGATATCGACGAAGCTCTCGCTGCCCGATACCACCGCGCACAGGCACACGAGCAATAACTCATCCAGCCGGTGAACCACCTTGGCCGGTTGCCGCGGATCGGTGACCGGCGCGATACAAGACTGAAAAGAAACGGCGGTCTCCAATGAAACCTCCCTCCGAACCTCGGTTCGCGGGGCACTGACTCCGAACCAGAACGCCGTGGCGACACACTTGCCGCTA
>NZ_JBKEBL010000074.1:0-5901 GCF_047973135.1 Paracoccus sp. (in: a-proteobacteria)
AGGCCTACGAGAAATCCGTGGTCGGTGTGGTGCCGCCGCGCGGGGTCTATTCCCACATCATCGGCATCGACCTTGTGCGCACCGGCAAGGATGATTTCTTCGTGCTCGAGGACAATTGCCGCACGCCGTCGGGCGTCAGCTACATGCTGGAAAACCGCGAGATCATGATGCGGATGTTTCCCGAACTGTTCCGCGAGAACCGCATCGCTCCGGTGGACAGCTATCCGGAACTGCTGCGCCGCACGCTCGCCTCGGTCGCGCCGAGGAAGTGCGAGGGCGACCCGACCGTGGTGATCCTGACGCCGGGTCATTTCAACTCGGCCTATTACGAGCATTCCTTCCTTGCCGACCTGATGGGGGTGGAACTGGTCGAGGGGCAGGATCTGTTCGTCGATGGCGAATTTGTCTATATGCGCACCACCCAGGGTCCGAAACGGGTCGACGTGATCTATCGCCGGCTGGATGACCCTTTCCTCGATCCGCTGTGCTTCCGACCCGATTCGATGCTGGGTGTGCCCGGGCTGATGGATGTCTATCGCTCGGGCGGGGTGACGATCTGTTCCGCGCCCGGTGCGGGCGTGGCGGATGACAAGGCGATCTATACCTTCGTCCCCGAGATGGTGCGCTTTTATCTGGGCGAGGAACCCCTGCTGAACAACGTCCAGACCTGGACCCTGTGGAAAGAGGATGACTACAAGCATGTCATGGCAAATTTGCCCGATCTGGTCGTGAAAGAGGTTCACGGCTCGGGCGGATACGGGATGCTGGTCGGCCCGAAATCCACCAAGGAAGAGATCGAGACCTTTCGCAAGAAGATCGAGGCGAACCCCTCGAACTATATTGCCCAGCCGACGCTGTCGCTGTCCACCTGCCCCACATTCGTGGACGAGGGGGTCGCGCCACGCCATGTCGATCTGCGGCCCTATTGCCTGTGCGGCGACCGGATCGAGCTGGTGCCGGGCGGGCTGACCCGTGTGGCCCTGCGCGAGGGCAGCCTTGTCGTCAACTCGTCGCAAGGCGGGGGCGTCAAGGACACCTGGGTTCTGTCGGATTAAAGGGGAGAGACAACCATGCTTAGTCGTACCGCCTCGAACCTGTTCTGGATGGGCCGCCACCTGGAACGCGCCGAAACCGCCGCGCGCCTGCTGGATGTGGGCCAGCGGATCACGTTGATCCCGTCCTCGGACACGGCCTATCAGAACGAATGGAATTCGCTTCTGCGGGCCACGGGATCGGCCGATATATTTGCCGCGAAACATGACGAGATCACGCAAGAGACGATCGAGGATTTCATCTTCTTCGACCGCGACAACCCGTCCTCGGTCCTGTCCTGCGTCGAAAAGGCTCGCGAAAGCGGTCGGATCGTCCGCACCGCGCTGACCAGTCAGGTCTGGGACGCGCTGAACGTCGCCTATCAGGAATTGCGCAAGATCGAGCGCACGCCCCGCAGCATGGTGGATACCGCCGTGCTGACCGATTTCATCACCGGCCACACCTCGACGGTGCGCGGCGCGATCAATGCCACGCAATTGCGCAACGATGGCTGGCATTTCATGAATCTGGGCTATGGGCTGGAACGGGCCGATGCCACGGCGCGGATTCTGGACGTGAAATATTTCGTCCTGCTGCCCCGGATCGAGTTTGTGGGCTCTGGCCTTGACAGCTATCAGTGGCAAGTGATCCTGCGGGCGCTGTCGGCGCACCGGGCCTTTCACTGGGCCTATGGCGGCGATGTGACGGCGGGCCGGGTCGCGGATTTCCTGATCCTGAACGGCGAGGCACCGCGTTCGCTGATCACCTCGGTCTATGAAACCGTCTGGCATCTGGACGGGCTGGCCAAACGCTATGGCGACAAGGTTCCCACGACCGCCCGCGATGCAGCGCGACAGACGCTGGAGACCCTTCAGGGACTGGATATCGACAACGTCTTTGACGAGGGGCTGCATGAATTTCTGACATGGTTCATCGGCGAGGTATCCACCGTGTCGAACGCTGTTCATCGCGACTATCTGCTGGGGGGATCGTAAGCCATGAAGCTGCGCATTTCGCATGAAACCGTCTATGGCTATGACCAGCCGATCCGCAATCTGGTGCAAAGCCTGCGGCTGACGCCATCGATCTTCGAGGGGCAGAAAACCCATGAATGGCAGGTCGATGTCTCGGGCGGGGTCCGGGGCCCCAGCTTTCGCGACGGCGCGGGCGACTGGATCGAGGGCTGGACGATCCGCGGCCCCGTGCAAGAGATCGCCATCCGCACCAGCGGCCATGTCGAGACGCGCGACACCGCCGGCGTGCTGCGCGGCCATCGCGAGATGATCAACCCGCTGGCCTATCTGCGCGAAACGGACCCGACCACGCCGGATGACGGGCTGCGGGAACTGGCGGCCTCGGTCAAGGGGACGGGCGACGCGCTGGATCTGGCGCATAAACTGTCGGCGGCGGTCGCCGGGGCCATCGCCTATCGCCCCGGCGTGACCGAGGCGCAGACCACGGCGGCAGAGGCACTGACCCTTGGCGAGGGCGTCTGTCAGGATCACACCCACGCGCTGATCGCGGTGGCACGGCTGCGCGAACTGCCCGCGCGCTATGTCTCGGGCTATCTGCATTCGACGGTTGACGGTACGCCGCATGACGCGGCCCATGCCTGGGCCGAGATCCATGTCGAGGGATTGGGTTGGGTCGGCTTTGACGCAGCCAATACCTGCTGCCCGGATGAACGCTATGTCCGGTTGGGGTCGGGGCTGGACGCCCCCGACGCCGCGCCGATCCGGGGCATCGCCATCGGCATGGGCACCGAAAAGCTGGCCGTCGCCGTTCACGTCGAAGAGATCCCCTCGTCGCAATCGCAATCCCAGTCGCAGTAACCCTCGGGACGGCGGGCCTCGCCGGAATTTGCGGCGCGACGTCACCGCCGGATGATTTGCGTCCCGCGATGGCCGGGGGGATTGCATCCCCCGGACCCCCGGCTTTCCTGCGCGCGGGACATGTGCCGTCCTCCGCGCACAAACCCCGCCCGACACGTTTAAGGTGACTTTAGCTGACGGAAGCCAATTTGATCATCAAATTGGTTTCCGTCAGCTATAGTATTGGGCGAATTTACCGGGTCTGGATCATTTGCCAGATCAGACGCAGCGCCAGCCCACCCGAGGTAACGACCAGCAGTGGCTTGATCAGCCGCGCCCCGATCCGCGCTGCCAGTCGCGCGCCCAGGGCCGCGCCCCCGATCTGCGCCAGCCCCATCAGGATACCCAGCAACCACAGCGGCTGTCCGATCAGCGCGAATGTCAGCAATCCGCCAAGATTCGAGAACAGGTTCAACAGTTTCGTATGTGCGGTGGCCTTCAGGACTCCGAAGCCGGCAAGCGTCACGAAGGCGATCATGTAAAACGACCCGGCCCCTGGCCCCAGCAGACCGTCATAGAACCCGACCAGCGGCACTGCGGTCATGATGAACAACGCGGGCGCGATGCGCTGCGTGCGATCCATGTCGTTCAGCCCGCGTTTGACCGCGAAAAAGACTGCAACCCCGATCAGCACCATGGGCAGCACCATTCGCAGCGCGTCGGTCGGGACATGGCTGACCAGCGCGGCCCCGGCGATCCCACCCGCCGCCGCCATCAGCGCCGCGCACCACTGCCTGCGCGGATCGACCAGCCCCCGCGCGGCATAGCTGATCGCGGCCGTGGCAGCCCCGAACGTTCCCTGAACCTTGTTCGTCGCCAGCGCCTGCGCCGGAGGCACTCCGGCCAGCATCAGCGCAGGCACGGTAATCAACCCGCCCCCGCCCGCGATGGAATCGATGAACCCCGCAGCAAACCCGGCTGCGATCAGAAGCATCACAAGATCAGGTGCAAGCTCGAACATCGGCGCGAAGATGGATCAGCGGCAGGGGATTGTAAAGCGACGGGGCACGGGCATATCAGGGCTTTGCAGGTACGGCGCGACGGTCATCGTGCCGCGCCGATTGTCCCGACGGGCGTGAAAGCCGACCCGCAGCAGGGCCGACGGCAGCCTTCAGCCCCTTGCGAAGCCAGTGACAAGCGCAACAAGGGGCGGCCGGTCGCTGGCCCGGCGGCGCGATGCGCCTTGATTCCGGGCCGGGCCTTCAGGAACGGTCATTCGTCGGGGCCGCCGCTCAGCGCGAATAATCCGCCTTGGGCCCGGCGAACCACCAGATGATCAGCCCGACAAGCGGCAGGACCGCGATCAGCACGATCCAGATCAGCTTTTTCGATGTCTCTTCATTCGTGTTGATGACCGAGGCGATGGCCCAGACATCCAGCGCAAAGATGATGATCCCGAAAAGCCAGTCCATGACAATATTCCTTTCGCTTGGTCCCCCGCCAGCACCCGACGGGCGGAGATGGTTCCCCTACAAGACGTAACGTGACAGGTCGGTCGAGCGGGCCAGATCGCCCAGATGCCGTTCGACATAGGCGGCGTCCACGCTGACAGCCTCGCCACCCCTGTCCGGAGCGGCGAAGGACAGTTCCTCGAACACGCGCTCGATCACGGTATACAGCCGGCGTGCGCCGATATTTTCGACCGAGGCGTTCACCTCGGCGGCGATCCGGGCCAAGGCGGCGATGCCGTCATCGGTAAAGCCGACCGTCACGCCTTCGGTCGCCATCAGCGCCGTATACTGGCGCGTCAGGGCGTTGTCGGTTTCGGTCAGGATGAGGGTGAAATCTTCTTCGGTCAGCGCCCGCAATTCGACGCGGATCTGCAGGCGGCCTTGCAATTCCGGCAACAGGTCGCTGGGTTTGGCGACGTGGAACGCGCCCGAGGCGATGAACAGGATGTGATCGGTCTTGACCGCGCCGTATTTGGTGCTGACCGTTGTGCCCTCGATCAACGGCAGCAGGTCGCGCTGCACGCCCTCGCGACTGACATCGCCGCCGCGCGCCTCTTGCCTTGCGGCAACCTTGTCGATCTCGTCGATAAAGACGATACCGTTTTCCTGCACCGCATCCAGCGCGGCGGCCTTGACGGCCTCGTCGTCCAGCAGCTTGTCGGCCTCTTCCGCTATCAGCAGGTCATAGCTTTCGGCGACGGTCATCTTGCGCCGCACCCGCCGCCCGCCAAAAGCCTTCATCAGCCCCGACAGATCCATGATGCCGCCCATGGCCGCGCCGGGCTGGCCGGGGATTTCCATCGCCCCCAGAGGGTTGGAATTGTCCTGCAATTCCAGTTCGATCACCGTATTGTCCAGCTCGCCCCGCTTCAGCTTGTCGCGGAACATCTGGCGGGTGCCGTCGCGCGCGCCCTCACCCGCCAGCGCCTCGATCACCCGTTCCTCGGCTGAATGATGGGCGCGGGCCTTGACCTCTTCGCGCATCCTGTCACGGGTGTCGATCATCGCCGCATCGGCAAGATCGCGGATGATCTGTTCGACGTCGCGGCCGACATAGCCGACCTCGGTGAATTTCGTCGCCTCGACCTTGAGGAACGGCGCCTTGGCGAGCTTGGCGAGGCGGCGCGAGATCTCGGTCTTGCCGACGCCGGTCGGGCCGATCATCAGGATGTTCTTCGGATAGACTTCCTCGCGGATGTCGTCGGCGAGCTGCTTGCGCCGCCAGCGGTTGCGGAGCGCGACGGCGACGGCGCGCTTGGCGTCCTTCTGGCCGATGATGAACCGGTCGAGCTCTGAGACGATCTCGCGGGGGGTGAGATGGGTCATTTGGAAACCTCGAATGGGGCGGCGGCGCGGGGAACATCCCGCGCACCGCGACGTTGGCTACCCGTATCCAAGCGGGAGGACATGTGATGCCCAGCGCCCAGGAACTCCGGGAAAAGCTGTTGAAGTCGCTCAGATCCGACGAAGTCGTGATGTTGGGCGTGGTGGGACCGAGGGACAATCACAAGCGGCCCATGGCGGCGCGGTTCCGCGACTCCGACGCG
>NZ_JBKEBL010000087.1:0-3047 GCF_047973135.1 Paracoccus sp. (in: a-proteobacteria)
AACCCGGTGCCCCGGTCCGGGCGCATTTCCGGGGATCCTTTGCGCGATGGCGGCGCCGCTGATTTGCGTCCCGCGATAGCCGGGGGAGCTGCGCCCCCCGGACCCCCTGCAAACGCCTGCGGCGGAGCGGTGGTCTGATGGCCTTGCAGTTCCCGCCGGGCGGTCGTCGTCCGCTGGCCCTTTGTTGCGCCTGTCGCAGCGCAAAGCGGCGGTTGTAACGAAAAACCCCCGAGCCATTGGCGTCGGGGGCTTTCTGATAACGCGGATCGCGTCGTCTTACAGCGCGCCTTCGCGCTGAGCCTTTTTACGGGCCAGCTTGCGGGCGCGGCGGACGGCCTCGGCCTTTTCACGGGCTTTCTTGACCGACGGCTTTTCGAAATGCTGCCGAAGCTTCATTTCGCGAAAGACCCCCTCGCGCTGAAGTTTTTTCTTCAGGGCACGAAGCGCCTGTTCGACGTTATTGTCGCGAACGTTGACCTGCATGTGGTTGTCACCACCTTCCTAGGTTAGAGTTATACAAGTTGCAGGAAGCGTTCCCCTAGCAGCGGAGGGCGCATTTGTCCAGAGAAAGGCCGGAGGCAGAAATGGAAAACGACCGCGAAGCCCTGTTGAATGCCGCGTTGAACCATGTTCCCTTTGACGGGATGAACGAACGCGCCCTGTTTGCCGGCGCGGCCGGGATCGGCATGTCCGAATCGTTGGCCCGCGTCCATTTCCCGCAGGGCGGCGCGGGGCTGGCCGCCGCTTATCACCGCCGCGCGGATGCGCGGTTGCGCGACTGGCTGGCCGGCACGCCGCCCGAGGGCCGGTTCCGCGACCGGATCACGCAGGCCGTCTGGCACCGGCTGTCTCTGGTCGATCAGGATTTGGTGCGCGCGGGGGCGGCCACGCTGTCGCTGCCGCAGAATGCCGGGCTGGGGGCGCGGCTGATCTGGGAAAGCGCAGATGTCATCTGGTGCGGGCTGGGCGACCGGTCGCAGGATGCGAACTGGTATTCCAAGCGTGCCACACTGTCGGCGGTGATTTCCGCGACCGTGCTGTTCTGGCTGGGCGACAGTTCCGACGGACAGCGGGAAACGCGCGAGTTTCTGGACCGCCGGATTGATGGCGTGATGCGCTTTGAAAAGGCCAAGGCCGGTCTGCGCAGATTGCCCGGCGCGTCGAAGCTGGGCGATCTTGCTTTTGGCTGGATACGCGCGCCGCGTGGCCGTAACCTGCCCGGCAGGGTGCAGACCAGATAAAGGGGATCCGATGTTTCCAGATTCGATGAACGCGGTCGAAATCACCGCGCCGGGCGCGGCTGACATGCTGAAACTGGTGCAGCGTCCGGTACCGGTTCCGTGCAACGACCAGGTCCTGATCAAGATCGCATATGCCGGGGTCAATCGCCCGGATGTGGCGCAGCGCGCGGGAACCTATGCGCCGCCGCCGGGTGCCTCGGATCTGCCAGGGCTGGAGGCCTCGGGCGAGATTGTCGGCGTCGGTGCGGGTGTCACCCGCTGGCGGAAGGGCGACCGGGTGACGGCGCTGCTGCCGGGAGGCGGCTATGCCGAATATGCCGTCTGCCAGCAGGAACATGCGCTGTCGATCCCGGCGGGACTGACCCTGCGCGAGGCCGCCTGTCTGCCCGAAACGGCTTTCACCGTCTGGTCGAACGTGGTCACGCGCGGCGGTTTGCAGGCCGGGCAGAGGTTTCTGGTGCATGGTGGCAGCTCTGGTATCGGGATGATGGCGATTCAGATCGCGCGTGCCCTGGGTGCCCGCGTCTGGGCCACGGTTGGCAATGACGACAAGGCCCGCGCGGTCGAGGCACTGGGGGCCACGGCGATCAATTACCGGACCGACGATTTCGTCGGGCGCATCACGGCCGAGGGCGGTGCGGATCTGATTCTGGACATGGTTGGCGGCAGCTATGTTCCGCGCAATATCAAGGCATTGGCCATGGACGGGCGTCTGGTGATGATAGCCTTTCTCGAAGGGGCCAAGGCCGAGCTGAACTTTGCGCAGATCATGGTCAAGCGGCTGACGCTGACCGGCTCGACCCTGCGCCCGCAATCGGACGCCGCCAAGGCCGATATTGCCCGCGCGCTGCGCGAAAGGCTGTGGCCGCTGGTCGGATCGGGCGCAGTGACGGTCACGATAGACAGCGAATTCGCGCTGGCAGACGCGGCGGATGCCCACCGACGCATGGAAAGCAGCGCCCATATTGGCAAGATCGTCCTGAAAGTCGCCGGGGATCCGGCCAATGGCCATACGGACTGATCCGTGACAACGCAAACGGCGGTATTGAGCCTGTCGCGACAGTATAGCTGTCGGAAGCCGATTCGATCATCAAACTGGCGCAGCAGAAGGCCAGCGGATGACCGCAGGGGCGGGCGGTGCGATGCGCCTTGATTCCGGGCCGGGTCTGCCGTTCACCCGTCACAAGGTCTGCCATCCCGTCGGCAGTAAAATCCGCAGCTTCGGCTTTCGTGAAGGGACATTCCTGGGGGGCACCGGGGTCACAGGTTGAACACCCGCTCGGGCTGGACCGTGCCGCCCTGATAGCGGCCGATGCAGATCGGGCCACCGGTATCCGAGACCCAGACCAGTTCGCCCCATTCCGCGCCGCCCGTCACCTCGCCGGGATTGCCGTTGCGGATCTTGCGCGCGCCCTCGGGTGTGGCGCGCAGCATGGGCAGGTCGGCCAGCGCGGTTTCCAGTGGCAAAAGCTGCGATTCCAGCCAGTCCTGCGCATCACGATCGATCTTGTCGAAGGCAATGCCGTCATCGGCGTCGAACGGCCCCGACCAGATGCGGCGCAGCGCGGCGACATGCCCGAGGCAGCCCAGTTCGCGCCCCAGATCGCGTGCGATCGACCGGACATAGCCGCCCTTGCCGCAGACCATCTTCAGCCGTGCGCTATCGCCTTCGGCGGTGATCAGCGTCAGGCTTTCGACCCACAGGGGACGAGCGGCCAGCTTGAACTCTTCGCCCTCGCGCGCAAGGTCATAGGCACGTTCGCCATCGACCTTGACGGCGGAAAAGGCGGGCGGAACCTGCATGAT
>NZ_JBKEBL010000066.1:0-26180 GCF_047973135.1 Paracoccus sp. (in: a-proteobacteria)
CCGGTCGATCCCCAGCCGGTCCATCAGCCTCGCCAGCGCCCTGGCATAATCCGCTGCGACCGGCCATTCCCCAGCCAGCGGCGCAGACCCGCCATAGCCCGGCGCAGCCCATGCAATCACCCGCCAGCCCGGCGGCAGATGCGGCAGCAACCCGGCAAAGCCCGACGCGTTTGAACCGATGCCATGCAGCAGGATCAGCGTCAGCCCGTCGCCGCGCCGTTCCAGACAGGCTGTCGGGCCGGAAATATGCTGATGAAAGCCCATCAGTTGAACCAGAAGCCGTTATTGACCGGCAGGGTCTGCCCGGTCAGGGTCAGCGCGTCCTCGCCCAGAAGAAAGGCGATGGTGCCGGTGATCTCGTCCGCCGATTGTGGGCCGGGCACGGCGCGGCCCTCGCCATAAAGACGGTGGCGCGCCTCGGGAACATAATCCGTGCTTTCGGTCGTCAGGATGCCCGGCGCGACCGCTGTGACACCGATGCGATCCGGCCCCAGTTCGCGCGCATAGGACCGCGTCATCGCCATCACCGCCCCTTTCGACGCGGTATAGGCCAGCAGCAGGGGCGCGCCCCACAGCGCCGTGTCCGAGGCGACATTGACCACTCGTCCCGACCCCGCCGCCTTCAGCAGCGGCGCCATCGCCCGCGTCACCAGCCATGTGCCACGGACATTGACCGCCATTACCTTGTCCCAGATGTCGATCCCTATCCGGTCATGGGCGATACCGCCAATACCGGTGGCGATGGCGCCGTTATTGACCAGCCCGTGCAGCCTGCCGCCGGTTCGTTCCGCGACAGCCTCGCCCATGGCCGCGACCGAGGCGGGATCCGCCAGATCGACCGGCAGGAAACCGGCCCCCAGCCGCGCGGCGACCGCGCGGCCCTCGGGTTCCAGCAGATCGGCCAGAATCAGCCGCGCGCCTTCGGCGGCGAGGCGTTCGGCGATCTTTTCGCCAAGGCCCCGCGCCGCACCGGTCACAAGGATATGCCGCCCCGCCAGCATCATTCTGCGGCAATCCTTGTCTCGGCCTCGATCTGGCCCTTGGCCATCCGGGTCAGGATCTGGCGGATCCGGCTGACACCAAGGTCGTGCTGATACAGCATTTCGCGACGGCGGGCGTCGTCGGGCATGCCCTCAAGCATGACCCGGTCCTGTTCCAGCACGTTCCAGTGGTTCTGTTCCAGCTCGGCCCGATAGAGAAAGCGCCAGCTTTCCCGCGCCAGACCCGAGACCTTGCGCAGCCGCCAGAAGAACACCTTGCAGGTATTGGCATCGACCGGCGTGGTAAAGCCGACGATGCGCATATGCCCGCCCGGCCCTGCCGCCGGAGGATAGGGAATGTCCAGATAGCAGAACATGTTGCCGGGATGGACTTCGAATTCGGTCCAGTCGAAATTCTCGCCGACCTGACCCACGCGCGAGATGCGAAAGCCCTCGTCCGTCTTGTTCAGCTCCATCAGATCCTGCTTGGATCCGAAAGCCAGGGTGAAGCTGTCGGCATGCAGATAGCAGCCATGCATCGGGTCGGCCAGATTGTCGATGGCATAGCGATAGTTGCATTCCCAGACCGAGGTGCAAAGGAAACCGGTCCATTCGCCGGAATCCAGTTCCTTCGGCATGACCAGTTCCGGCGGCTCGGGCTGTTCGGCCGAGGGGACATAGACAAAGACGCAATCGCTGTGTTCGGTGACGCGATAGCTTTCCAGCGCCTTGCGTCCCTCAAGCGCGCATTCAGGCATCGCCGGAACACGCTGCACCACGCCTTCGCCATCGACGATCACCCCGTGATAGCGGCAGCCGATATTGCCCTCGTGGATCTCGCCATAAGACAGCGGCGCGCCGCGATGCGGACAGAAATCCTCGATGCACTTGATCCCGTCGGCCCCCCGCCACAGCACCAGCTTGCGGCCCAGGATCTTTGTGCCATAGGGCGCGGTCCTGCGGATCTCGACGGATTTGGCGACCGGGTACCACTGACCCAGAAGGCCGGTATTCACGCGTTCTTCGATAAGGGTTTTCTTGTCGGTCATGGCCGAAACTCCCTGAAAACTGGCTGTTTGCGATGTCGGGAAAGGTGGCGGGCCTCAGCCCTGGGCCTTGGGAATGTAATGCAGCACCCGCGCCTCGATCCGTTCCAGCACGGCGTAAAGGGCAAAGCCGATCAGCGTCAGCAGGATGATCGCGTCAAAGACCATCGCCGCATTGGCCTGCCCGCCGCCATAGGAAATCAGGAACCCCAGCCCGGTATTGCCGCCGACCAGTTCGCCCACGGTGATACCGATCACCGCCAGCGTCGAGGCAATGCGCAGGCCCGCCATCAGATTGGGCAGCGTGGACGGCATCTCGACCTTGAGAAAGATCTGCCAGCGGTTCAGCGAATAGGCGCGGGCCAGATTGACCAGATCGCGATCCACGGTGCGCATGGCCTGAAGCACATTGACCAGCACCGGAAAGAACACGATCAGCACCGCGACCAGCAGCTTGGGCATGGCGTTATAGCCGAACCACATGATGAACAGCGGCGCGAATGCGACCTTTGGCGCGATTTGCAGCGCCAGAATATAGGGCGACAGCACCTTTTCCCAGAAGGGCGACATGCCCAGCAAATAGCCCATCACCGCCCCAAGGGCCGAGCCGATGACAAAGCCGATCACCGTATAGATCGCAGTCGAGACGGTATGCCCGACCAGCCCTTCGGAAGCGAACATCCGCCCCAGCTCGGCCAGACATTGCGAAAAGGTCGGAATGATATAGCGCGGCACGTCCAGCGCGGGGGGCAGAAATTCCCAGGCCAGCAGCACCAGCGCAAGAATGGCCACAGAGGCAAGGGTCTGCATCCGCTTTTCCGGCGTCATCGCGGCCACCGGCGAAAAGCGGCGGGCGCGGTTGGTGAATTGTGTCGCATCGGTCATTTGATGAACTCGTTCGTATACAGTTCATCGACGGGCACAGCGGTCTGGACGATGCCGTGATCGACATAGAATTTCTGCACCTCGGCTATCCGTTCGGGGCTGAAACTGCCAAGCGGCTGGCCTGCGGCCTCGGGATAGACCTTGCTGGCATATTCCCCAAGGATTTTCGTGATTTCGGCCTCTTTGCCCGCATGCTGGGGCACGAGGCTGACATATTCGGCGGCGGCGGCGGCGGGATTGGCCTCGATCTCGCGCACGGCCTTCAGAACCGCCGACACGAACCCCTCGACGACCTGCGGCTTGTCCGCGATGACCTTGTCCGAGGCGATGATCGCCTGTGCCATGGCCGGAAAGACGGTCTCGACCGGCACCTGATCCATGGCGACGCCCGCCTCCTCGATCGCGGCGATCCACTCGGGAACGCCCGACAGGCCGTCCAGGTCGCCCGAGATGGTCAACTGGATGATGCCGCCCGGCCCGACGGCCTGAATCTGCACATCGTCCTTGGTCAGCCCGACCGAACTGAGCACGCCAAGCAGGTTGTAATAGGTGGTGTCCTGAAACGACAGAACACCGATCCGCTTGCCCTTAAGATCCGCAGGGCCGGTGATGCCGCTGTCGCTGCGCCAGGCAAGCTGGGTCAGACCGTGGCCGCCCAGCAGCGCCACGCCCTTGATGTCAAGGCCGTTGGCGCGCACCACGATGGGGGTGTCGCCGATGCCGCCACCCATATCGGCATTGCCGACCGCAACCTGAGTGGCGACATCCGCGCCCCCCTTGCCGGTGCGGAAGGTGACGTCCAGCCCGGCCTCGTCGAAATAGCCCTTGCCCTTGGCCAGTTGGAACGGCGCAAAGGCGGGCAGGAAATCCGGGGCGGGGAACAGATAGGTCACAGCCTCTTGCGCGAAAAGCGCGGGGGCGGACAGCAGTGCAGAGACGGCAAAAGCCGCCGGGAACATGATCGGTTTCATGAAATTTCCTCCGAAGTCGGGCGTTTCAGGCGGCGGCCTTCTCTTCCAGTTTCAGCAGCGCGAAAAGCTGCGCGGCATAGTCGCTGACCTCTTTCAGCGCGCGCCGTTTCAGCGGCTGGTCGCGATGCGGCAGGTCTATCTTGATTTCCGCAATCACCGTTCCGGGACGCTCGGACAGAACCAGAATGCGATCCGACATCAGCACCGCCTCGGACAGATCATGCGTGATCAGCAGCGTGGTCTTGCGCTGATCAAAGATGACCTTGGCGAAACTGTTCTGGATCAGCAGCTTGGTCTGGGCGTCCAGCGCCGAAAAAGGTTCGTCCAGCAGGATGATCTCGGGGTCGATGGCCAAAGTCCGGGCCAGCGCCGCGCGCTGCCGCATGCCCCCCGACAATTGATAGGGATACTGGTGCTCAAAGCCCTCAAGATGGCAATGCGCCAGTTCCTGCAAGGCCCGCTGGCGCCGCGCCGCCTTTTCGACGCCGCGCGCCTCAAGCCCGAACTCGATATTCGAGACGATGTCGCGCCATGGCAGAAGCAAGTCCTTTTGCAGCATGAAGCCGACATGCGGGTTGGGCCCGTTGACCCGTTCACCCGACACCAGAACCTCGCCCTGGCTGGGGGCATAAAGACCTGCTGTCATGCTGAGGATGGTCGATTTCCCGCAGCCTGACGGCCCCACGACGGAAACGAACTCTCCTTCATTGACGACGAACCCGACATCCTTGACCGCGACCACGCCAGCCGAGGATTTCGAGGCGAAAGTCTTGGTTACATCCCGGAACTCAAGCGCCATAGCCGCGCTCCTGATAGGCGGCGTCCAGATCGGCGTTGATCTGGCCAAGTTCAGCAAGCAGCAGGGCCTCATCCCAGTTGGTCCGCCCCGAGACGGGCGCAACGACGTTCCGCGCTGTCAGCCCCTCGGCAAGTTTGCCGAAATCATGATCCTGACCCGCGAACAGCGCCATCATCGCATCCTTCAGCGCCAGTTCCGTTTCCGTCAGCGCCCGGCCCCGGCATTGATGGGCCAGCGCGGGCCGGCTGGTGTCCCTTGCCCGCTGCGACAGGCGATCCTTGAATTCGTCCATTCGTTCCTCCCCTTGGCTGAGCCCCGCGCCGGATCGGCTGGCTTGCATCGAATTGTTCATTATTGAACGTAATGTTCATAATGGCGCAGCGCTGCGGCCAAGTCAACAAAATCGTACCCGCGACCGATTTTTTGCGGCTTGCCGACTGATCGGGATTCGGTCGTGTCCGGCTGGAAAATTTTTTCGCAGCGCGCATCCGCTCCGGATATTTACATATTTTCAAAAAGTTACAGAAAGGGATTCCGCGAATGGCGGGAATCCGCCGAAAGCCGCTTGGCTCTTGCGGCCGCATTGTTCAATATGGAAGCAAGCGTTCGAAATATTGCAGGATCGATCCATGTCTCGCGTCACCGCGCCACCTGACACCGAATCGACGGACGAGGCCAGCCGAGGCTATGACGTTCCGCCCGTCACCCGTGCCTTCAGCCTGCTGCGCTATATCAGCGAAGGAAACAGGTGCCGGAACATGTCGCGGGCGGCCTCGGTGCTGGGGATCAACCGGACCACGCTGCTGCGCCTGCTGCACACGCTGGAACGCGAGAACATGATCGAACGCAACGAGGATGACGGCGGCTATCGTCTGTCCTACGGGCTGCTGGAACTGGCCTCCAGCATGATCGCGTCGCGCGATGTCGCGCGGCTGGCGCGGCCTCTGCTGGCGCGGCTGGCATCGGAGACCGGTCTTTCGGCGCATCTGGGCGTGCTGTCCAAAAGCGACATCATCGTGCTGATCCGGGAAACGCCCGAGGCGCGGCTGGTCAGCAATATCCGCGAGGGCACCCGTCTGCCCGCCTATGCGACCGTCATGGGCCGGATCATTCTGGCCAACATGTCCACCGATCAGGTGCACGACCTGCTGGCGACGCAGAAACTGACCGCTTTCACCGAACATACACCGGTGACGATAGAGCAACTGGACGACCAGCTTGCGAAGGACCGCGAGCAGGGGCTTGCCTGGTCAGTGGGCAATTACGAGGCTGGCATCGGTTCCTGCGCGGCTGTGGTTCTGGATCACTCGAACCAGCCGGTCGCCGCGATCAACCTGGCCGGGCAGCAAACCACCTTTGACCCCGACAGCCCCCGGCGCCAGCTTATCGCCGACCACCTGCTTGAAACCGCCAGGCAGCTTTCGTCGTTGATGGGGGCCCAGCGCTGACATTCCAGCGCCTGCGTGCCGATGACCGTTCAGCGAATCTGGAAAGGACCGACCCCGCCACGTTCGATACCATCTATAGCTGACGGAAGTCGATTTGATCATCAAATTGGCGAGGAATCATTTTATAATCAAATGGTTATATCCTGACAACGCAATCAAAAGAAAGTCGTCAGGCTATATTTCACCGGTGGCCACGCGGTCATGTGCGATTATCCTGACAGCGTCGGCCTGCAACGCATCACCCGCGAGATATGGGAACGCGGCGGCATCGTCGGCGCTGTCTGTCACGGCTATTGCGGGCTGCTGAACACGCGGCTTGCGGATGGTCGGCTGATCACTGGCCAGAACCCCGGATCGGCACGGGCAACGGCCAAGGCCATCGTCGCGTTGCCGGAGGCCTGAGACCGCCGCAATCGCCTTTGCCGACGCTGCGTCATTTCGGGCCGCAACCTGCACCCGCTTGGAGAAGCGCGCGCATCTGTGCAAGTGTTGTGTCATATGACCGCCGCAGCAAGCGGCGGCCCGACAGGGAGGGACGCGACATGTCGATCACAACGGACAACCGGGCCGACGGCCCTGATCAGGCGGACAAGGCCATCCACGATCCCGGCGGTCGGCGCGCTTTTCTGCGCAGAACCGGCCTTTCGGCATTCGGCGCGATGCTGGGAATGACCATCCCGTTCGAACGCAACCTGCCGCAGGGCCTGATCCCGGTCGCGCTGGCGCAGGATACCGGGCAATCGCTGATGACCGAAAAAGCCGGCCTTCTGGTTCTCAGCGACCGGCCCCTGAACGCCGAGACGCCCGCGCATCTGCTGGATGACGATATCACCCCCTATGAACGGCTGTTCATCCGCATGAACGGCTTGGTCCCCGACACCGCGCTGGAGGCGGATGCGGCCGGCTGGACCCTGACCATCGACGGAGAGGTTGATACCCCGCTGGAACTGACCATCGACGACCTGAAATCCCGGTTCGAGGTGGTGACGCGGTCGCTGGTGCTGGAATGTGGCGGCAATGGCCGGGCCTATTTCAACCCCGGCGCGTCGGGCAACCAGTGGACCACCGGCGCAGTCGGCTGCCCGGAATGGACCGGCGTGCGGCTGGCCGATGTGCTGCGGGCGGCGGGTCTGCGCGAAAGCGCCGTCTATACGGCGCATTACGGCAATGATGTGCATCTGTCCGGCGATCCTGACAAGGACACCATCTCGCGCGGGGTTCCGATCGCCAAGGCGATGGAGGATGACGCGATGATCGCATGGGCGATGAACGGCGCCGATATTCCGGCGCTGCACGGTTTTCCGCTGCGGGTGGTCATTCCCGGCTATCCCGGCTCGGTTTGCCAGAAATACTTGACCCGCATCTGGATCCGCGACCAGCAGCATGACGGTTCCAAGATGACCGGCTATTCCTACCGTCTGCCCATCCACCCGGTCGCGCCCGGCACCGAAGTGCCCGAATCCGACATGGAGGTGATGACCGAAATGCCGGTCAAGTCGCTGATTACCTTTCCCCAGACCGGCACCGGGGTCACGGCGGGGCAAGCGACCGAAATACGCGGCCATGCATGGGCGGGCAATGGCGATGTGGCGGCGATGCATGTCTCGGTCGATTTCGGTCAGACCTGGCAAGAGGCCGCGCTGGAACCCGCCCCGAACCGCTTTGCCTGGCAGCGGTGGCGGGCGCAGGTGACGCTGCCCGAGGCCGGCTATTTCGAGGTCTGGGCGCGGGCCACCGATATGAACGGGGTCAGCCAGCCCGCGACCACGCCCGGCTGGAACCCGCGCGGCTATGGCAACAACATGCAGCACCGCATCGCGCTGATCGCGGCGTAAAGGGGGCAGCATGAAACCCGTCATCGCTTTCGCCACCCTTGCCGCGCTGGTCCTTGCCGGTCCCGCGCTGTCGCAAAGCCGCCCCGATCCGATGCGCATGGCCGCCGCGCAGCACGGAACGGTGTCGCCCACGGACCCGATGGTGGCGCTGCGCGCACCCACGGGTCAGCCTGCGGACGGCCCCGCCGCCAGCGAGGAATTCGGAGGTATGCCCGACGCGCCGGGGGCCGAGGACACCTATTACCAATGCACGGCCTGCCACTCGACCGAAATCATCAAGCAGCAGCGCATCACCGATGCCCGCTGGGATGATCTGTGGGTCTGGATGATCGACAAGCAGGGCATGATCGACGCCGATCCCGAGACGCGGGAACTGATCCTGACCTATCTCAAGACCTATTTTTCATCCGAGCCGGGCCGGAATGCCCCGGCAGCCGTTGCGCAATAAGCGGGGGCGGCGGCGCAACGTCCGCCCCTACCAAGCGGCGCGCGCCTCCATCGCGACGGGACCATCGGCGTATGATGTCCACAGTCGCAGCGCCTCGCCGTCCTCTTCCGCGTTCAGCGTGAAATCGGCGATGTCGAACAAGGGCGACAGCGAGCGGAAATCAAAGCGCAGGGGCGGGGTGCCCCGCAGCGTTTCGGCATATTGCACCAGCATCGTCGCCTGCATCGGGCCGTGGACGATCAGGCCGGGATAGCCCTCTTCCTCGCGGCTATAGGGGTTGTCGTAATGGATGCGATGGCCGTTGAAGGTCAGTGCCGAATAGCGGAACAGCAGGGGCGGGGACGGGGTGATGACGCGCCTGTGGGTGCCGGGCGGCGCGGGCGGAATGGTGCGGCCGGGACCGGCGGCGGATGCGCCGCGATAGACGATGTCCTGCCGCTCTTCGATCACCAGCCGGTCGCCGCTTTCAATGCGATGATCGACCGTCACAAAGCACAGCGTGCCGGTCCGCCCCTCTTTCACAGCGACGTCGCGAATGACCGAGCGGCGCGTGACCACATCGCCCACGCGAATATCACCATGAAACCGGAACGAGCCGCCCGCCCACATGCGGCGCGGCAGTGGCACCGGAGGCAGAAAACCGCCCCGCGCCGGATGACCATCGGGGCCAAGCCCGGCGGTTGGCACGGCGGGTGGGGCCAAGCACAGGTGGATCATCACTGGCGCGGCATCACCATTGCGGGCCGCGCCTTCGTGATCGAAGGTCGCCCGAAAGCGGTTCACCATCGCCTCGGTCAGCAATTCGGACTGAACCTCCTCTGTCCCGATCCATGTCCGCAGGTGGTCGATGTCGATCACAGCCTTCCTCCCTTGTCGCCAATGCCCGGCACCGCACCATAGCGGCGTTCCTCGCCCACGAACTGCGCTGCCGGGGCGGGATAGCTGACCGGTCCGTTCGGTGTATCCACGATGATCCGGCGAAGATGCGGATGCGCCGACAGCCCGGCCATGTCGTTGACCGAGGCAAAGGCCACATCGGCGGCAATCAGCGCCGCTGTCGCCTGATCCGCCGTCATCCGCGCAAAGGCCCCGGCCACGGCGGCATCGGTTTCGGGCCGGTTCTCGACGCGGGCCACATTGGTCGCGAAACGCGGATTCTGGGCCAGTTCCGGCTGGCCGATGAAGATATCGGCGAGCTTGGCGAACTCCCGGTCGCTCTGGATCGAGATCAGGATCTGCGCGCCGTCCCCGCAGGTGAAGACACCGTAGGGCGCGATGGAAGGATGCACGAGGCCAAGGCGTTTCGGCGATTTGCCGCCCTCGTGATTCAGCAACGGCACGGTCAGCCAGTCGGCCATGACGTCGAACATCGAGACCTGGATATTCGCCCCCTCGCCGGTGATGCCGCGCCGGATCAGCGCCTCAAGGATCGCCGCATGGGCCGTCGCCCCGGTGGCGACATCGACGATGGAAATCCCCACGCGCGCCGCGCTTTCCGGCCCGCCAGTGATGGAACACAGCCCCGATTCCGCCTGCACCAGCAAGTCATAGGCCTTGCGGTCGGCCATCGGCCCACCCTCGCCATAGCCTGAGATGGAACAGGTGATCAGGCGCGGCCAGTCCGTCGCCAGCCGGTCGAACCCGAATCCCAGACGCGCCAGCGCGCCGGGCTTCAGGTTCTGGACCAACACATCGGCGCCCTCCAGCAGCCCGGCCAGTTCGGCCTTGCCTTCCGGGCTTTGCAGGTTCAGCACATGGCTTTCCTTGCCCCGGTTCAGCCAGACGAAATAGCTGGCCTGCCCCGCCGCCACATCGTCATAACCACGGGCGAAATCGCCCTCGGGCCGTTCGATCTTGATCACCCGCGCCCCGGCATCGGCCAGCCGCGAGGTGGTAAAGGGCGCTGCCACCGCCTGTTCGATGGCGATGACGGTCAGCCCTTCCAGGGGCAGTGTCTTGTTATTCATGCTTATCCCGCAATATCCATCAGCAGTTCCGCCGTCTCTTTCGGAGCCGACACCATGGCGTCATGACCGGTCGCGATTTCGCGGATGTTCCAGCCCTTGTTCTGCGCCAACTGGCGCGACGATTCCAGCGGCCCGTAAATCGGATCGGTGCAGATGATGTAGGTCGCCGGCAGGCCGTTTGCGACAGGATTCTTCAGCGTCAGTTTAGCTTGATAGGTCGATAGCGGATGAGGCGTAAGCTTGGCCTCGACCGCCTTCTGAAGCGCCTCGTCTTCGATCCCGAACGCACTGGCCGGAGGCGTCGGCAGGCTTAGCCCGCCGCTGGTTTCCTCGGCTGCCTTGATCCGGGCTGCAACCACATCGGGCGGTATGCCGTCAAAGGGCGCATGGCCGGATTCCAGCACCAGCGAGTCGAGAAAGATCAATTGCCGCAATCGTTCCGGCATCCGGTCGGCGACGCCGCTGATCGTCATTCCGGCGAAGGAATGACCGACCAGCACGACGTCTTCAAGATCCTCGTAGATCAGGACATTGGCGACGTCCTCGGCAAAGGTGCCCAAGGTGATTTCGCGCGACAGCAGGTGCCGCCGCTCGCCCAAGCCCGTCTGCGTCGGGGTATGGACCCGGTGCCCGGCATTGCGCAGCGCCGTGGCCACCTCGTGCCAGCACCAGCCGCCATGCCAGGCACCGTGTACAAGCACGAAATTGCGCCCCGATGCCTGCGCCTGCGCGGACCCGCCGCCCGCTGCGGTCGCCGCAGCCCCTATTGTGGCCATTTTCGCCATGTCCCGTCTGGTGAAACGCATGATTTTTCCTCCTCTATACGTTTCTATTCCGTCCCGCGCATCGAGACGACATCTTCAGAAGGAACGGGGCAGGCCCAGCATATGCTCGGCCACGAAGGACAGGATCAGGTTGGTCGAGATCGGCGCGACCTGATACAACCGGGTTTCGCGGAACTTGCGCTCTACATCGTATTCATTCGCGAAACCAAAGCCGCCATGGGTTTGGATGCAGGCATTCGCCGCCTCCCAGCTTGCCTTGGCGGCAAGGTATTTCGCCATGTTCGCCTGCGCGCCGCAGGGCTTGTCTTCGTCGTAAAGCCGGCAGGCCTCCCACCGCATCAGGCTGGCGGCCTCGACCTCGATAAAGGCTTCGGCGATGGGGAATTGCACGCCCTGATTCTGGCCGATGGGGCGGCCAAAGACCACGCGCTCATTCGCATAGGCGGTGGCCTTGTCGGTGAACCAATAGCCGTCGCCGATGCATTCCGCCGCAATCAGCGTGCGTTCCGCATTCAGCCCGGTCAGGATGTACTTGAAGCCCTGCCCCTCTTCGCCGATCAGGTTCTCGGCGGGGATTTCCAGGTTGTCGAAGAACAGCTCGTTGGTTTCGTGATTGACCATGTTGGCGATGGGCTTGACCTCCATTCCCGATTTCATCGCCTCCTTGATGTCAACGATGAAGATCGACATGCCCTGCGATTTCTTCGTCACCTCGGCCAGCGGCGTGGTCCGCGCCAGCAGGATCATCAGGTCGGAATGCTGCACCCGGCTGATCCAGACCTTCTGCCCGTTGATCACATAGCGGTCGCCCTTGCGCACTGCCGTGGTCTTGAGTTGGGTCGTGTCCGTGCCGGTCGTCGGTTCGGTCACGCCCATGGATTGCAGCCGCAATTCGCCGCTGGCGATCTTGGGCAGATATTTCTGCCGCTGTTCTTCCGATCCGTGCCGGACCAGCGTGTTCATGTTATACATCTGGCCGTGGCAGGCACCGGAATTGCCGCCCGCGCGGTTGATTTCCTCCATGATGACCGAAGCCTCGGTCAGGCCCAGACCCGAGCCGCCATACTCCTCCGGGATCAGCGCCGCCATCCAGCCCGCCTTGGTCAGCGCATCCACGAATTCCTCGGGATAGATGCGCGCCTCGTCGATCTTGCGGTGATATTCATCCGGAAACTGGGCGCAAAGCGCGCGCACGGCGTCGCGGATATCCTGATATTGATCTTCTGGCTGGTGATATGCCATGCTACGCCTCCCTTGGTCGTGTCGTCCTGCAACTTCGTTCATGTGCGGGAATAAAGCAAATATATGATGTTGATGTGTGCCATAGTCAATTGATATGGGCCACCGGTTCGTGACAGGATGGGGCACTGCCAGACGGGTATCCTGCGATGATCGACCTTCGACAATTGCGCTATTTCGTTGCCATCGTTGAACAGGGCTCGATTTCCCGCGCGGCGGGGGTGCTGCATGTCGCCCAACCCGCCCTGTCGCTGCATGTGCGCAACATGGAAGCCCACCTGGGTACGGCGCTGCTGTTCCGCACCCCGCGCGGGGTCGAGCCGACTGAGGCCGGGACGATCCTGCTGAACCACGCCCGCGTCATCCTGGATCAGCTTACCGTCGCCGAAGAGGAAATTCGCGGCAATCTCAGCGATCCGTCCGGCGACGTGCGGCTGGGCCTGCCCGGCACCATCGCGCAGATTCTGGCGGTGCCGCTGATCACCGCGACGCATCGGCGCTATCCGAAAATCCGCCTGCGCATCGCCGAAGCGATGAGCGGCTTTGTTCTGGAATGGCTGCGCGACGGGCGGGTCGATCTGGCCGTGCTGTATGGCGGTGCCGAAGAACAGGGCATCGCCGCGCAGCCCGTGCTGGAAGAGGAATTGCAGTTCTTCGCCCCCGCGCAGCCTGCCCCGGACGAGGCCCTGCCCCCGTCTGGCGGCCTGATCGCCTTTCGGCAAGTGGCGGGGATGCCGCTGATCCTGCCGGGCGAAGGGCACGGGTTGCGCGATCAGCTGGAGCGCGTGGCGATCACGGTAGACACGGCGCTGAACGTGATGATCGATGTCGATTCCTATGCCAATATCAAAGCGCTGGTGCATGAGGGGCTGGGCTGTTCGATCCTGCCCCGCAACGCCATTGCCGCCGATGCTGCGGCGGGCAGCCTGCGTGCCTGGCAGATCGCCGGGCCTGCAATCCGGCGGCGCGTCTTTCTGGCCCACTCATCGGAACGCCCGATGACCAATGCCGTCGCGACCATCCGCAACCTTGCCCGCGACACCCTGCGCGATCTTGCCCGGAACGACGAATGGGCCGGAGCAGCACTGGTCGGGGATGAACAGCCCGTTAAACAAACTGCACGCAAAGGATAGACCATGTCTGCAATTACCGAAGACCATGTCATCGACAGCGTGGCTGATGCGCTGCAATTCATCTCTTACTATCATCCGCGCGACTTCATCCGCGCCATGGCAGCAGCCTGGCGAGCCGAGAAAAGCGTCCCGGCGCGGGATGCGATGGCGCAGATTCTGGCGAATTCGCGCATGGCGGCGCTGGGGCACCGACCGATCTGTCAGGATACCGGGGTGGCCAATATCTCGGCCCGGATCGGTGTGCAGGCGCGGCTGGACTGGCACCGCCCCCTACAAGATCTGGTGGATGAGGCCACCAGACGGGCCTATCGCAAATCCGACAACCCGCTGCGCGCCTCGGTCGTGGCCGACCCGTTCGGGCGGCGCGGCAATACCGGCGACAACGCCCCCGCCATGCTGCATGTCGAGATGGTAGCGGGCGACAAGGTGGAATTTGACGTTTCGGCCAAGGGCGGCGGGTCCGAGAACAAGACGAAATTCGCGGTGCTGAACCCCTCGGCCTCGGTCGCCGACTGGGTGGTCGAGACGGTCGGGACGCTTGGCGCGGGCTGGTGTCCGCCGGGCATTCTGGGCGTCGGCATCGGCGGCAGCGTGGACAAGGCCATGGTCATGGCCAAGCAGGTGCTGAACGAACCCATAGACGCGACCGATCTGCGTGCACGCGGTCCCCGGACCGCCGAAGAAGAACTGCGGCTTGAACTGATCGACCGGATCAACGCGCTTGGTATAGGCGCGCAGGGGCTGGGCGGGCTGACGACCGTTCTGGACGTCAAGGTCCGCAGCTTTCCGACGCATGCGGCCTCGCTGCCGGTGGCGCTGGTGCCGAATTGCGCGGCAACGCGGCATGTGCATCTGGTGCTGGACGGAAGCGGCCCGGCCCGGCTGGAGGCACCCGACCTGACGGACTGGCCCGAACTGGACACGGGCGATGCCTGGGCGAATGCGCGCCGTGTCGATCTGGATCGCCTGACCCGTGCCGAGATCGCGGCCTGGCAACCGGGCGAAACGCTGCTGCTGTCTGGCCGGCTGCTGACCGGCCGCGATGCCGCCCATCGCCGGATCGAACAGATGCTGGCAGCGGGCGAGGAACTGCCGGTCAGTTTTCAGGGCCGGGCGATCTATTATGTCGGGCCGGTCGATCCGGTGGGCAATGAGGTCGTGGGTCCGGCCGGCCCGACCACATCGACCCGGATGGACCGCTACAGCGACATGATGCTGGAACGGCTGGGTGTCGCGGTGATGATCGGCAAGGCGGAACGCGGTGCCGCTACGGTCGAATCCATCGCCCGCAACAAGGCCGCCTATCTGATCGCGGTGGGCGGCGCGGCCTATCTGGTCTCGCAGGCGATCCGCGAGGCGCGGGTGCTGGCCTTCGCCGATCTGGGGATGGAGGCGATCCACGAATTTACCCTGCGGGACATGCCCGTCACCGTCGCCGTCGATGCGCGGGGGTCATCCGTGCATGACACTGGCCCACGCCAGTGGCGGATGCCAGCCTGACACCGCTACCGCCACCGCCACCGCCCCCCGCGCGGGCCGGGATGCGCCCGGCAAATCCGGTCAGAGGGCACCAACCGCGCGCAGCGCCGCCGCGATCTCGTCCCGCGCGGCGGTGTCCAGCGGCTTTTGCGGCGCGACCGGATCGCCCACGTCAAAGCCCTGCAACGCAAGCGCCGCCTTGATGCAGGCAGCAAGCGAATAGCGGGCGAACAGTTCGTTGATGCGCCACAGCGGGCGCTGCAATTCCATCGCGCGGTTCCAGTCCCTGGCCTGTGCCGCCTCGTACAGCGCGATGCTTTGTTCGGGCACCACGCAGGCCGGGCCCGCCATCCAGCCGACCCCGCCGATCATCATGACGCAGGCCGGGATATGGGCCGATGCCGCAAAGACCTGCATTCGGCCTTCGGTGCGTGCCATGATCGACAAAAGCCGCCCGGTATTGGACGACGCATCCTTGATATAGCGGATGTTCTTCACATGGCTCAGCCGTTCGATCACCGGAAGCGACAGGTCCGAGCGCTGGAAATTCGGGTTGGTATACAGCACCACCGGCAAGTCGCCCGCTGCCTCGGCGATGGCGCGGAAATAGGCCTCGACGCCGTCATCCCCTATCGGAAAATAGGCTTCAAGTATGGCCAGGATCCCGTCGGCACCGGCCTCGACCATGGCGCGGGTCTGGGCCACGGCATCGGCGGTCGAGGTCGAGGCAACGCCGGGCACGACCGGCACCCGGCCACGCGCGGCGGCGATCACCGATCTTGCCACCGACAGCCGCTGTGCCATGTCGAGATAGGCAAACTCTCCTGTGCTGCCAAGCGGGGCAAGCCCGTGAACGCCCGCCGCGATCAGGCGGTCCACCAGGGCGGTCATGACATCGTCCCGGACCGCACCGGCCCGGTCGAGAGGAGAGACGAGATAGGGAAAGACACCGCGAAAGCTCATGCTGATACCTCTGTCTGCGGGTTCAGGTCGAAGGTCACGGATCAGCCTATATCGGGTTGGTCCCGGCGTCACGTCAGGTCTGCGCCCGCCATCCTGCTGATCAGCGCGGCGGATGAGCGGGCGTTCATCTTGCGCAGGATATTCGAACGGTGGATCTCTACCGTCTTGTGGCTTATTCCCAGATGCCGCGCGATTTCCTTGTTGGACAAGCCCTTGCAAACGACGGCCATGACCTGCCGTTCCCGAGGCGTCAGATTTTTCGCGCATTCCTGCCGGGTGTCAGTACGCGCGGGCGGTGCGCCAAGGACAAGGTCGATGGCGGTGGCGATGATGCGCCGGGGCAGAAAGACCGGCTTTCCCGTCAGTTTCGCCATCAATCGCCGGTCTTGCTCGTCGTAGCACAGCGCATTGAGCAGGACAAAATCGCATGCGACCAGTTCCCTGGCTGCCCGCCGCATCCCGTTGGGATCGGCGGGCGCGGCATGGGTCATCCGGGTGCGAAACCTTGTGAATGCGGCGGGATCGGTGTCGCCAAGCTGCCGCGCCAGAGGAACGACGATGCCGATCCTGTCCTGCGGCGTGGCAATCGCGGCGATGGCCGCCCTGACGGCATGTTCGGCGGTGATCACACGGCGCGCGGTGCCAGTATCGCAATTGACCCCGGTGCCGGTCAGAACGATCAGATCATAGGCACCCGGCGGGCTGCGGGTGATCGCCTCTTGCGCCATTTGCGACAGCTTTTGCCGGGACAGCTTGATGATCGCGCCGTTTCTCAGCGGCACCGCAAGGCAGGGATGCCCCGGCCCGGCCGAAAGGGCGCGCAACTCGCCGATGCTCAGCCCGTCCAGCAGACCGGCCTCGGAGGCGATGACATCGGGGCCAAGCCCGCGGGTCAGGTCATCGACAAGCTCGGGTGCCGGAGACTGCCGGGCGGTCAGGAACAGAACGTTCTTCCGGCCACCCGGACGGGCGGATTGCGCCATGGTCAATCCGGCGCAAAGCTGCGGCCGATGGCGTCTTCCAGCGGGCGGTACAGCTCGGGCATGGTCATGGTGCGCGACAGCAGCAACGAGGATGCAGGGGCGTGAATCACGCTGATCCTCTGGCCCTTGCGCACATGGGCGGAAACAAGCGGGCGTCCGTTTTCGTCAAAGGTCATGATCAGTTCGGGAAAGCGCGAATGCCGCGTTCCGCCCTGTTCGGCGACCATGTATTCGTTGACGAAATGCAGCGCGGTGCCGTCATCCAGTTCAACCAGCCCGATATCCAGCCCTTCGCGCTGATCGCAGCGATAGGCCGTCACGACCCCTTCCGCCATGACGGTTCCGCGCAGATGCGCCACCGCGCCCGGCATGCCGCCCTGCATATAGGCCCTGCCAAGTGCGATGGCCGCGCTGATCGCCCCCGGCGCGCCATTGCGGCGGGCGTAATCGACCGTGACCGGGTTGCGCGCCACCGTAACCAGCCCGCCGGCATCGACCGAGGCCCGGCGTACCACGCCCGAGGTCGCATCCAGCCGCCCGGCAAGCGAGCCTTCGACGTAATATTCCGGCTTGCCACCCGCAAACCCCTGAAGCGACAGGTAGTCCGGTTCCGCATGCAGCCCCAGCGCACCCATCTGGCTTGACGGATGCGCGCGGCCATTGCAGGCCAGATCGATGACGGGCAACCCGCTTAGCGCCGCATGGAACCAGCCGTTCACCGTGGTCTGCGCGCCGTTTTCATTGGTGTTGATCGCGGCAAGACGGCGACCCTGCGGCAATTCGCGTTGCAGCAGCTCAAGGCTGCGCAGGTGATGGCGCGGTTGCAGGAACGGGTTCGGCGCGGCGGGGGCACCCACAAGGGCGACCGTAACCGACAGATCCTCGGGGTTAAACTCATCGACGCTCCATAATTGCGGGGTGCCGAATTGCAGCGCAAGGCGTGCGGCATCCAGCCCCGCATCAATGAACCCGCCGCCTCCGCCGCCAAGGATCGCACCGCCCAGAACGGCGGCTTCCACATCGTCGATTGTCAGTTCGCGTTTCAATTCCAGATACTCCGGTCTGTCAGACCCACCCCGCGCGGGCGGGGCGGGGTTCGGTTACTTGGTAATCGCGCGGAAACCGCTGTTGAAGAACGAATAAATCGCATCCCCCGCGATGACGCCGCCGGCAAAAACCTCAAGCTGGTCGCGCTTTTCCTCACCAACGAATTTCAGGAACGCCAGCTTGCAGACGATTCCGGCCAGCACCATCCAGCCTGCCATGGCAAAGTTGATCAACAGACCCGTGGCCAGCATGATGCCAAGCTGCTTGCGCGGCCCGCCGATGATCTGAATGATCGCGCCGGGGATCGCCCATAGCAGCAGGCTGATCGCCGTGTCCATCGACACCCCGGCATTGATCGCGGCGACATAGGCGGCATTGATCGGGGCGGTTTTGCCCTGGGCGAACAGACCCTGATATGAGACCAGAACGACCACCATGGCGCAGACGAACCCGACCATCCCGGCGATAAGCTGCTGGCGGCGGCCCTCCATTTCAAAGGCGGGATCCTTGCCCTCGCCTCGCAGCAGGTAGCCGGTTTTCAGGTCATAGCCCATATCGGCAAAGGCGGGCCCGGTCGCCGCCGAGAAACCGGCGATCACCACCAGCGCCGCTGGCGGAAAGCCGACAAGAATCCCGATGATCAGGGTGATCAGCGCCACGGCAAAGGCCGGGAACCAGCCCGAATGCATAGCTGCGATGCCTACGATCAGCTCGTGGACAAAGGCGGCGGCCATCGCAAAGATCAGAAAGGCGATCAGCATGCCTGTGGACATGTCGTTATAGATGCCGGTCCCAAGGGCAAGAATCCCCGCGATCACCAGATAGCCGACGGCGCCCAGACGCAGCGAACTGCCAAGGCGTCGCGCGCCCTCGGCCTCGTCGTCGGGATTGCCGCTGTCAGCGGCCCTGGCGTCACGGCTGCTTTGCAACACCACGCGCCCGACCTGTACCAGCGCCACCATGCCCGCGCCGATCATCATGCCATGCGGGATATACATGGCCCAGACGTCGATCCCGAGCAGCGGCTCGGCATAGCCACGGGTCAGCAGCCCGCCGGCAAAGGCCAGCATCGCGGCCAGCCCGCCCAGAATGGCAACACCAAAAGGTGCCATCGGCAGCTTGAGGATCGCGCCGGCGATGCCGACGACGAACCCGCCCAGCAGGATCCCCGCCTGCTTGCCGCCGCTGTCACCGGCCTTGATCGCCTCGGCTGCCGCAACGCCCGGAGGCCATGGGTTCGTCGCCGGAAATGCCTGCGTGCCGAACATCCGGTACAGCAGCCAGGCATCCAGCAGCAGCGCCATGGCGACCCCGACAAACATCGGCAGTACCATTTCCGGCAGGCCGAAAATATAGGGAATGCCAATCGGCAGGAACAGCGTGTTCGCCGCGCCGAATGTCGCCGACGAAATGCTGGTCTGCGCCAGGTTCTGCGCATGCATCGACCGGTAGCCCTTGAAAAACGACAGGGGAATCCGCGCCAGCGCCATCGCCGCCAGCGCCCCGATCAACGAGGTGCTGGGCGTGATGCCAAGGCTTGAAAGCAGTTCGATCCCGATGATCGCGCCCAGAATGCTTAGTCCGATGGTCAGCACCAGATTGTCCGGTGCAAGCGCCCTCGGGTGACTTTCATGCAGACCCGGCCCGCTGCCCGTCCTTTGCGTAATTTCCTCTCCCACGGAGTCCTCCTCTGATCCGGTTTGGCGGCTTTGTTGTATTTATTGCAACTTGATCTAATAATATGCAACAAATTTTTGTGAATGGTCGCGACTTTGCCTGAAGGCGTCGGGCCGAAAAGGGGTGGCGGCAACAGGGCGGTAAGCCGGGCGCGTCGGGCAAATGGTTCAAAACTATTTTGATAAGTTGTAAAAATGGTAATCAGAGGTCATGTCGATGCGATCAGGCTCTTGTCGTATTCAGCCAAAGAACGGTAAGAATTTTGCGACGCTCAGGGATCGGCGCCGGTTTTTCCAGTTATCGAAGTGGGGTCAGTGCGGGCATTGAATATTGACAAGTTATCAACTTGACGTCATGTTGGGTTCGTTGCCGGTTTGTGCGGAGACGGGTTGTGGCGGAATTGCGACGGGGCAGGGGGGATGTCTGGATCGGTGGCGGTCTGCTGGTGCTGTGTGCCCTTGTCGCGTGGCGGACGCTGCATATCCGGCAGGGCTTTTCGAATTCCGTTGCCGGGCCGTCATTCGTGCCCTGGCTTGTCATCGGTGCGACGGCGATCCTGTCGGGCGTACTGATCCGCAGGGGGCTGCGTCGCGGCGATGGTGTCGTGGCGCTGCCGGATCGCGGAACATTTTACATCCTTGCAGGTTTTGCTGTGCTGCTGCTCGCTTATGCGGCAGCATTTTACCCCGTCGGTTACATTCCAACCACGTTGGCGGCATTCGTTCTGGGCCTCTGGCTGATAGGAGAGCGCAAGCTGCCAGTTCTGATCGGTTTTCCGGTGGTGATGACGGCGGCGGTCTATCTGGTCTTTACCAAATTGCTTTCGGTCTGGCTGCCCTAGGGCCGGACCCCGTCAAGGGAAGGAAAAATCATGAGATTGACAAGCCTTGTCGCCGCCGCAGTGATCGCTGGCGTGGCCAGCCCGGCTGTGGCCGAGTTTCCCAAGCGGCCCTTGCAGGTGATCGTTCCCTATTCGGCGGGCGGGTCCACCGATCTGGGTTTGCGGGTGGTGGCCGAGACCATCGAACGCAAGTTCGACGGCGTGCAGGTCGTGGTGCGCAATCAGCCTGGCGGAGGTGGCGGTATCGGCACCTCGGCAGTGGTGCATGCCCGCCCGGACGGATACACGCTTGGGGCGGGGGCGCAGGGGCCGATTGCCATCCTGCCGCATGTCGGCGGGGCCGATTATACGGCGGATGATATTGAATATGTGGGTCTTTTCGCGCGGTCACTGCAATTGCTGGTGGCCTGCAAGGATGCGCCCTTCAGCGACTATGACGGCTTTATCGCCTATGCGGGGGGCAAGGCTCCGCAGATTGGCAATTCGGGTGCGGGCGGCGCGAACCACATCTCGGCCGAAGCATTTGCACTGGCGGCAGGGATTGCCATCGAATCGGTGCCCTTTGGCGGTTCGTCCGAGGCGCGGACGGCCTGTATCGGAGGCCATATCGACGCGATGGTCGCCTCGCCCGCCGAGGCGCTGGCGGCCGCAGAGGCCGGGCAGATGACCCCGCTTTTCGTGATGGAGGAAAGCCGCATCGATCTGTTCCCCGACACGCCGACCGCCGTGGAAAAGGGCGTCGATTTCACCTGGTCGTCCTATAAGGGCCTCATCGCACCCAAGGGTCTGCCTGCCGGGGATCTGGCCTGGCTGCAACAGGCGGTCAAGGCTGTCGCCGAGGATCCCGATTTCATCGCGACCATGACCGAGATGGGCGAATTTGTAACCTATGAGGATGGTCCGGCCTTTGCCGCGCGCGTCCACAAGGACAGCGAGATGGCGCAGGCCACGCTTGAGAAACTGGGCCTGCTTGGCATGAACAGGTAAACCGACCAGCACGAAGGCCCGCTGTCATGGAAACCTTGTCCTACCTTGCCCCGCTGTTTCAGTTTCAGGTGCTGTGGACCATTGCGCTTGGGACGCTTGGCGGGCTGATCATCGGCGCGTTGCCCGGCCTGACGGCGACGATGGGCGTTGCGCTGCTGATTCCGCTGACCTTCGGGATGACCCCGGTGATGGGGCTGAACATGCTGATCGGCATTTATATCGGCGGCATCTACGGGGGGTGCGTCTCGTCGATCCTGCTGCGCACGCCGGGCACGCCTGCTTCGGCGGCGACGGTGCTGGACGGCTATCCCATGGCGCAGCGGGGCGAGGCGGGCAAGGCGCTTGGAATGGCGACCATCGCCTCGGCCATCGGCGGGCTGTTCGCTGCGGTGGTGCTGGCCACGCTGGCACCGCAACTTGCCGGGGTGGCGCTGGAATTTGGTGCGCCCGAATATTTCGCGCTGGCGCTGTTCGGGCTGACGATCATTGCGTCCCTGTCGGGCGATGTGCTGAAAGGCGCGATTTCGGGGCTGCTGGGCATCCTGATTTCCTGCGTCGGTGCCGATCCGATTTCGGGCGTGCAGCGTTACACCTTCGGGATTTCCGGCTTTGCCTCGGGCTTTGCCTTTACCCCTGCGCTGATCGGCCTTTTCGCGCTGTCCGAGGTGTTCACCCAGATCGAGCGTCTGGCCTCGAAGGAACCACCCGTCGCGCTGGTCAGGGATCGCTGGCCCTCGGGGCAGGATATGCGCGAAAGCCGTGGCGCGCTGATCCGGGGGTCGCTGATCGGAACGCTGATCGGGATCATTCCTGGCACCGGGTCGGGCACCGCGTCGTGGATTTCGTATAACGAGACCAAGCGCAGTTCGAAAACGCCGCAGAAATTCGGCACAGGCTATGCGCCCGGCATTGCCGCCACCGAAAGCGCGAATAATGCGGTCTGCGCGGCGGCGCTGATTCCGCTGCTGGCGCTGGGGATCCCGGGCGATGTCGTGACCGCCGTTCTGATGGGCGGGCTGATGATTCAGGGGCTGGCACCGGGGCCGATGCTGTTCCAGACCAACCCGGATGTCGTGGTCGGCATCTTTGGCGGTACCTTTCTGGCCACGATCTTCATGTTCATCTTCGGCATGGCGTTGATCCCGCTGTTCTCGCGCATCCTGATGGTGCCGCGCCGCCTGCTGACGATGAGCATCGTGATCTTCTGTTTCATCGGGGCCTTTTCGATCAACCTGAACCCGGTCGATCTGTATACGATGGTTGGCTTTGGCGTGCTGGGCTGGGGCATGCAGAAATTCGGGTTTTCTCAGGCGGCGCTGTGCATTGCGCTGATCCTTGGCCCGATGATGGAATCGAACCTGCGCCGGGGCCTGTTGCAGGCGGGCGACAATGTGATCGCATTCCTGTCCGGCCCGATCACCCTGCTGTTTCTTGCGCTGACCATTCTTTCGCTGGCCTGGCCCGCGATTTCGCGCCGCATTGCCGCGCGGGCGAATATTTCCACGGAGTAAACCATGACCCGCAACGCCCATGTCGCCATCGTGACCTGCTTCAACCCGGACGAGACCGTCAACTATGCCGCCACCCGCGCGCAGGTGCGCAGGCAGGTCGCGGCGGGGAATGACCTGATGGTCTGCGGGACGAATGGCGACTTTTCTGCCCTGACCCATGATGAGAAAATGCGCCTGATCTCCGAGGTGATGGACGAGGTGGCGGGCCGGGTGAAAGTGATCGCGAATATCGGCTGCCCCGCAACCTTCGAGTCCTTGCAACTGGCGCGCGCGGTCGATGGGCTGGGGCTGCATGGAATCGCGGTCATCACCCCCTATTTCATCGCCTGTACACAGGACGGGCTGATCCGGCACTTCACCACCATTGCCGACGCGGTGCAAACGCCCGTCTATCTGTATGACATTCCGGCGCGAACCCAGAACCATATCGAGCCCGCGACCGCGCGCGTCCTGGCCCAGCATCCCAATATCGCCGGGATCAAGGATTCGGGCGGGGCGACCGAAACGGTGCTGGAATATCTGGCCGTCGCGCGCGAGACCGGCGATTTCAGGGTATATTGCGCGCCTGATCACCTTGTTCTGTGGGGGCTGGAACAGGGCTGCGCCGGGGTCGTGTCGGGGCTTGGCAATGTCGCTCCGCATCTGCTGGCGCAGATTGTCGCCGGGTTCAATTCGGGCGATCTGGCGGCGGCTGCGGCGGCGCAGGAAAACTTTGCCGGGCTGCGCAAGGATCTGTACGCGCTTGGCTTTCCGCCCGCTTTGGTCAAGCGCGCGCTGTACATGAACGATCCGTCCGTCGGTCTGTCGCGCCAGCCCGCGCTGCTGCCTGATGCCGGACAGGACAAAGCGATCATCGCCATACTGGAGGCGCGGGGCCTGCGCGAATGACCACAATCGTCACCACCTCGCCCGGCTTCGGCAAGCACGGGCGCGTGCCCGATCTGATCGCGCGCGAGGGCTGGACCCTGATCCGCTGCACGGCAGAGGATCTGCCCGGTCACATGTCGGGGGCAGATTTTCTGGTGGCCGGGCTGGTCCCGGTCAGCGCCGGCACCCTGAAAGGCGCGCCCCGGCTGCGCGCCGTGCTGAAACACGGCGTCGGCGTCGATAATATCGACATCCCCGCCTGTACCGCCGCGGGTCTGCCGGTCTGCAACACCCCCGCCGCCAATGCCGATGCGGTGGCGGAACTGGCGGTGGGCATGATGTTCGCCTTGGCGCGGTTCATTCCGCAGGGCCATGCCTCGGTCGTCGCAGGCGGCTGGGACCGGCGCGCCGGCGGCCAGCTTGGCGGCAAGACGCTGGGGATTGTCGGGCTGGGGAATATCGGCAAGCGGCTGGCAAGGCTGGCGAAGGGGCTGGGGATGACCGTCATCGCGCATGATTACTGTCCCGACACGGGTTTCGCGTCGTCCAGCGGGATCGGCCTGCTGTCGCTGAACGATCTGCTGGCGCGCGCCGATTACGTTTCGCTGCATGTCTTTGGTGGTACCCGGAATGCGGCGCTGATCGACGACGAGGCGCTTGGGCGGATGAAAAAGGGGGCGCGGCTGATCAATCTGGCGCGGGGCGAGGTCATGGATCTTGATGCCGTGGCGCGGGCGCTGGACAGCGGCCAGCTTGGCGGCGTGGCCATCGACGCCTTTACGCAAGAGCCGCCGGACATCACGCATCCGGTGTTTGCGCATCCGAACGCGATTTTCACCCCCCATTCCGGCGCTGACACGCTTGAGGCGTTCGAGAATGTCGGCCTGATGGTGATCGAGGACATCCGCACCATCCTGAACGGCAAAATCCCGGCGCGATGCCTGAACGCCTTCAACCTTCGAGGAGACGAAAGATGACCGTCAAACCCATCGTCATCACCATGGGCGATCCTTCGGGCGTCGGGGCCGAAGTCACGGTCAAGGCCATGGCGGCGCTGCCCCCGGCAGATCGCGCGCGCTATGTCGTGATCGGCGACCGCCCGACCCTGGCCCGCGCGCTGACGGTCTGCGGGCTGGAACTGACGCTGGCCGATTTCGGCGATGCCGTGCCAGAAGGGGCGATCCGCGTCATTCATGTTCCGGTCAAGGGGTTGCCGGGCAGGTTCGGCGTCCAGTCGCCAGCCTGCGGCGAAGCCTCGTTCCGGTTCATCGAAAGGGCGGTGCAGATGACCATGGGGGACGCGGCCCTTGGCATCGTCACCGCCCCGATCAACAAAGAGGCGCTGAACGCGGCAGGCCATCACTATGACGGCCATACCGGCATGCTGGCGCATCTGACCGGCGCGGCGTCAAGCTGGATGCTGCTGGCCGCGCCGACGCTGAACGTGCTGCATGTCTCGACCCATGTGTCGCTGCGCGATGCGATCGGGCGCGCAACACCGCAGCGCGTGCTTGAGACGATCCGCGTGGGGCACGCGCATCTGCTGCGTATGGGGCTGGAAAATCCGCGTATCGCCGTGGCAGGCATCAACCCCCATTGCGGCGAGAACGGGCTGTTCGGGCATGAGGATGACGACCAGATTGCGCCGGGCATCAGTCTGGCACAGGCCGAGGGGCTGAACGTGCAGGGGCCCATCCCCGCCGACACGGTCTATCACCGCGCCAATACCGGGGGTTTCGATCTGGTGGTCGCGCAATATCACGATCAGGGCCATATCCCGATCAAGCTGATCGCCTTCGACACGGCGGTGAATGTCTCGCTTGGCCTGCCTATCGACCGCTGCTCGGTCGATCACGGCACGGCGTTCGACATCGCCGGGACGGGCAAGGCGAACCACATCAACATGCTGGCCGCACTGGACTATGCCGACCGGATGGCGGCGACAGGCCGCTGAACAGTGGCGCAACGCGACAGGCGCCGCTGTGACGGAAACGGGGGTGCGGTCCGGGCAAAGCCCGAACCGCCCGCTGCCGCCCGGCCGGACGCGCGCCTTCGGCGCGCGCTCCGGCCTGCGGATGGCAGCACCACCACCCACCCATAGGCACCCCGCCCGCCGCAGGCTTATGCCGGGGGTCCGGGGGGCACAGAGCCCCCCCGGCCACCGCGGGACGCAATCTTCGCGGCGCTGACGTCACGCAACGCACGATACCGGTGTACAGCCTGTGCACACCCGGTGCCGCCCCAGTGCCCGCCCAAAACCCGGCATTTTCTGGCCATTCCCGCACCACC
>NZ_JBKEBL010000344.1:0-2980 GCF_047973135.1 Paracoccus sp. (in: a-proteobacteria)
CGCGATCCGGCCCGCGCCGCGCAACGCCTCCAGCCGGGCAATCACCCCGGCCTCGGGGATACCAAGCGTCACCCCCATCACGGCAAAGGGGCGTGGGACCAGAGGAAGGTCGCGCTGAAAATCGTCAAGCAGGCGCAGATCCGTATCATCAATGGTCAAAATCCCATCCGGTGCGCGCGGTCGGTGAAGAAAATGCCCGAGGGGGCCTGTGCCGGACTTTCGTCCAGAACCTGATGGCTGCGGGCATCGCGGATCTCGACCCGGTTTTCGTCGCGGACCGACAGCCAGACCTCGCGCCCGCGCGGGGCGAATTCCATATGCAGCACGCCCTTGCCGGGGGTCAGCGTATCGATGACCCGGTGGGTCAGCACATCGACGATCTGCACCTTGTCATTGTCGGGCGGCGCGAAATTCACCCAGATTTCGCGCTTGTCCGGGCGGGCCAGCGCAAAGACCGGCTGACCGGCCAGATCGGTGCGGGCGATTTCCGTCAGCGAGGCGGCATCGACCCATAAAAGCTGATGCAACCCCACGGCGGGCAGGGCAAAGACGCCATCGGCCAGAGTCCAGCCCTGAAGATGCGGCATCTTGAATACCGGCAGATCGGGCTGATCCTTCCCGTAATCGGACAGGAACCGCGTGACCTGAGGCGGATCCTGCCACAGATCAATGGCGGCCAGCCCCTTTTCGCCAAACAGCCCGACGATATAGGTCCGCCCGTCACCCGTCATCAGCGCGTCATACGGATTTGCGCCCACGTCCGGCAGCCGGGTGATGACGGGGTTGGCCGGATCGGCGGCATGATCCAGAATCCAGACCTCGCCGGTGTCCCATGTGGCAACGACGAAACGCGATCCCGGCGCATCGGCGATGCCCACGGTTTTCGACCGCATGGGCACATCGGCGACCATCTCCAGCGTGTCGGCGTCAAAGACCCGCACCCCGCCCGGTTCGTAATTTGCCACCGCGACCAGCCGCCCGTCATCCGAGATCGCCCCGCCGATGGAATTGCCCGCCTGCACCACGCGGGCTGTGATCCGCTGGGTCAGGATGTCAACCTTGGTCAGCCCGCCATCGCGGCCAAAGACAAAGGCGAAACGTTCGTCGGGCGAATAGACCAGACTGGCATGGGACAGATCGCCCAACCCCTCGATCCGGCCGATGGCGGCGCGTTCGCTGCGGTCCACGACCAGCAGGGATCCGGCCTCGCGTTCCACGATCAGCCCCAGATCACCGGTCCCCCGAAGATCGTCAGCCAGCGCCGGGGCGGCCAGCAATATCAACGCCGCGAAAGCCTTGAGCATCAGTTTCTCTCCGTCAGCAGATAGCGGGCGATCCAGCGCGCCTCGTCCTCGGTCAGCAGCGGACGCCAGCCAGGCATGGCGGTGCCGGGCAGGCCGTCCAGAATGACCGGCGACAGATCCTCGACACTGCGCCCGGCCAGCGCCTTGGGGGTGATCGGGCTGCCAAGGCCACCGGTCATGCGCAGCCCGTGGCAGGAACCGCAATCCTGCCTGACCATATGTTCCAGTTCCGCCGCGCGCTCTGCGGGGACCGTGCCCGCTGCGGCCAGCAGAGTGGCGGCAAGGGCGATCAGCTTAACCATGGCGTGCCGCCAGCCGGTGCACCGCAGGGGGCCGCGCCGGAAGCGGCAGCGCCGCATCACCGGCCAGCGCCGCCACCCGGCCAAGGATGAACAGCAGCGGCGCGGGCATGGGCGTCACCTCAAGCCGCGCGCCGATAGCAGCCAGCGTCGCGGTCAGCCGCATTTCCTGCGCCGTCGTCGCGCCCGAGATCGCCAGCACCGGCAGATCGGCGGGCATGCCCTGCGCGATCAGCCGTGCCGCGATGCCAGCCATATTCTCCGCGCCCATATAGACCGCCAGCGTGGTGTCGGGATCGGCCAGCGAGGCCCAGTCCAAATCCAGCGGCCCGTCGCCCGCCCGGTGCCCGGTCACAAGCCGCAACCCCGTGGCCAGCCCGCGCTGCGTCAGCGGCAGGCGCGTCGCCATGGCTGCCCCCTGAACCGCCGTGATTCCGGGAACGTAGTCCCAGGCGATGCCCGCATCGGTCAGGGCCTGCCCCTCTTCTCCGCCGCGGCCAAAGATCATCGGATCGCCGCCCTTCAGCCGCGCGACCGTCAGCCCTGCCTGCCCCAGTTCAACCAGAATCGCGTTGATCCGCCCCTGCGGAACCGGATGAAACCCCGCAGCCTTGCCGACGGCGATCCGCCGCACGGTCGCAGGCACAAGGGCCATGATCCCGGCCGAGACCAGCCGGTCATGCACCACGACATCGGCATCCTGTATCAACCGCAGCGCGCGCAGCGTCAGCAATTCGGGATCGCCCGGCCCCGCGCCGATCAAATGGATCTTGCCCGCCATTCCGCCCTCTCTGGCAATGAAAGACACGGGCGGGGACCGGACGGCGCCCGCCCCCGATCCGGTCAATACGTGTCGGTCTTGGTGTTATAGACGTTGAACTTGCCGGTCGGCGTCACAAGGCGCGGATCCTTGATGACGTGCTTAAGCTCCAGCGTCTTGTCATCCACCACGACGATGGCCGATTCCTGATCCTTGCCGTTCCAGACGCTGAACCAGACCTCGGTGCCTTCCTTGTTGAACTCCGGCTGCACCACACGCGGCTGTCCATCTGCGATGCCGGCCCATTCGCCGATCGGCAGGGTCCTGAACTCCGGGTCCACCGCCGGATCGCCCCCCATGGCGGGGATGTCGAACACCGCCACATTGGCTGACACTTCGGCATCCGGGTTCAGCGGCGCATCGACGTAAAGATGCGTGCTGTTCGGATGGGTCTTGATGAACAGCGACCCTCCGCCAAGACCAAAGAAGTTGTCCACGATCTTCCAGGCGTGTTCGGCATGCCCTTCCGGGTCGGTGCCGATCAGCGCGATGCTTTCATCGCCCCGGTGCGAGGTCGCCCCGACCGGCCCCGAGACCGGGTGGGTGAAGTTCGCGCC
>NZ_JBKEBL010000271.1:0-8536 GCF_047973135.1 Paracoccus sp. (in: a-proteobacteria)
CGGTCGCGCCCGGAGATGTGCCCGCGCTGCTGGACGGCACGCTGGACAGCCTTGGTCCTGTCGAGGATATTCCCTATTTCGCCCGCCAGACGCGGCTGACCTTTGCGCGCTGCGGGGTGATCGACCCGCTGGATCTGGATGATTATCAGGCGCATGGCGGTCTGGCCGGACTGCGTCGTGCCATCGCCATGACGCAGGCGCAGATCGTGCAGGAGGTGACGGACAGCGGCCTTCGCGGGCGTGGCGGCGCGGGCTTTCCGACCGGCATCAAGTGGAAGACGGTGATGCAGGCCGAGGCCGTGCAGAAATATATCGTCTGCAATGCCGATGAGGGCGACAGCGGCACATTCGCCGACCGCATGATCATGGAGGGCGATCCCTTCACCCTGATCGAGGGCATGGCGATTGCCGGTCTGGGGGTGGGTGCGACGCGCGGCTATGTCTATCTGCGCAGCGAATATCCCGACGCGATTGCGGTGATGACCCGCGCCGTCGGCATCGCGCGCGAGGCCGGGGTTCTGGGGCTGGATGTTCTGGGTTCGGGGCGCGCCTTCGACATGGAGATCCGCACCGGTGCCGGGGCCTATGTCTGCGGCGAGGAAACCAGTCTGCTGAACTCGCTTGAAGGAAAGCGCGGCGTGGTGCGGGCCAAGCCTCCGTTGCCCGCGTTGCAGGGGTTTCTGGGCCGTCCCACCGTCGTCAACAACGTCATCAGCCTGGCGACGGTACCGGTGATCTTCGAACGCGGCGCGCAGGCTTATGCGAATTTCGGGTCGGGCCGGTCGCGCGGCACCGTCACGTTGCAGATTGCCGGAAACGTGAAACATGGCGGGCTGTTCGAAACCGCGTTCGGCCTGACCCTTGGCGAGGTGGTAAACGAGATCGGCGGCGGCACGGCCTCGGGGCGGCCGGTCAAGGCGGTGCAGGTCGGCGGGCCGCTGGGGGCCTATATGCCGGTCAGCAAATTCGACACGCCGATGGGATACGAGGAATTCGACCAGCAGGGCGGGCTGATCGGCCATGCCGGGCTGGTGGTGTTCGACGATACCGCCGACATGTTGCAGATGGCCCGCTTTGCGATGGAATTCTGCGCCATCGAATCCTGCGGCAAATGCACCCCCTGCCGCATCGGCGCAGTGCGCGGCGTGGAAACCATCGACCGCATCGCTGCGGGCGACGCATCCGCCGCCGAGCTTTTGACCGATCTTTGTGATACGATGAGGGATGGCTCGCTTTGCGCCCTGGGGGGCTTTACGCCCTTTCCGGTCATGTCCGCGCTGACCGGATTTCCCGATGATTTTGCGCGCCACAAGGAGGCCGCCGAATGAAGGACTTTATCATCCCCGCATTCCCGCCCGGCGGCGACCGCGATATGGGAACACCCGCAACTGCTGGTGTGCCGGTCAGCCTGATCGTCGATGGCGTGGCTGTGACCGTGCCCGAGGGCACATCCGTCATGCGCGCCGCGGCCGAGGCCGGGATCATGGTGCCGAAGCTTTGTGCCAGCGACAACCTTGAGGCATTCGGGTCATGCCGCCTCTGCGTGGTCGAGATCGAGGGCCGCAAGGGCACGCCCGCAAGCTGCACCACTCCGGTCTCCGAGGGGATGGTGGTGCATACCCGCTCGGGCAAGGTGGACAGGATCCGCAAGGGCGTGATGGAGCTGTATATCAGCGATCACCCGCTGGATTGCCTGACCTGTGCCGCCAATGGCGATTGCGAGTTGCAGACAGCGGCGGGACAGGTCGGGCTGCGCGATGTGCGCTATACCCCCGGCGACAACCATTTCGACCCCTCGGGAACCGGTGCGCGCAGCCAGTCCGAGGCGCGGCTGCGGATGCCCGAGGGCGAGGCCAATCCGCGCTGGACGCCAAAGGACGACAGCAACCCCTATTTCAGCTTCGATCCGTCGAAATGCATCGTCTGCTCGCGCTGTGTACGCGCCTGCGAAGAGGTGCAGGGTACATTCGCCCTGACCATCGAGGGGCGCGGCTTTGACAGCAAGGTCAGCGCGGGCGCGGCGGGCGACGATTTCCTGTCCTCGGATTGCGTCAGTTGCGGGGCCTGTGTGCAGGCCTGCCCGACCGCGACCTTGCAGGAAAAATCGGTGATCGAACTGGGCACGCCGGAACGATCGGTCGTGACCACCTGTGCCTATTGCGGCGTCGGGTGCAGCTTCAAGGCCGAGATGAGTGGCGACCAACTGGTCCGTATGGTGCCGTGGAAACATGGCAAGGCCAATCGCGGGCATAGCTGCGTCAAGGGCCGTTTCGCCTATGGCTATGCCAATCACCGCGACCGCATCCTGAAGCCGATGATCCGCGACCGGATCGAGGATCCCTGGCGCGAGGTCGAATGGGACGAGGCGCTGGCTTTCGCCTCTGACCGGATGCGCGCGTTGCAGGACAAACATGGCCGCCGGTCCATCGGTGTGATCACCTCAAGCCGCTGCACCAACGAGGAAACCTATCTGGTGCAGAAACTGGCCCGCGCGGTGTTCATGAACAACAATACCGACACCTGCGCGCGGGTCTGCCATTCACCCACCGGCTATGGTCTGGGCAAGACCTTCGGCACCTCGGCCGGGACGCAGGATTTTGACAGCGTCGAACAGACCGATGTGGTGCTGATCATCGGCGCGAACCCGACCGACGGCCACCCTGTCTTTGCCAGCCGCCTGAAAAAGCGGCTGCGGCAGGGCGCGCGGTTGATCGTGGTCGATCCCCGCCGGACCGATATTGTCCGCAGCGCCCATGTCGAGGCGGCGTATCATCTGCCTCTGCGGCCCGGCACCAATGTTGCCGTGGTGACGGCCCTGGCGCATGTGATCGTGACCGAGGGGCTGTTCAATGAGGCGTTCATCCGCGAACGCTGCGACTGGGATGAATTTCAGTTCTATGTCGATTTCGTCAGCGATGCGCGCCACTCGCCCGAGGCGCTGGAACCCGTGACTGGCGTTCCCGCCGCCGATCTGCGCGCCGCCGCGCGGCTGTATGCGACCGGGGGCAATGGCGCGATCTATTACGGCCTTGGCGTGACCGAACACAGTCAGGGTTCGACCACGGTGATGGGCATTGCCAATCTGGCCATGCTGACCGGCAATATCGGTCGGCCCGGCGTGGGCGTGAACCCCCTGCGCGGGCAGAACAATGTGCAGGGCTCTTGCGACATGGGATCCTTCCCGCATGAATTGCCGGGCTATCGCCATGTCAAGCTGCCCGATGTGCGGGCGATATTCGAACAGGCATGGGGCGTTCAGATCGACCCGGAACCCGGCCTGCGCATTCCCAACATGCTGGATGCCGCTGTCGAAGGCACGTTCAAGGGCCTCTATTGTCAGGGCGAGGACATCCTGCAATCGGACCCGGATACCCATCACGTCGCGGCGGGGCTGCGGGCGATGGAATGCGTCATCGTTCATGACCTGTTCCTGAACGAGACGGCGAATTATGCGCATGTCTTTCTGCCCGGCTCGACCTTTCTGGAAAAGGAGGGGACATTCACCAATGCCGAACGCCGCATCAACCGCGTGCGCAAGGTGATGGCCCCCCGGAACGGCTATGAGGACTGGCAGGTCACGCAGATGCTGGCCAATGCGATGGGGGCGGACTGGCGTTATACCCATGCCAGCCAGATCATGGACGAGATCGCGGCAACCACGCCCAGCTTTGCCGGGGTCAGCTTTGACCGGCTTGAGGAACTGGGCTCGGTCCAGTGGCCCTGCAACGACAAGGCCCCCACCGGCACGCCGACCATGCATATCGGCGGGTTCGTGTCCGGCAAGGGGCATTTCATCGTCACCGAATATGTGGCGACCGACGAACGGACCGGGTCGCGCTTTCCTCTGCTGCTGACCACCGGGCGGATCCTGTCGCAATACAATGTCGGCGCGCAGACGAGGCGAACCGAGAATGTCGTCTGGCACCCCGAGGATCTGCTGGAAATCCATCCCCATGACGCCGAGCTTCGCGGCGTGAACGAGGGTGACTGGGTGCGGCTGGCCAGTCGCGCGGGCGAAACCACGCTGCGCGCCACCATCACCGACCGGGTTGCGCCCGGTGTCGTCTATACGACCTTTCACCACCCGGCGACCCAGGCCAATGTCGTCACCACCGAGTATTCCGACTGGGCGACGAACTGCCCCGAATACAAGGTGACGGCCGTGCAGGTCAGCCCCTCGAACGGGCCAAGCGACTGGCAGGAACGTTATTCCGAACAGGCCGCGCGCGCGCGCCGCATCCAGTCTGCGGCGGAATAGCATGGACCTGCCCGCATCCATCGGTGCCAGCCCGGCCCTCCATATCCGCGCGGGCAGCCGCGCGGCCATGCGCCGGACATTGCCCGAGGAAACGCCCGTGGCGATGGTCTATGACGGCACCACCCATGCGGTGATGATGGCCACGCCCGCCGACCTGCACGATTTCGCCATCGGCTTTTCCCTGACCGAAGGGATCGCCACGCCCGGTCAGATCGCCTCTTGCGAGGTGGTCGTCCATGACCGGGGGATCGAGGCGCGGATGTGGCTGGCAGGGGATCGCGGCGATGCGCTGGCAACGCGGCGGCGCAGCCTTGCCGGGCCGGTCGGCTGCGGCCTGTGCGGGATCGATTCGCTGGATCAGGCAATCCGCCCGCTGCCGCGCCTGCATGATCGCGGCCCGGTGCTTGAGGCCGGGGATGTGGATGGCGCATCCGCCTCGCTGCGGATGTGGCAGCCGCTGCATGACCAAAGCCGTGCCGTCCATGCGGCGGGGTTTCTGATGCCCGGCAAGGGCGTGGTGATGGCACGCGAGGATGTGGGCCGCCACAACGCGCTGGACAAGCTGATCGGCGCGATGGCGCGGCAGGGGCTGGATGCGGAACAGGGCGCATTCGTGCTGACCAGCCGGGTCTCGGTCGAGATGGTGCAGAAATGCGCCATGGCGGGTTGCGCCATCCTGATCGCGGTATCCGCCCCCACGCTGCACGCGCTGCGCCTTGCCGAAGATGCCGGCCTGACCCTTGCCGCCTTTGCGCAGGGCCAGGGGTTCGACCTGTTCTCTCACCCCGAAAGACTGCGCACCGAGGTTTCCGATGTCGCCTGAAAAACTGGTCATGATGGCCAATCAGATCGCCACCTTCTTCAACAGCCAGCCGGGCGAACCCGCCGAAAAGGTCGCGGCGCATCTGAGCGATTTCTGGGAACCGCGGATGCGCCGCCAGTTGCAGGATTATGTCGCAGGGGGCGGGAACGGCCTGAACCCCTCGGTCCTGCGGGCGGTCGCGCTGCTGTAAGGGCTGCGCCAGCCGGATCACCTCCGCCACCTTGTCAGCCCCGGTTTTCGGCGTTCCCCGTTTTCAGCGTCTCGGGCAGGCGGGTCTTCTCGCGCAGCAACCCATCAACGCCCTCGGCCAGAAACCGCGCCTGCCAGCGCCATACGGTTGTCTTCGACGTGCCGCTGGCCGCGCAGATTGCTGATGTCCCTAGATCCTCGGCACTGAGAAGAACGATCCGGCAACGCCAGACATGCCGCGTGCGGCGTGGCGGGGCGGGAGACGATGCCCTCAACCCGTTTCCGGTCCTCGGGCGTGACATGAAAAGGACCTCGTTTGCGCATCACCTCGTATCGCATAAATGGTGGCAAATGTCTCAATCAATTCAATAGGGCCCGTTTGCAACCGCAAGGGTATTCTGCAAAGATCAGGTGATCACCAAAAGTGGATTTATGTGGCATGGCCGAACAAGACGATAGTGACGACCGACGACCCATGGAGCCTTGAGGCCCTGCAAGCCACCCCGTCCCCGGAGGACGGCCCACTTCTCACCATCGAGACCATCGAGGGCGTCGAACCTCTGGGCGACCAGTTCGGCGTCTGGCCCCCCAAAGACCGTTCCCCGATGCCTTGCGTGAGCCGCTCTTTGGCCAGCCAGAGCCGACAGAGGTGGAGATCGAACATTATGGCGATCCCGACAAAGTCCCGCCGATGCAAACCTATGCCATCCTTGATGCGGCCAAGATCTTTGGGCTGCCGGAAATGCTGGACACGTCGAGGTTAGAGCACCGGTGCTTGTTCAAAGGCGATGCCTATGATGATCTGAAAAACGTGGCCCCGTGGATTGTGCGGCTGGACGAGGACAGCGACTTTACCGCCAAGCTGTTCACACCGGGCAAGCCGCCGTGGTGCATGTGGGACAAAGAACCGGGAATTTACATCCGCTCGCGTGCTGGTTTAGACGCTCTCTGGAAGCATTTCAGAAAATTCATCAAAGTGCAAAACACAAACGAAACATGGTATTTTTTCAGATTTTGGGAAAATGGCATCATAAAATATTATTTAGAGATCTCCGAAGTGAACTCCCAAAAATACATTTTCAACGATCTCGTTTATAGCTTCGTCGTACGTGATATTTTCGAAGATATGCTGATAATACGCCTCATACCCATCGCAAGTTCGGCAAGTGCAGCAACAATTCGCATAACGAACGCCAATCTGAAAGCGTTTCAAAAGCTCAAACGCGCGAGATTTTGTCGCGATACTATGTGCTGGCTGCAAAAAGAATATCCTGAGATTGAATCCACTCAAAATCATAGGCGTTTGATCCTTGATGAAATGGAATTCTTGAATGCGCATGATCCGAATTGTGATCAAAATTCTGCGGCGTATTACCTTGCCGCGTGTTGGCTGTCTGGACAGCGGCTCATATCGTCAGAGCATTTTACAAAACCGGGTGGGATGACGGAAAAGCGTCAATATTTTGAGGCCCTACACACCAAAGCGCACAAACAGTTTTGGAAAAAGCAGGATGGATCATGATATTTAAAAGCCAATTGCTCAGACAAAATGTTGAAACAAGGGGTGGCACACCTACTCCACCGTTTTCGAGCACGACACCGGTTTCTCAGGTCGTGGCGATGTGTCAAAAATGCAAATATTCTTTGGAAAAGCCGATGCTCGTGGCCTATGGGGCTGATAGCAATACGATCTATAATCAGATCAATGCGACTGGTCTCCAATACACAACACAGGATCCCGTTGTGAAAAATCTGATTGGGGGAGATGCCCCGGTAATGACCTTTGCCGAGGACGCAACGTTTTCTAATCATCGCAAATTGCCTGAGGGGTATTTTGACCCTACGGATATCGGAAGGAACATAGGCGAAATTTTCTCGCTCGATATGTCCAGATCAGCGCGTATTTTGCGGTTGCGCGAATGGCTTTCGGAGGCACTGGCCGGGGCGCGTCTGGATACCACCGGATTTGCGGAACGGTATTTCAATCACATGTTCGGTCCGGTGTCAGCACCGCGCCCTCTGTCGAAAGTGGAATATCACGAAGATGCGGACCTGAACAGGCTAGCGGTCAATCATATTGATGTTGGGGTGTATTGTGATCGTGTCTTAAATGCCCCTGGCCCCAAGCAGACCTCAAATCACAGATTGCATCAGGCTTTACAGATCGCCAATTGGGATATAAACCAGATTGACGTGATTGATGATCTTGGGGTGCCTGCGTTTAAGAATTATGGCTTTGCAGACAAGATTAATCTGACCAATGATATGGGCAATGGTTTGACTTTGACCGTGCATGGTTTGCAACATGTGTCCGCTATCGTCAAAAAATATTGTTATAACGAAGACGCCAAGACATATTCACTGACCCTAACGTGCTTTCTCTATGATGCGTTTGGGATTGACAGTGATGATCTGGTCGAATTCGGGGCTCCCAAACACGCATTTATCGACTTGCAGGACAACGATAGTTTTAAGGAATCCGTCCTCAATGATCTGAGCGAATTTTATAGAGTTCACAGCAGTCTGGCGCATGCAATGAATGCGTGGTGGTTATTGCAGCATTCTTACGGGTTTGCGCCATTGATCACGCGCATCGTGATGGAAAAGGATTATGAAATCTATGTCGGGTAATGTGAAACAGATCACCGCATACTTTGTGAATATCCTTACCGTGTCTTTGGCTGCATTTGTGATGATGAACCCTATCGGCATTATTCTTAGTTTTTTTCTCACTAGTAACAGTCGTTACGATTGGGGGGAATTTAGACTTTCTGGAATTTTCTATATAACGAAACTGACAATCATGAGTTTATTATTTCAATTTCTTATAGTTATGATTGCCACGGTTCTGGTAACGAAAATAATCCAACAGATACGCTGGTATGTTTTGCTGTCGGTATTTGCCTTTGCATTACTTTGTGCGGCCCTCCTACCCCAAAGCGAAATGTATGGTTTGGACATCTATTTCACCAATGAGTTCTGGAGCAACTACGCAATCGCCAACGCACCGCTATTGTTATTCGCCTTTTTCTGTGCGTTGCCATTGCGCGGGTCATTGGTCCCACTTCCAGAGGGAAGTTCTGCTGCAATGTCCCTTATCACGATGGGAATTGTGATTTACATAGCGGCCATATTTTATTGTTTTGCGTTGATCGTTTTACAACCTGAGTGGTCGGACTGGTTCCGGTTTTATTCCGAATTTGACAATCAGGGCAAAGGCGGGTAGCCAAGATCGTAAATGTTTCCATGGCCACCACTTTCATGGC
>NZ_JBKEBL010000101.1:0-1695 GCF_047973135.1 Paracoccus sp. (in: a-proteobacteria)
CGCTGTCGGACAGCACCGCCTCGAACCCGTGTTCAACGGCGGGATCCAGCGCCCCCGGCCCGCCCGAGAAATGTTCGTAATGCAGCGTGCCCTCGGGCCAGCCCAGCGACAGGGTATCCAGCGCCTCAAGCATCCGCGCCGGGCCGCAGGCATAGACCTGCGTGCCTTTGGCCAGCGGGGTCAGCGCCCCGCCCAGATCCAGCCGCGTGCCCTCGTCGCCAAGATGCAGCGAAAGGGCCGCACCGTGATTCGCATGCAGCCGGTCAGCCAGCGGCAGCGCGCTGCGGGTCCGGGCGCAGACATGCAGGTGATAGGGCTTGCCAAGCGCCTTCAGCCGGTCGGCCATCGCCAGAACGGGGGTGATCCCGATGCCTCCGGCGACCAGCACGTAACGGGCGGCATCCTCATCCAGCCGGAAGTGATTGCGCGGCCCGGCGATATTCACCGTATCGCCGGGCTTCAGCGTTTTGTGAAAATGCGCCGATCCGCCCCGGCCCCCGCCTTCGCGCAGAATGGCAATCTGATAGCTGTCCCTGTCCTTCACGGCTCCGCACAGCGAATATTTGCGCCGGAACCCGCCCGAGACCAGCTCTATATGCGAACCCGCCGAAAAGGGCGGCAGAGGCCGGCCGCGCGGATCGGCCAGCACGATCCGCCTTACCCGGTCGCAATCGTCGCTGACGGATCGCACCTTCATCCGGCGCAGGATGTCATCGCGCACTGGCGCGCCGATCCCGAAGGACATGGCGCGATCCAGAATGCCGGGGTCGCGCCGTTCCGGGTTCAGCGCAGGATCCCATTCCACCAGCAACCGCGACGGCCCGCGAAAGGATACATTCGGCAGGTTCTCGAAACGCTGTCCGGCGACAAGGCGCATATGCGGCAGACGGCGGGAAAATTCCTCAAGAAAGACCCGCATCTCCATCCGGCCGATATTCTTGCCCATGCATTGATGCGCGCCATAGCCGAAGGACATGTGCTCGGCCGAGTTGTCGCGATAGATGTCGAAATCCCCCGCGTTTTCCCAGTGCCGGGGATCCTTGTTCGCGCTGGCCTGCACCAGCAGCAACCGCTGCCCCTTGGGAATCGCCACGCCGCCGACCACCGCATCATCCGTGGTGATCCGCCGCCAGGCAACGATGGAACCCGCGACACGCAGGCATTCCTCGGCGGCACTGGGGATCAGGGCGGGGTTCTGGCACAATTCCTCCCATGCGTCGCGATTGCTCAGCAGCGTCCAGAACGCGTTCAATGTCGCGTTCGAGGTGGTCTCATGCGCGGCAGCAAGGATCGCCATCATCATCGACCGCAGATAGCTTTCAGGCACGATATCGGGATGCCTGAAATGCTGGCGGACCGTTTCATACATCCAGCCCTCGCCTTCGGGGCTGGCGATCATCCGGTCCAGGATACGGTTCGCCGTTTGCCAGAAGCGCCCGACATTTTCCGCGACCTCCAACTGTTCGGCAGGTGTCGGGCGGCCCCATGTGTTCAGCGTATGGGCAACCGCGAAGTTCTTCAGCTCATCCGCACCATCCTGAGGGACGCCCAGAAAATGCAGGGCAACGGTCAGCGGGATTTCATAGAAGATGTCGGCGACCAGGTCGGCATGGCCGCGGTCGATAAAGCGGTCCATGTACTGACGCGTCAGCGCGCGCACCGCAGGCTCGTGCTTTTGCAGATTTTCGGGCAGGA
>NZ_JBKEBL010000134.1:0-5018 GCF_047973135.1 Paracoccus sp. (in: a-proteobacteria)
AGCGCCAGCGCCATCCGGAAAGCGTCAGAGCCGGGTCGGATTGGGCGCATCGCCATAGACCTGAACGGGATCGAAAACCTTCTCTGCCTCGGTGAAGATCAGGGTCGGCACCTTCGCGCCGCCCACCGGTACCGCGCGGTAGAAGCACGAGCGATAGCCGACATGGCAGCTTGCGCCTCCGGACACCTCTACCCGCAGCCAGATCGCGTCCTGATCGTCATCGATCCTCATTTCGACGATCTTCTGCACCAGCCCGCTGGTCGCGCCCTTGTGCCAGAGGCATTGACGCGAGCGGCTCCAGTAATGCGCCTCGCCGGTCCGGATGCTGCGGGTCAGAGCATCGGCATTCATCACGCCCATCATCAGCACCTCGCCGCTTCCGGCATCGGTGGTTACGACCGGGATCAGGCCGTCAGCTCCGAACTTTGGCGCGAGGCCGTGGCCTTCCTCGACCTGTTCCACGGTGAGGCGAGGGGAAAAGAGGGACATGGCATTTTCCGTGCTTGAATCATGACAAGGAAGGCATACGCGACGAGTGGTGCCCGGTGATGAGCCAGGCCCCGTCGATTTCCTCGAAGGTAAACAGATAACGGGCGGGAAGGGTCTGCTGTGTTCCGGCCAGCCCGAAGGTGAAGGTGTAGTGGCCACCGACGACGACCGTTCCCAGCTTGTGGCTGATCCGCTTGCGCAGGCTGTCGATGCGGCAGCGCAGGTTCGGGTTGGCAAGAAAACTTTCGAAATAGGCCCGCCGTTCATCGGCATGGCCGCCGACCGCATCTTCCATCGTCGGGACCAGGATGGCGTCGCTGGCATAGAGGGTAAGCAGATCTTCCAGATGCCCTGACGATACGACCTCGGCCCACCGCAGCAAAGCCGCGCGTACCTGCGCCAGATAGGGCCGCGCAGCCGCTTCGAACGACATGCCCTCCCGGACGAAACTGGTCGTCACGTCCTCCTGCATCGTGTTGCACTCCTTGCTTCGGTCCGTGGTTGGCGGGCGAGATCTGGCAACCCGGTTCCGGTTGGCCTGGAACGGAAAACCACGTTGCAGACCCCGATGATTCTATCGCATTTCATTATGTAATAACATTGCATTTACGGGGATGCCATGCAGTCCCGCCAGCAAAGCCGCTGCCGCCGGTCAGCCGTTGGCACCCTGACCGCGCGCATAGAGATCCTCATATCGGATGATGTCGTCCTCGCCCAGATAGCTGCCGGTCTGCACCTCGATCAGGACCATCGGCACCTTGCCGGGATTCTCCATCCGGTGTACCGCGCCAAGCGGGATATAGACTGAATGGTTTTCGGTCAGCAGCCGTACCTCGTCGCCGACGGTGATGCGTGCCGTGCCCTCGACCACGGTCCAATGCTCGGACCGGTGGTGGTGGCTTTGCAGGCTCAGCGCCGCTCCGGGCTTGACGACGATGCGCTTGACCTGAAAGCGAGGGCCTGTCACCAGGCTTTCGAACCAGCCCCAGGGGCGGTGATCGGTCGGAAAGGTCGTGGCCTGCCGCACCTCGCGTTCGGCCAGCAGGGCGACAGCCTGCCTGACCTCTTGCACGCACGAACGATGGGCGACCAGAACCGCGTCGGGCATGGCAACGGCGACGATATCCTGCAACCCGATGCCAACCAGCTCCTGCCGGTCGGTTTCTGACCGCAGCAGCGAGCCCCGGCAATCAATGGCCGTGGCATGATTGCTGATCACATTGCCCGCGTCGTCCGGGCCGCTTTCCTGCCACACCGCCTCCCATCCGCCCAGATCGGACCAGCCCCCCGCAAAGGGCATGACGCACAGATTCGTGGCCTTTTCCATCACTGCATAGTCGATGGATATATCCGGCACGCCGTCCCAGGCCGAGGCATCCAGCCGGGTAAACCCCAGATCGGTATGCGCGGCAGCAACGGCCGCACGCACCGAATCCAGCAATTGCGGTGCATGGGTGCCAAAAGCGGCAATCAGCGCGCGGGCTGTGAACAGAAAGATCCCGGCATTCCACAGGCAGTTTTCCGATTCCAGCATCGCGCGGGCACGGTCGGGGCCGGGCTTTTCGACGAACCGGGCCAGCGGCTGAGGCTCGGTCGCTTGGGCGGATGCCCCCTGCGCCAGCGCCAGCCAGCCATAGCCCGTCTCGGCGCGGGTCGGCGCGATGCCGAATGTCACCAGATCCCCCGCTTGCGCACGGGGCACGGCGGCGGCGACCGCGGCGCGAAAGGCGGCAGCGTCGGGGATGACATGATCGGATGGCGCGACCAGCATCAGCGAATCGTTTTCCTGCATCTCTTGCAGCAGGGCGGCAGCCAGAATGGCCGGGGCGGTGTTGCGCGGCGCGGGCTCGATCACCACGGCTTGCGGGGCGATCCGGGTGGCGGCAAGCTGTTCGGTGACGATAAAGCGGAAATCATTGCCGGTCACGACCACTGGTGCCGTGAAACCCGGCCCCGACATCCGCCGTGCAGCAGCCTGAAACAGGCTGTCCTGCCCGACCAGCCGCGAGAATTGCTTGGGATAGCTTTTACGCGACAACGGCCACAGGCGGGTGCCCGCCCCGCCACACAGAAGGATCGGGTGGATATAGGTCATGTCATGCACGGCGCGGCCTCTGACAAAGCTGTTTCACTTGAACGGACAAGCCCGCTGCCTGCAAATCCAAGTCAAAACAGTTCAATGTAAAAGTGGCCGCGAGTCGCCATTCCGTCCCCGAGGCTAACTTAGACCTTGCGATAAGACCAGACAGGAGTTGTGCGGCAATGCTTTATACACCCTGTGATTGATAAACTTCCGCCTGTCTTGCGCCTGCGGGCAGGCGTCGGAACATAGCCAGACAGCCATATCAAAGTTCCGCTGCTTGGCTGACGGGCGGCTGCACGCCGCCGCCCGCAGGTCATTCACCGTTGCACGACCTCTACGCCTGTTCACCAATCTTGAGACCATATTCAGCCATAAGTTTTATAGTTGGGTCACAGATGTCCTGCATTCTTTCAGACTTGATCAAGTGAAATCGCTCGGCCTGTCCGTTGTGACAAAATCCTTGCATCATCTCTTGCAGATACCGACATTCAGTGATGCCGAAATTATTCCTGTTTCTGTCGAATGCAGAAAATATCCCGTGGGCCAAAATATCGGGAATTGCAAAAAGATGCTCGTTGTTCTTTGATTGCGCCCGAATATTATTTGCAGATACACGCGTGATGCCATCAACCCCATCTCCGGTCGGTTTGCGCTGGACCGCACGGATATACCGCCCAAGCCTTTTGTAATCATGCGTTCTTTCCTCAAAGACTATTTCAACGCCACTGCAGTCTATGCCGCTTTTCTTCAGATACCGTCCAAGCAAGCTTAGAAGGTACAGTGCAGTCCGGTTGTAATAGTCCTGCGGGTTCCCTTCGGACTTTTCCTTGAAGCCGCGAAGGGTGTTCTTGTCGCTGACGACGCCAAAAAACGGCATACCTATTTTTATGATTTCTCCGATAAGATACAGCTTCTGGACATGGCTTAGATCCGTCGCATGTAAATTATTCTTCTTTCGGAATTTTTCACGTATCCGGTCAAGGACGTCATTGGTGGCGCGCAGTTCTGATTTTTTGATCAGGCACCCGCCCATTGAAAGATATCGCGACGGTCCCACCTCGTCGGATATACCGGGTTCCTGCGTAACATTGCCGCTTTCGTCAGCGTAAAATACATAGCTTGTCATACAATTCTCCACCACAAATAGAGTGGAGAATTGCTCTTTTACCTCGTGGTTGCAATAGGTCTACCGCGTAAACTTTTTGTACTTCACCCGCTTTGGCTCGATGGAATCCGGGCCGAGGCGGCGGACCTTGTCGGCCTCATAGGCTTCGAAATTGCCCTCGAACCATTCGACATGGGCCTCGCCTTCGAAGGCCAGGATGTGGGTACACAGCCGGTCCAGGAAAAAGCGGTCGTGGCTGATGATCACGGCACATCCCGCGAAATCCTCAAGCGCGGCTTCCAGCGCCTGAAGGGTCTCGACGTCAAGATCGTTGGTCGGTTCGTCCAGCAGCAGCACGTTGCCACCGGATTTCAGCAACTTGGCCATATGCACCCGGTTGCGCTCGCCGCCCGACAACTGCCCGACCTTTTTCTGCTGGTCGCCGCCCTTGAAGTTGAAGGCGCTGCAATAGGCACGGCTGTTCATCTGCGCATCGCCCAGAACGATCTGTTCCGCCCCGCCGGAAATTTCCTCCCACACGGTCTTGCCAGCGTCCAGCGCGTCGCGGGACTGATCGACATAGGACAGTTGCACCGTGTCGCCCAAAGAGATGTCGCCCGCATCGGGCTGTTCATTGCCGGTCAGCATGCGGAACAGGGTGGATTTGCCCGCGCCGTTCGGTCCGATCACACCCACGATGCCGCCGGGAGGCAGCGCAAATTCCAGCCCCTCGATCAGCAGCTTGTCACCCATGGCCTTTTTCAGGCCACTGACCTCGATCACCTTGTTGCCCAGCCTTTCACCGTTCGGGATGATGATCTGGGCACGGGTCAGTTTCTCGCGCTCGGACTGGCTGGCCATTTCGTTATAGGCGTTGATCCGGGCCTTTTGCTTGGCCTGACGCGCCTTGGCGCCGGCGCGGATCCATTCCAGTTCGCGTTCCAGCGTCTTCTGCTTGGCCTTGTCTTCGCGCGCCTCTTGTGCGATCCGCTTGGCCTTTTGTTCCAGCCATGCGGAATAGTTCCCCTCGTAGGGGATGCCGCGGCCGCGATCCAGTTCCAGGATCCAGCCGGTGATGTCGTCGAGGAAATAGCGGTCGTGGGTGACGATCAGGATCGTGCCCTTGTATTCGATCAGGTGCTTTTGCAGCCAGGCGATGGTCTCAGCGTCGAGATGATTGGTCGGCTCGTCGAGGAGCAGCATGTCCGGGGCTTCGAGCAGGAGCTTGCAGAGCGCGACGCGCCGGCGCTCGCCGCCAGAAAGATTGGTCACCGCGGCTTCGTCGGGCGGACAGCGCAGATCCTCCATCGCGACGTCGATCTGGCTGTCGAGATCCCAGAG
>NZ_JBKEBL010000152.1:0-24096 GCF_047973135.1 Paracoccus sp. (in: a-proteobacteria)
GACCTGGCACGCCAGGATGTTGCCGGCTTCGATGCCTGGGCGCAGCGCATCGCGCGCATGTTTCCCAAGGGCGATCCGGTCCTGTCCGACATCATCGAGGGGCTGTTCATCATCGCCGTCGCCGATACCGACCTGAACGAGGCCGAGATCATCTTCATCGACGAGGTGGCGCGCATCTTCGGCATTCCCGGGCATGAGGTCGCGGCGATCCGCATCCGCCACGACCGGCGCCATGGTTGCCCGTCATGCGAAGTGCTGGGCATCCCGCCCGACACTCCGCTGCCCGAGGCCCGCAAGCGCTGGCGCAACCTGATCCGCGAGAACCACCCCGACCGCGCCATCGCGCGCGGCCTGCCCCCCGAGGCGATCCGCCTGGCCGAAACCCGCACCCGCGCCCTGAACGAGGCATGGGAAGCGTTTCGCCACATGCATGGCATGCGCACCGCCTGAGCGCGGAACTCTTGCCCTCGGGCGCGGGTTGACTGTGCAAACAGCCAAAGGACCGGCCAATGCGCAACCCCTATGCCCTGATCCTGACCGCCGCCCTGACCTGCGCATCGGCATTGGCGGCCGGTGCACAGGGCTGGAGTCCGCCATCCGCCGATCCGCCCGCGCCAGAGGGCGGGACGCCGGATGGGGATCAGACCAGCCTGTTCGAACGCGGGTTGGAAAACTTCATGCAGAACATGCTGAAGGAGGCCGAGCCGCATCTTGACCGGCTGGGCCGCGATCTGGGCGATACGATGAATTCCCTGCGCCCGGTTCTGGGCGATATCGGCAATCTGATGGATGACGCAAAGAACTATCAAGCGCCCGAGCGGCTGGAAAACGGCGATATCGTGATCCGCCGCCGCGCCGATGCCCCGCCGCCGCCTCCGGTCGGCGATACCCTGCGCGAGATGCTGCGCCCCGCCCCCGAGGACGACCCGCGCCTGAACCGGCGCCCGGGCGATCGCGAAATCCCGATCCTGCCCAAGGCGGAACCGGGCACCGAGATCGAGCTTTAGAGCATTTCGGGATAAAGTTGAAACATCACCGCAAAGCCCGCCTGCCACGCCAGCACGGGCACGCGTTCGCCCGCCCGGTCGGCCTCAGAGCGTTACCCAGCTGCCCGGATTCGTGGCTCCCAAGGCCATCCTTCTGTGATTCCCTGTCGTTGGGGCAAATATTGGGGGTGCTTTATGGGAAAACCACATCCGATTGAGTTGCGCGAGCGCGTTGTGCCGTTTGTAGAGGAGGGCAATACTCTTCGGGCAGGGGCAGGGCATTTCCGGGTTTCGATCAGGTTCGTCAAGGACATGGTGCGGCTCAGGCGTGAGACAGGATCGCTTGTCCCCCGACCACAGCGCAATCGCGGCAGGAGCAAGCCTGGGCCTTGCGACGACTGGGCGCACAGGCGCATGGCCTCCGAGGGCGGTCTGACGCAGGGGGCGCTGGCGCGGGCGTTGCTGAACGCACGCGGGCTGCGGGTGGAGGTCTCGGCCGTGGGCTACTGGTTGCACCGGCACGGGCTTTCCCACAAGAAAAGCGCTGCGCGCGGCTGAGCAACTGCGCGCGGACGTGGCGCGAAGATGAAGAAGAAGCTGAAGATCGGCCCGTTGCACGCCGACACGGTGCGGATGATCTATCGCCTCGCTTTGGAGGGTGATGGAATGTCCGGCCCGATGGGCGTCAAGGCCACCGTCAATCACCTGAACTGCAACCACATCTTTACCCGGAATGGCGGCGGGTGGGGAATCGGCCAGCTTTACCGTGTACTGACGCGGCGCACCTATATTGTTCTACAAGCGCTCCAAGAAGTGCCAGGTGATGCCGGAGAAGGAGGTTGTGACCGTCCCCTTGCTCCGGCTGATCGACAGGGAGGCCTTTGATGCGGTGCAAAGCTGCCTGCAGGCCAACAATCCCAAGGTGACGCCGCCGCGCGTCGTCAGCGGCCCGAATCTGCCGACCGGCATCTGCTATTGCGGCAATTGCGGCGGCGCGATGACGCTGCGCGCCAGCAAGAGCGGCCGCTGCTGCTCCCCACCTGACATAGGATTCCCATTGGCGGTTTGACGTGTCATGTTGGAGCATGAGACGTGATGACATCTGCCTTTGCCTGAGCCCCGAGGACCGCGCTGAACTGCAGTCGTTGGTCAAGAACCGCAAGACGGCGCGCAAGCGTGTCTGGCGGGCAGGAATTGTTCTGGCCACGGCGGAGGGCCATGGCACCTTCGAGATCGTGCGGCGGGCGCAGATTTCGAAGCCGACGGTCTGGCGCCGGCAGGCGCGGTATCTCGATGAGGGCGTTGATGGCCTGCTGCGGGAAAAAGACCCGCCCGCCCGAGACACTGAAAACGGGGAACGCCGAAAACCGGGGCTGACAAGGTGGCGGAGGTGATCCGTCTGACGCAGTCCCCGCCGCACGCGGCGACGCACTGGACGCTGCGGGCGATGGCGGCAAAGGTCGGGCTGGCGGCCTCGACGGTGCGTGCGATCTGGCAGGAGCATGGGTTCAGCCCGCATCGCTGGCGGCAGTTCAAGCTGTCGCGCGACCCCGAATTTGCGAAGAAGCTGCACGATGTCGTGGGCCTTTATGTCGCGCCGCCCGCCCATGCGGTGGTGCTGTCGGTCGATGAAATGACGAAAATTCAATCACTTGGCCGGACGCAACCGGGACTGCCGCTGAAAAAGGGCCGCGCGCAGATCATGACCCATGATGACAAACGCAACGGCACAACCACCCTGTTCGCCGCGCTGAACGTGCTGACTGGCGAGGTCATGAGCCAGACCATGGCCCGCCACCGCCATCAGAACTTCATCGCCTTTCTGGCCGGGATCGAAAAAAGCGTTCCAAAGGACAAGGCAATTCATGTGGTTCTCGACAATGTATCCTCGCACAAGACCCCCGAAGTCATGGCGTGGCTTGCGCGCCACAAGCGCTGGACCCTCCATTTAACGCCGACCTCCGCCTCCTGGCTCAACGCGGTCGAGGGCTTCTTCGCCAAACTGACGCGGCGGCGTCTCAAACACGGGGTGTTCTGAACCTGCCAGTTGGTCCGGTCCAGGCACAGCAGCCACGCCCGCGCACCCCCAGCAGCGCCACGATCAACCTGGCCGCCCAGTCTGCGTCCGGGCTGACATGCTGGAAGAACCGTTGCAGACGCCTGTAGGTCGAGACGGGTTTCACAGGCGATCCGCGTTCGCTGGCGATATGGCTCAGGTTCACCGTCCGGGCACCGATCATGCCCGTGATCAGCAGTGCCAGCGTCTCCAGCCGGCTCTTGCTCAGATCAATATGCGGCGATAGCTTTTCGCTGAGGGCAGCGCTGAGTTTCGTGGTCATCCGACGATCCTGTTCGCAAGGCAGAATCCGTCAGAAAATCACAACGCGACGCCCTCAACCACCCCGGTGTCGTGTAGTGTGCGATTCCTTTTTGAACAGGTCAGAACGCATTGGTTTTGCGTGGTGAACTGCGGGTTTTGCTGGTTTCATCCTGCAGGGTTTCGTATTGTCGGCGCAGGAACCCTGCAATTTTGGATCACTGATGAAGCCACATTACCCATGATTGGAAGCCCATCTTGATGTTGAAATTGCCGACTGGTCCCTGATGGCAACAAGCGGCAGATCAACCGGCGCAACTGCGGCCCGAAGATCGTGACCATGGATAGCGGCGAAGTCGTTCCGGAAATCCGCCTGGTCTTGGGGAAATCCATGGAGTCGTGCTGCCTTGCGGCCTGTCCTGGCGATCACAATTGCGGTGAGGGCGGCTCCATGACCACAGGGCAGACGCCTGCCCGAGCCCGCTACCCGGTCAACAAACGCTCGCCCGCGCGGGACAGGGTTTCGGCCAGATCGTCGAACCAGCCCTCGGCCGGGGTCGGGGCGCGGCGCATCAGCAGCACCTGGCGCGAGGGTTGTGGGGTGGGAAAGGCGATGACGGTCAGGCCAGGTGCTGCGGCGCATTCCTGGCGGCGGGCGATCCGGGGCAGAAAGGTCAGCCCCATTCCCTGCGCGGCCAGCCTGCACAGCGTCGCCAGCGAGGCCGCGCCCAGATTCAGCCGGCTGGACCGGCGCTTCAGCCCGCAAACCTCCAGCGCCTGATCGCCAAGGCAATGCCCCTCGTCCAGCAGCAGCAGGTTGCCGGGATCCAGATCGCCCGGTGTGATCGCCCGCCCCGCCATCTGCGCGATTCGCGCGGCGCTGCCCGCCAGCAGGAAATGATCGGTGAACAGCGGCGTCGCGACCATGCTGTCATCTTCAGGCGGAGTTGCCACCACCGCCGCGTCCAGCCGCCCTGCGGCAAGATCGTCCAGCAAAACCTCGGTCTGGGCCTCGCGCAAATGCAGGTCGCGGCCGATGTCGCGCGCGCGCAGGACGGGCAATGCCTCGGGCAGCAGATAGGGGGCGACGGTGGGAATCATGCCCAGCATCAGCCGCCCGCCCTGTCCGGGCTGTCGCAGCCCCTGTTCCAGCGCCGAAACCGCCACCATCACCTGCCGCGCATGACCGGCCAGCGCCCGCCCGCGCGGCGTCAGCACCACACCCGACGGGGTGCGTTCGACCAGTTGTCCCCCGGCAATATCCTCAAGCGCACGGATCTGCATGGACAGGGCGGGCTGGGAGACATGAATGGTTTCCGCCGCACGGGTGAAATGGCCCTGCTCGGCAAGGGCCAGAAAATAGCGTAGCTGGCGCAGGGTGATATTCATAAGCGTACCTGATGAAGGGCGTCCGGTTGCCCGTCTGTTAGCTATTCTGCGCGCCGGTCTCAACCGATCAGCGGGCGGCCGCCGCCATAGACCTGATGATAATGCCGCTCAAGCCGCATCAGGGCCAGTCGCAGCACGATCTTGCCCGAACGGGCAGACCAGCCCAGACGACGCTCGGTCATCTCGATCCCTTCCAGAAAGCAGCAGACGCGCAGCACGATGTCACCCATCCCCGGCCCCAGTTCCCGCAGGGCAAGGGCCACGCGGTCGCGGGCTGAATCCGATCCGCCGTGCAGACCCGCCCCGTTGCGCGTGCTGTCGATCCCGGCGGTCATGAAACCGTCCCAGTTCTGGGTGACGCGCGGCCCCATATGCGCCAGTTCGAAATCTTCGCGCAGCCTTTCCCCGGCGGCCACCATGTCCGGCGTCAGGAAGGGCTGTCCGTTGCCGTCACGCCGCCGCGCCAGAACCAGCAGCGGGCTTTCGGCGATATTGATCCGCGCGCGGGTGGGCGAACCGTCTTGAGGGTCGTCGATGACGCGGTCCTCCCAGATGCGATGGCGGTCGGCACAGGTCGTCTGGACCGGGCTTGCGTCGCTGAAATCCTCGGGGCCGGGGATGGCGTTGCGCTGGCGCGGCGATTTCAGCATCCGGCGCAGGGCCTCGCGCCCTGCCGGAACCAGCGCATAGCGCTGGATGCGACCGCTTTGCCCGGCCTGTGCCATCCATCCGCGCAGCGCCATCGCCTCGGCCAGCGGGCGATCCAGCACGGCGGTGCGGATGTCGTCGCGGGTGACGATGGCCTTTTCCATGCCCTCGGCGGTGGCCAGCATCGCCCCCGGTTCAGCCAGACGCCGCAACACGCGCAGCATCTGCCGTTCGTCCGGTTGCCCCGCGTCACGGTCAGCCCTGACCGTCAACGCCCCGTCCACCAGCGGATCGTCGCGCCTTGCCTCAAAGCGGCGGATGCGGCGCAGGATGGTCGAGGCGTGACAACCGGCCTCGCGGGCCAGCGCCCGGATCGAGACGCCCTCTTCCACATGGCGCAGATACAGCCTTGCGTCGTCCGGAATCCCGTCGGGCATTTCCGATCGCTGCTCCGCCGTACCGCAATCAATCGTGAAATCTCCGGTCAGTATTGTCATGTCATGTCCCTCGTGATCCGCGGGCAGCCTGGCGGCAAACTACCCTGGGTTGCTTTTTGTCTGTCGGGTTCAGGCCGATTCCTGAACACAGGCGCAACATTCCCTAACAAATACTAAAGAAACCTTGCGCCTGCGCACGGATGAGACATGGCTTTCGCAACACCCGCATGGATTGTGCGAATCTGGCCTCGTCAATTCCACGAGGAACCCGAGCATGACCAATGTTATCCCTTTCCGCGCCCGGAATACCGGCCCCTCTCTGCGCCGTCCGGGCAGCCTGATCCGTGCCGCCCGCCTGGGTCAGGGGGGCTGGCGGCGCGACCGCGACCTGCCGCGCCTGCTGCGCTGCGATCTGTGCCCGCAGCCCGGTGCCGCGCTGGCCCGGCTGCGCGCCGAGGAAGAGATGCAGAACAGCGCGCGCCTGCTGCGGGCGGATCATTACGACCTGCACCGCCACGTTCTGCTGATGATCGCCATTCTGGCCGAGATGCGCGCCGCCGTCACCGCCACGCCGCGGCTCAGCGACCGCGGAACAGCGATCCCAGCACGCCTCTGACCAGCGCCTGACCGGATTTCGTTCCCAGTTGCCGGGCAAGGCTTTTGCCAAAGACTTCGACAATCCCGTCCGAACGGGATGAACGCCCCGAACCCCGCGTCCGGGTTTCCTCGCGCGGCTGATAGGTCCGGGCGTTGCGATATTCCGGGCGGCTCATGTCGAACAATTCGTCATCCGCCCTGGCAGTCGCAGCTTTCGTCTCGGCCAAGACGCCGGCTTTGGCAGCATCCCCGGCCCGTTTCGCCAGAATTTCCTGCGCCGATTCGCGATCGACCGGCGTGGCGTATTTCACGGCCATGGGCGAGGCGTTCACGGTTTCAGCGCGTTCGGCATCGGTGATCGCCCCCAGACGGCTGAACGGCGGCCGGATCAGCGTGCGTTGCGCAACGCCCGGCACGCCCTTGGCCTCCAGCAGCGAGGTCACGGCTTCGCCTGTGCCGACATTCTGGATCGCGTCCGCGATGTCGAAATCGGGATTGGCGCGATAGTTTTCCGCCGCCATCCGCAGCGCCTTTTGATCCTTGGCAGTGAACGCCCGCAGCGCGTGCTGCACGCGGTTGCCAAGCTGGCCCAGAATATCCTCGGGTATATCGGCGGGGTTCTGGCTGATGAACCAGACGCTGACCCCCTTGGACCGAATCAGCCGCGCCACGCGTTCCACCTTTTCGATCAGCGCCTTGGGTGCATCGTCGAACAGCAGATGCGCTTCGTCGAAGAAGAAGGCGATTCGCGGGCGGTCGGGGTCGCCGACCTCGGGCAGTTGTTCGAACAGTTCGGACAGCAGCCACAGCAGAAAGGTCGCATAAAGGCGCGGCGCGTTCATAAGCTGATCGGCGGCAAGGATGTTGATCATTCCCTTGCCCGAGGCGTCCTGACGGATGATGTCCGACAGTTCCAGCGCCGGTTCACCGAACAGCCTGTCGCCGCCCTGATTTTCCAGCACCAGCAGCGCGCGCTGGATGGCACCCACGCTGGCGGCGCTGACATTGCCGTATTGCAGCGACAGTTCAGCGGCGTTCTGGCCCACCCAGACCAGCATCGCCTGCAAATCCTTCAGGTCCAGCAGCGCCAGCCCCTGTTCGTCGGCAACGCGGAAGGCGATGTTCATCACCCCTTCCTGCGCGTCGGTCAGATCCAGCAGGCGCGACAACAGCAGCGGCCCCATCTCGGCGGGGGTGGTGCGCACCGGATGCCCGCCCTTTCCCCAGACATCCCAGAATGTCACCGGAAAGGCCTGATAATCCAGCGTCATGCCAATCTGGTCGGCGCGTTTCTGAAAGGCGTCATGCAGCTTGCCCTGATTGCTGCCCGGTCGCGACAGCCCGGCCAGATCCCCTTTCACATCGGACAGGAACACCGGAACCCCCGCCAGAGACAGGCTTTCGGCAAGGGTTTGCAGCGTCACCGTCTTGCCCGTACCGGTCGCGCCCGCGATCATGCCATGACGGTTGGCGTATTTCAGCAACAGGCTCTGCGGTTCGGCATAATCCTGGCCACCGCCGCCCACAAATACCGTACCCGTACCGCTATCCACAATCTGAGCCATCAGTTCCCCGCAAAGTGCCTAAATTTTTCCTTTTTTGTGCCTGTGAGACACAGGATTGGACAATACAACCTTAACCTTTCCGTGCCACTATCCGTTTGTCCGAAGCTGCAAGCCTTGGCTATCGGAACTTCCTCCCTGTTGGACTGCCGCGCCCTCGGGCGCGGCCCTTTTTCGTGATCGCCCCCGCCGCGATGGCCGAAGAACCGCAAAACAGGGCGCGCGACGCAGCGTCGTCGCGCTTGATCTTTTTTGGCCGCACGTAATGCATATTGTCGATGCAGCAAGTTTGTTGTCATCTTGCACCGGCACCGGTCACAAGGGGGTATCATGCCGAACAAGGTCGTTTCGCCGCGCGATGCGGCTGCGCTGATTCACAGCGGCGATACCGTCACGACGTCAGGCTTTGTCGGCGCGGGCGTGCCCGAATGCCTGCTGAAGGCACTGGCCGACCGCTTCGCCGACAGCGGCCATCCCCGCGACCTGACGCTGTTCTTCGCGGCGGGACAGGGCGATGGCAAGGGGCGCGGCCTTGATCGGCTGGCGCAACCCGGTCTGGTGCGGCGCATCATCGGCGGGCATTGGGGCCTGATCCCGGCGCTTGGTGCCCGCGCCGTCAAGGGCGAGATCGAAGGCTGGAACTTTCCGCAGGGCGTGATCAGCCACATGTTCCGCGACATTGCGGCGGGCAAGCCTGGGACGCTGACCCATGTGGGTCTGGACACTTTTGTCGATCCGCGCCAGCAAGGCGGGCGGATCAGCAATACCGCAACCGAGGAACTGGTCGAACTGGTGACGATCGGCGGGACCGAAAGGCTGTTCTATCACGCCCTGCCCATCCATGTCGCGCTGCTGCGCGGCTCGACCGCGGATGAGCGCGGCAATATCACGATGGAGCGCGAGGCGCTGATCCTCGACAATCTGGCGCAGGCCATGGCGGCGCGCAATTCGGGGGGCGTGGTCATTGTGCAGGTCGATCAGATCGTCGCGGGCGGCAGCCTGCCCGCGCGCGAGGTGGTCATCCCCGGCGCGCTGGTCGATGCGGTCGTCGAGGCCCCGGCCGATCTGCATCCGCAAACCTATGCCACGCAGTACAACCGCTGTTTTACCGGTCGCTACCGCGCGCCTGAAGGCGGCAATGCACAGATGGCCCTGGACATCCGCAAGGTCATCGCCCGGCGCTGTGCCTTCGAACTGCCCATTGGCGGCGTGGTCAATCTGGGCATCGGCATGCCCGAGGGCGTCTCGGGTGTCGCCGCCGAAGAGGGGCTGTTGCAGCATGTCACCCTGACCGCCGAACCGGGCGTGATCGGCGGCCAGCCGGCATCCGGCCTCGATTTCGGGGCGGCGGTCAATACGGATGCGGTGATCGCCCAGAACCAGCAATTCGATTTCTACGATGGCGGCGGGCTGGACATGACCTGCCTTGGCATGGCCGAGGCGGATCAGCACGGCAATGTCAATGTCAGCCGCTTCGGCGCGAAACTGGCCGGCGCGGGCGGCTTTATCAATATCAGCCAGAACGCCCGCAAGGTGGTTTTCGCGGGCACCTTCACGGCGGGCGGGCTGGATGTGGGCATCGGCGATGGCAGGCTGTCCATCCTCAGCGAGGGGCGCGCGCGCAAGTTCATCCAGACCGTCCAGCAGATCACCTTTTCCGGCGCACGGGCGCGGCGGCTGCGTCGCCCGGTGATGTTCATCACCGAACGCTGCGTCTTTGAACTGCATCAGGACGGGTTGCGCCTGACCGAAATCGCCCCCGGCATCGACCCCGACCGCGACATCCTGCCGTTGATGGGCTTTGCGCCGCTGATGGATCTGCCCGCGACCATGGACCCGCGCATCTTCACCGACGCGCCCATGGGCCTGCGCGAGATGATGCTGGACATTCCCCTGTCACGCCGCATCCATTTCGACGCGGCAAAGGAGGTATTATTCATCAATCTGTCGCGCATGGCGATCCGCGACCGCGCCAGCCTGACGGCCGTAAAGAACGCGGTCGAGGCCGAACTGACCGGCCTTGGCCGCCGCGTCGATGTCGTGGTGAATTACGACCTGACGCGCATCGACGAGACGATTCAACACGACTGGACGGCCATGGTGGACGATCTGGAACGCCGTCTCTACGCCCGTGTCACCCGCTATTCCAGCAGCGCCTTCATGCGCCGCCGCCTTGGCGAAACGCTGGAGCGCAGGCGACGCGAGACGATCTATGACAGCGAGGCGGCTGCCAGGGCGGCGCTGAGCAAACGCTAGGCAGGATTTCCGAAAAATGGTCAACGGTTTTCGGAACCGCCACGATAGCAGGCTTGCCTGTTTCCCCAGGCACCTTGCTGCGATATGTAAATTCGCGGATGGTCATTAACCGACGAGAGGAAACCCGATGTGTATACGAGTGCTTGTTGTATTGACGCTTACCACTGTACTTGGCTTCACCGCCCCTGGCGCCCACGCATGGGAGGCGCCGTGGTCGGGCTTTGATTTTCTGGCGGATCAACGCTGGTCCCAGATCAACAATCGTCTCGCGAATCAGCGTCTGGAGATACTGAACGAAAGCATTTCCGATCAGGCCGGGCAATCCGGGGCGGTAAGCCGGAACGTTCTGGATCTGGGTGAAAGCGCCTCGACCGATCTGGCCCCCTTGCGCCCCTATCTGGCGGAAAATCAACTGACCGAAGAACAGGCCGCCAAAATTCTGGCCATGTATGCCGGGGTTGCCGGACAGTTGGACGTGCCGGCCAATGACAGTGCCAGCGGCATCGCAGCCTTTCTTGCAGGCAGCTACGCCGCCTATACGAACGAACCTTTTCCCGACGCTTATTTCAAACCGCTTTACGAACAATTTGCAGAGACACTGACCTCGGACGATGAGCTTGAGTCAAAGCCATTGGCAGAGCGGACGGAATATTATCAATGGCTGGTAATCAACGGGATGATCTTCCAGCTTCTGCAACTGGAGCTGCAGAACAGTCCGCAAACCGACGAGATCACTGCAATGCGGAAAGCTGCAGAAAGCGCTTTTGAGAGTATTGCCGGAATTTCACCCGATAACATCCGCTTTACGGCCGATGGCCTGGTGCCGCGCTGACCGCCTCGGGCATCGCCACGGGGCAGCTTTCAAAGCCGTCGATATCACGGCCTCGCCTCACCGAAGGTGTCGCACTGGTCCATCTGCCCTGAACGGAAGCCTCGGGTGAACCATTCCTGCCGCTGCGCCGCACTGCCATGGGTAAAGCTGTCGGGCATGGGCGTCTGGCCCGCATTCGACTGGATCACATCGTCACCCACGGCCTGCGCGGCCCGGATCGCCTCTTGCAGGTCGCCCTGTTCCAGCGTGCCGAAACGCTGATCCGCCTGCCGTGCCCAGATGCCGGCATAGCAATCGGCCTGCAATTCGGTCAGCACCGACAGGGCGTTCGAAGCCCGTTGACCGGCGCGGCTGCGCGCGGCGTTCACCTGCCCCAGCGTGCCGACCAGATTTTGCACATGATGGCCGATTTCATGCGCGATCACATATGCATAGGCGAAATCTCCGCCCGCGTTCATGCGCTGCGACATCAGGTCGAAGAAATCGGTATCCAGATAGACCTTGTGATCGCCGGGGCAATAGAACGGGCCCATCGCCGCCGAGGCTCCTCCGCAGGCCGATTGCACGACGCCGCTGTAAAGGACCAGCTTCGGATCGGCATAGTCGCGCCCCGCCTGTCGCGGCAGGATGTCGGCCCAGACTTCTTCGGTATCGGCCAGCACGACCGACACAAATTCACCATATTGCTGATCGGACCGGGACAGCGGCGCATCCTGACGCGTGCCGCCCTGATCCAGTCCCTGCACCAGCGGCGTGATGTCGATGCCGAAGAAATAGCCGAAGGCCAGAATCGCCAGCACGCCGACGATGCCCACGCCCCCGGTGCGCGCGCCGCCCATCCTGCGCCGGTCCTCGACATTGCGGCTGCTGCGCCTGCCCTGCCATCTCATTGCCCTATCCCCCGGTTTCCTGCCGCAAATCCGTTCCCGACGATCACAGCAGCGCGACGCCGGTGCAAGATGCTTGACGCCCCTTGCTGTCCCGGTCAATCCACGGCAGCGAATGAAAGGGACATCATGCTGCGCAAACTGTACGACTGGACGATGGGGCTGGCCAGCCATCGCCACGCCTTCCCGGCCCTGTTCGGGATCAGCTTCGTCGAAAGCTCGGTCTTTCCGATCCCGCCGGACGTGCTGATGATCCCGATGGTTCTGGCGCGGCGCAACAGGGCGTGGCTGATCGCGCTGGTGGCGACGGTCGGCTCGCTTCTGGGCGCGTTGCTGGGATACTGGATCGGGGCGGCCCTGATGGAGACGGTCGGACAGTGGATCCTGACCCTCTATGGCAAGCAGGCCGCGTTCGAGCAGCTTGCCGGGCGGTTCGAAGCCTATGGCGGTTGGGCGGTGCTGTTCGCCGCGCTGACGCCCTTTCCCTTCAAGGTGATCACGATCTTTTCGGGCGCGGTCGGCTTGCCGCTGCACCTGTTCCTGATAACCTCGGTGATCGGTCGCGCCGGGCGGTTCTTTGTGGTGGCCGGGCTGCTGTGGCGTTTTGGCTCACCCATCCGGGATTTCATTGAAAAGCGGCTGGGTCTGGTCTTTACCGTGTTCATGGTCGGTCTGATCGGCGGTTTCGTGGTGCTGAGGTATCTATGAGCGGAAAACAGCTTTCCCTGCTGGCGGGCGCGGGCTCGGCCGGGTTGCTGCTGGCGGCATTGGGATTTCAGGCCATCGGCTATGCCCCCTGCGAGCTTTGCATCCAGCAACGCTGGCCGCATCTGGCGGCGGCACTGATCGCGGCGCTGATCTGGCTGACCGGGTGGGTCCGGCTGCTGACGGTTCTGGGCATGGTCGCTGCGGGGGTGGCAACGGGGCTTGCCATCTATCACAGCGGGGTCGAAATCGGCTGGTGGCCGGGGCCGTCCACCTGTTCGGGCGGGATCGGCAACATCGCCAATCTGTCCACGCAGGATCTGATGGCGCGCATCCAGAACGCGCCGGTCATCCGCTGCGACGAGGTAAGCTGGCGCTTTCTGGGCCTGTCCATGGCGAACTGGAACGTGTTCTGTTCGGCGGGCCTTGCGGCGATCTGGACGATGGCGGCGCGCGTGGCGCGCTGACGGACGGGAAAACCCGTAAAATCCTGGCGGCGCGATTGCCCCCATCAGCCGTGTCGGCTATACCCTTGTCCAACAAGATGTTGAGGATTTCCCGTGGCCGACACCCCCGAAGACGAGTTTCCGGAAAACCCCGATCAGGGCGATGCGGATAACGGTTCCGAACGTCATGTCATGCCGCATGACGGACCGGTGATCGACATCTCGTCCGAGATGCGGACATCCTATCTGGATTACGCGATGTCGGTCATCGTCAGCCGCGCGATTCCCGATCTGCGCGACGGGCTGAAGCCGGTGCATCGCCGCATCCTTTATGCGATGGACGAATCCGGCAATACCCCGGACAAGCCCTATCGCAAATCGGCCCGTCCGGTCGGCGATGTGATGGGGAAATACCATCCCCATGGCGACGCGGCGATCTATGACGCGCTGGTGCGGATGGCGCAGGATTTTTCCATGTCGCTGCCGTTGCTGGACGGTCAGGGGAATTTCGGCTCGATGGACGGCGACCCCCCCGCCGCCATGCGCTATACCGAAATTCGCATGGACAAGCCGGCGAACTATCTGCTGATGGATATCGACAAGGACACCGTCGATTTTCAGGATAATTACGACGGCAAAGACCGCGAACCCACCGTCCTGCCCGCGCGCTTTCCGAACATGCTGGTCAATGGCGCGGGCGGCATCGCCGTGGGCATGGCAACCAATATCCCGCCGCATAATCTGGGCGAGGTCGTGGATGCCACCTTGGCCCTGATCGAAAATCCCGACCTGCCGACCGAACGCCTGCTGGACATCATTCCCGGCCCCGATTTCCCGACCGGGGCGCTGATCCTTGGCCGCTCGGGCGCGCGCAAGGCCTATCTTGAGGGGCGCGGCAGCGTCATCATGCGCGCCCGGACCCATATCGAGGAACCGCGCAAGGACCGCTTTGCCATCGTCATCGACGAGATCCCCTATCAGGTCAACAAGGCCAGCATGATCGAACGGATCGCCGAGCTGGCCAAGGAAAAGCGGATCGAGGGCATATCCTCGGTGCAGGACGAATCCGACCGTCAGGGCGTGCGCGTGGTGGTAGAGCTGAAACGCGACGCGACGCCGGATGTGGTTCTGAACCAGTTGTTCCGATTCACCCAGATGCAGACCAGTTTCGGCTGCAACATGCTGGCGCTGAACGGCGGCAAGCCCGAACAACTGGCCCTGCGCGACTTCCTGACCCATTTCATCGCCTTCCGCGAAGAGGTCGTTGCCCGCCGCACCGCCTTTGAACTGCGCAAGGCACGCGAGCGCAGTCATGTGCTGTGCGGTCTGGCCGTCGCGGTCAGCAATGTCGATGAGGTGGTGGCGACGATCCGGTCATCCGTCGATGCCGCCGAAGCGCGCGAAAGGCTGATGGAACGCCGCTGGCCCGCCCATGACATCGTGGAATACCTGCGCCTGATCGATGATCCGCTGCATCCCGTGAACGAGGATGGCACCTATAACCTGTCGGAAACCCAGGCCCGCGCCATTCTGGATCTGCGCCTGCAAAGGCTGACCCAGATAGGCGTCAAGGAAGTCACGGACGAATTGCAGGAACTGGCAGGGGCTATCCGCGATTATCTGGCCATCCTCGCCTCGCGCGAACGCATCTTCACCATCATCTCGGACGAACTGCGCGAGGTGCGGGAATTGTTCGCCGTACCGCGCCGGACCGAGATCGCCGAATGGTCCGGTGACATGATGGACGAGGATCTGATCGAGCGCGAGGATATGGTCGTCACCATCACCTCGGGCGGCTATATCAAGCGCACGGCGCTGGCCGAGTTCCGGTCACAGCGTCGCGGCGGCAAGGGGCTGTCGGGGATGGCCACCAAGGAAGACGATGTCGTCACCACGCTGTTCGTCGCCAACACGCATACCGAACTGCTGTTCTTCACCACCGACGGGATGGTCTATCGGCTGAAGACATGGCGCCTGCCGCTTGGCGGGCGGACAGCCAAGGGAAAGGCGATCGTCAATATCCTGCCCATCGATCCGGGCGTTTCCATCGCCGCGCTGCTGCCGATGGACGCACCCGAGGCCGAATGGGACGATTATCAGGTCTTTTTCGCCACCGATCAGGGCGATGTGCGCCGCAACGCGCTGTCGGATTTCACCAATATCATGCGCAACGGCAAGATCGCCATGAAACTGCCCGAAGGCGTCAGCCTGATCGGCGTCCGCATGGCAACCGAAGATGACGATGTGATGCTGGTCACGGCGCAGGGCCGGGCGATCCGGTTCCAGACCACGGCGGTCCGGGTCTTCAAGGGCCGCGATTCGACCGGGGTGCGCGGGGTGCGGCTGGCCACTGGCGACAATGTGGTCAGCATGTCCGTGATCCGCCATTTCGAGGCCGACCCGTCCGAACGCGCCGCCTATCTGAAAATGCGCCGCGCGGTGGCGGGGGCACTGGATGACGGGGCCGACGCCGATGAGGACGAGGAAGCCGTCGCCGAGGGCACGATCACCCAGGAACGCTATGCCGAGATGTCGGCAGCCGAGGATCTGATCCTGACCATCACCGCCAGAGGTGCGGGCAAGATCAGCTCCAGCCACGATTACCCGGTGCGCGGGCGTGGCGGTCAGGGTGTGATGGCCATGGACAAGGCGATGCGCGGCGGCCCCCTTGTCGCCAGCTTCCCCGTCGAAATCGACGACCAGATCATGCTGGCCACCTCGACCGGGCAATCTATCCGGGTGCCGGTGGATGGCATCAGCTTCCGCTCGCGCGGTGCGGGAGGGGTGAGGGTGTTCAATACCACAAATGGCGAAGTTGTGGTCTCGGTCGCCCGAATTGCCGAACAAGGGGACGCGGAATCCGGCGGAGACGACGAAAACTGATGACTTTTGGACGGGCCGAAGCCATGCTTTGGCCCGTGTTCAGTGGAATCAGGCAGGAAAGACATTGGATCAATCGCGCGACACGCTGCTTCGTGACAGGCTTCAGACCGGCTTTCTGGGAATCATTGCCTTCAGTCTGGTGCTGATCATGCTGGTTCAGGCGCGTTTCATGCTGATCTCTCTTGCTATCGCGATCATCCTGTTTTCGCTGACCACCGACGCGATCTTTGCCATTTCTCGCTGGCTGAAAGTGCCGAAATGGCTGGGCACCGCGCTGGCGCTGATCGGAATCACGCTGGCCCTGCTGTGGATCTCGACCACCATCGTTTCGCAGGTCAACGAGGTCGTGCAGACCGCCATCGCCTATGCCGAACAGGCACAAGAGGCGCTGCCCACGCTGACCAACTGGCTTGGCCCCGAGGCGCAGGAACGCGTGAACGCGGCGCTGTCTAATTTCAACATCACCGGCTGGATCAGGTCGCTGGCCGGGCAGGCCTCGGGGATTTTCTCGGGCAGTGTGCTGGTGATCCTGTTCGTGGGCTTTATGTTCGCGGAACAGGTCTGGTTCCCGCTCAAGGTCGAACGCCTGACCGGCGATCCGTCCCGTGCGCTGCATGTGCGCCGGATCATCGGGTCGATCATGCACCGGGTGAACCGCTATCTGCTGGTCAAGGCCGGGGTCAGCGCCGTGACGGCCAGCGCGGTCTGGCTGATCTTTACCTTTGCCGGGCTGGGGCTGGCGGGGCCGATCGCGTTGTTGACCTTCATCCTGAATTTCATCCCCTCGATCGGCTCGATCATCGCCACGATCATCGCCGCCGTTCTGGCCTTTGTTCTCAGCGGAGATACGACGCTGACCCTGATCATCGGCCTTGCCTGCACGCTGGTACAGTTCATCATCGGCAATGTGCTGGATCCGATGCTGTTGGGGCAGACGCTGCGGCTTTCCAGTTTCGGCATCATCCTCAGCCTGGCCTTCTGGGGCGCGATCTGGGGGATGCCGGGGATGTTTCTGGCGGTGCCGATCATGGTCGCGCTGATGATCGTCTGCGCCCATATCCCCTGGCTGCGCCCGGTGGCCGTACTGCTGTCGCGCGAGGGGCTGCCCGACGATGGCAGTGGCGACGGCGATCAGGCCGGCACACCGCCCGAAAGGCTGGCTGCGGAATAGGCCTAGCGGTCGCCATCCCCGCCGTCACCATCCCCGGCATCGTCGAACGCGATCCTCGGATCGTTTCGGGCCGGGACAGGTTTTTCATGATCAACGGCAGTCGAGGGCCTGGCGGCATGGCCGCTGCCATTCGCGTGCAGAACTTCGGGGTTACGCAGCCAGATGTCGCGCTGTGCAAAGGGAATTTCGATCCCCTCTGCGGTGAAACGTTCGGCGATCTGGTGGTTGATCTCGGATGTGGTGGACAGCCCGGCGGTGACATCGGACAGGACCGCCCGGATCTCGAAATCCAGACTGTCGGCACCAAAGGCACGGAACAGGACCGCAGGCGGCGGGTCGATGGTCACAAGCGGCTGATCCTCGACGATCTCGCGCAGGATACGTTCGACCTTGCGCGTATCGGTGCCATAGGCCACGCCCACCGGCACGATGATGCGGCCCTTGTGGTTGTGGCGGGTCCAGTTGGTGACGGGCTGGCTGATCAGGTCGCTGTTCGGGACGATCACCTCGGTCTTGTCAAAGGTTTCCACCTGGGTTGAACGGACCGAGATGCGTTTGACGATGCCCTGCTGCCCGCCTGCGCTGATCCAGTCCCCGACGCTGACCGGGCGTTCGATCAGCAGGATGATGCCCGAAACGAAATTCGAGACGATGTTCTGCAGGCCAAACCCGATCCCGACCGACAGCGCACCCGCGACGATGGCAAGCGAACTGAGGTCGATCCCCGCCCATGTGACTGCCACGACCGCGGCAAGGAATATCCCGACATATCCCAGCCCCGACACCAGCGCGTTCTGCCCGCCCGGATCCAGTTTCGTCTTGGGCAGGATCGAGATCCGAAGCGCGCTTTGCAGCGCGCGGGTCAGCGAATAGCCGATGGCAAAGATGATCAGGAAAGTCAGCACCGAGCCGGGCGAGATATGGATGCCGCCAAGGCTGACACCCTGCGCGAATGTGGTCCACAGCTCGGCCAGATCGGTCAGGCGCGCGCCCCAGATCATCAGGAAAACCGGCAATGACAGGATCAGCAGCGCAAAGCCGATCAGCAATGGCGCCAGCCCGTCGCGCGCACCCTCTTGCCCGCGCTTGACCATGTTGAACAGATCGGCCACGAAATCCTGCAACAGGATCAGCATCCCGATCAGCGCCAGCGTCAGCATCCATGGCCACAGCAGCCCGTTGGCCAGGTTGATATAGCCGATGCCGCCGATGGTGACGACGACGACCACCACCAGCCGACTGAGCCTGCCGGCAATGGCCAGCACCCTTTGCCGATAAAGAAGGGCGGCCTTGCTGCCCTCGGTATCCAGTCGGCGCAGAACCGTGCCAAGCCGGTACAGCGCCAGCGCCGTCAGGATGATGATGCAGTAATGGGCGACCGCGACGGTCCCGTCGCTGAGGGCAAGGGGAATACGCTCTTGCGGGTCGCCGACGCGTTCGTACAGGCCTGACAATGGCAGCGCGGCCTTGGACATCAGGTGATGGAATGCCATCAGCGCTGCCAGCGCGTGCACCATCCGCCGCGCCGGTCGCCGCAGTTCGCTTGCCATGTGCAGCGTGTCATAGGCAATCGAGCGGCGGGGAAAAAGCTGGCGTGCCAGCCACGAGCCGGAAAAGATGATCAGCCCCGCCATCGGCCAGGCATCCCAATAGGGCCGCGTCCACGGACCGGGGATTTCCGTGACCATCATGGCGCTGATCAGAAGATACAGCCCCAGCATCGGAATCACGATCTGCGATAGCGAGACGATGAAACCCACGACCGCCCGCGAATGTTCCGAGGCCCGCGCCGACATCCGCGACGGCAAGGCCCGAACCCACTGGCTGCCATAGGTCAAAAGCAGCATCGCCGCGAACAGATAGGCGGTCACACGCGGCAGATGCGGCTGCATCTGCTTCCAGATATCCTTGTCAGTGGACCGCGTGGTGGTCTCGGTCATGGTGCCGGCAATCAGCTTCAGCGTGTCCTCGCTGGCCTGGGCCCAGTTTTTCGGCAAGAGCGGCGAAGGAGACAGATGCGCCAGCGCAATGGCTTGACGTTCGGTCGTGACGCCGTCGATTTCCTTGACGATGGCATCCGCCCGGCTGAATGCCTCGACCGCATTCAGGCGCGGGGCCTGCAATTTCGACAGTTCGTCCTGCAATTGCGACCGGCGCGCGGCGACATCTGCGCTTTCGTTCTGACCCTCGGCCGGGGGCGGCCCCAAGGCGTCGATCTGGTTCTTGACGCTGTCGATACGCCCCGCATTGACGTTCTGCGCATTCTGGAAACGGCTGCGCCATTCGACGATCCGGGCACGCGTCTGGGTCAGTTGTTCGGTCGTGGCGTATTCTTGCGAGGCAAGATTCTCGGCCTCGGTCGCGACCTTGTTCCACGTATCATAGTTGATCGCCTGCCCCTGCCCCTGCTGCGCGTACAGCGGGGCGGCAACAAGCATCAGGGCCGCCAACAGGACGGCAAACAGGATACGTGACATCGGGGCGTCGTCCTCAGTCTTCGAACACTTCGGGCAGTTGTGGCGCGGGGCCGGTCATCCAGCCAGGCACAGGCAGCCCCTTGGCCCGCAAAAACTCGGGGTTGAACAGCTTTGTCTGATAACGGTTGCCATAGTCGCACAGTACCGTCACGATCGTGTGACCCGACCCCATCTCGCGCGCCATCCGGATGGCCCCGGCAATATTGATCCCGGACGAGCCGCCCAGACACAGCCCCTCGTATTCCAGCAGGTCAAAGATCACCGGCAGCGCCTCGTCATCGGAAATGCGCCAACTGAAATCTGGGGTAAAGCCTTCAAGATTGGCGGTGATGCGGCCCTGTCCGATCCCCTCGGTGATGGAACTGCCGGGGCTGTCAAAGTCGCCCGTGGTGTAAAAGGCATGCAGCGCCGCGCCCTCGGGGTCGGCCAGCCCGATCTTGACACCGCGCGGCTGCAACGCCATCGCCACGCCCGCCAGCGTCCCGCCGGAACCCACCGAGCACACAAACCCGTTCACCCCGCCGCCGGTCTGTTCCCAGATTTCCGGACCGGTGGTTTCCACATGCGCCTGCCGGTTGGCGACATTGTCGAACTGATTGGCCCAGATCGCGCCATTCGGTTCGGTTTTCGCCAATGCCTCGGCCAGTCGGCCCGAATAGCGGACGTAGTTGTTGGGGTTGCGATAGGGGGCGGCGGGCACCTCGACCAGCGTGGCACCGGCCAGCCGCAGCATGTCCTTCTTTTCCTGGCTTTGCGTTTCCGGGATCACGATCACCGAATTAAACCCCATCGAGGCCCCGACCAGCGCAAGCCCGATCCCGGTATTGCCCGCCGTTCCCTCGACAATCGTGCCCCCCGGCTTAAGATCGCCGCGCGCCACGGCATCGCGGATGATATACAGCGCCGCCCGGTCCTTGACCGACTGGCCGGGATTCATGAATTCGGCCTTGCCAAGAATTTCGCAACCGGTTTCCTCGCTGGCGCGGTTGAGCCGGATCAGAGGCGTGTTGCCAATCGCGTCGGACAGATCAGAGCGGATTTCCATGAGGGCCGGCCTTTTTTGGGGTGGTCTGGACGTTACGACTTCCTACACAAGGCCGGGCGGCGGGGGCAAGCCCAACCCCACGGCAGAATGTCACGCCCCCTGCCCTTGCAGCGCAGCGGCCCGAAGTTCCAGCCACAGCGCCAGCGTCACCAGAGGCCCGTTGCTGATCTGCCCCTCAAACACCATCCGCGTCAGATCGGCCCGTTCCAGCAGATGACCGCGAATATCCTCGGCCTCGCTGTCCAGCCCATGCACGCCGGTCACATCGTCAGGCAGATCGGTCACGCCGATGAACATGTAAAGAAATTCGGTCACGGCACCGGGGCTGGGATAGTGATGCACGGTCGGAACCAGCCGCGTCAGCGTCAGCGCCGCCTCTTCCTGCGCCTCGCGCAGCGCCGCCTGCCCTGCCGTTTCGCCCGCGTCGATGCGGCCGGCCACGGCCTCAAGCTGCCAGGGCTGCGGATCGCAGCGCAGCGCCGGGGCAAAGCGGAACTGTTCGATCACCAGCACCCGGTCGCGCACAGGATCCCAGGGCAGCACCACGACCGCATCGCCCATCACAAATCCCTCGCGCCGCACATCGGGGGTGAACCCGCCCGCATGGGTGCGATGCGCCAGCCGCCATTCCTCGACGGCAAAGAACCCCGCGAAAGGCTGCGTCCGGTCGGCAATGGTGACATCCGCCGCCAGATCGCGCCGCGCCACCACATCCCCGCCCGAGGGAATGCTGGCCCGCCCCCGCAACCGGCTTTCGGCCCAGACCCCGATCATCGGCAACCGTCGCGCGATGTCCTCGGGGGCGCGGTCCGGCGTTTCCTGCAAGATCAGCGCCGCGATCTCGGCCGCCAGCGTGGGCAGCCAGCCGCCCTGAACCGGGACCGGCACCTCGTCCTGTACCCCCAGCAGCCGATCATCCCCAAGGGCAATTGGCCGCAGCCCCATCACCGCCGCATATCGGGCCAATGCCGGCGTCATCGTCACGCGTAACGCGGGCAAGGCCCCCTCGCCCGACCGCCATTGCGGCCAGCCGCCCGCCTCGATCCCCGCACGCGCACCCCCGACCAGCGTGCCGCGCAGATCGACCGCATCGCCCGCCAGCCCCAGCACCCCGCACAGCGCCGGATCCGCCAGCGGCCCGACCAGAAGATAGTCAGATGTCACAGATCGCGTCCTTCCAGTTGTCCGGCAGCGGCAAGCCCCAGATCGTAAGAAGTATGTTCGAACAACGCATCGAACCCGTGAAACAGCACCGAGGACAGCGCCTTGCCCTCGGGCGATGCTGAAAAACGGATGTAGTCCTCAAGCTGGCCGTCGCTCAGCGGTGTATAGGCCAGAAAAAGATAGGACTCCATCCATTCCAGCGTTTCGGCCCTGATCTGCGGCTCTTGCGCCCAGACATCGGACAGGATCTGCCCCTCGCCCACCGGGGCCGGATAACCGCCACCCGCCTCGAAGCCGCGCGAAAAGGCCAGAGCCGCGTTCAGGCCACCGGCGACATTGGGTTCAATCAGTCCGGCCGCCTCGATCAGCCGCCTGATCTGCGCAACCCGAGGCGTGTCGGCGCCGGCCGCACGCGAAAATGTCTCGCGGGCAAGCCTGTCCCCATCCGGCACCAGCATGGCCCTGCGACCCGCCAACTCCAGCCCGATCAGAAAACTGCCCTGGCTGGTCTGATAGAAATCCAGCGCCATGGCGACCCGCGGAACCGGTGCCTGCTCCAGCGCGGCCCGCACCCCCTGCCGGAACAGCCGCTGCATCCGCGCCGGGTCATGAATCTGTGCCACGATCTTGCGCCAACGTCCTTCGGCGAGGGGCGGAAACAGCATCCCCTCCATCGCCCCGGCCTCATCCAGCGCCTCGTCGCGGATGATCGGCATCAGCGCACGCAGCTCCAGAACGTCCCACAGCCGCTGCTCCTGCAATGCCGCGACCGAGGCATCAGGCGGTTGCGCCCAGGCCGACTGCGCCAGCATCAGCGCAGCGACAAGGCAGATCAGTCTCAGCATCGGTGGGCCTTTCGCAGGTCAGAGTCGTTTTTTCACCGAATCCCCCTTGCGCTTCAACCCCCACCTGTCTAAATCCCCGCTTCACCACCCCAAGCGCGGAGAGGTGCCGGAGTGGTCGAACGGGGCGGTCTCGAAAACCGTTGAGCCTTCACGGGTTCCGTGGGTTCGAATCCCACCCTCTCCGCCACCCCCAAATTTCCACCCCAGCAAACGTTGAGCGAAGCGTGTCTTCGTGTTCCAAATTGTGCACCAGAATGTGAACCTGATTTTGGGCCGGTTTTTCCCCCTCTGACCGGAGGGAATCGGCGTGGCTGATCGCACCGATATCGAGTGGACCGATGCGACCTGGAATCCGGTTACGGGATGCAGCGTCGTGGATGCGGGCTGCACCAATTGCTATGCCATGGCGCTGGCGGGGACGCGGTTGCGCGATCATCCCAGCCGGGCGGGGCTGACGCGGCTGAGCGCCGGGCGGCCGAAATGGACCGGCGAGGTCAGGTTCAATGCGCAATGGCTGGAACAGCCGCTGACATGGCGGCAGCCGCGCCGCATCTTCGTCTGCGCGCATGGGGATCTGTTCCATCCATCGGTTCCGGATGAATGGATCGACAAGGTGTTTGCGGTGATGGCTCTGGCCCCGCGGCACCTGTTTCAGGTTCTGACCAGGCGGCCCAAGCGGGCGCGGACCTGGCTGGAGCGGCGGGACGATCGCGGGCGGCATCCGCCCTTGGACCATGCGGCGCTGATGGCCGCAACGGGTCGGGTCAAATCCCCCGCGCTTGATCTGCGCCGATGGCCCCTGCCGCATGTCTGGCTGGGCACCAGCGCCCATGATCAGGCCAGCGCCAATCTGCGCATCCCCGAGCTTCTGGACTGCCCTGCGGCGATGCATTTCGTGTCGCTGGAACCTCTGCTGGGACCGATCGACCTGATGAACCTGGCCCTGCCGCCAAAGGGAGGGTTCGCGCAGCGCATGGACGCCCTGCGGGGCCTGACCGGGACATGCAGCAGCGCCTCTCTTTATGAGGACGGGATCATTGCGCATCGGATCCAGTCCAGTCTCGGTCTGGTGATCGTCGGCGGAGAAAGCGGTGCAAGGGCACGCCCGATGCATCCGGATTGGGTGCGCATGCTGCGGAATCAGTGCCAGCAGGCGGGCGTTCCGTTCTTCTTCAAGCAATGGGGGGAATGGGCACCGCCCGAGATCATGACATGGGATGACCCCCCGCAGATGCGGCTGCAACAGCGGATCCACTCGGGCGAGACCGGGTTGATGCATGTTTTCCAGGACGGAACGCAAGCCGGGCGGATCGGGAAGAAAGCTGCCGGGCGTCTGCTGGACGGCCGGATTTGGGATCAGATGCCGGAGGCGTATCATGGCTGACACTTTTCTTCATCCAAAGCTGGCGGACCGGCTGGCGACCACGGCGACCGGCCATGGCGCGGTGA
>NZ_JBKEBL010000255.1:0-15969 GCF_047973135.1 Paracoccus sp. (in: a-proteobacteria)
AGGTTTTCGTCACGATGGCGCCAAGGCGGTTCAGATCCAGAACCCGCGCCATCCCCTCGGCAAATGTGCCCGATCCGGGCATCACCGGATTGGACAGCCGCAGGCCGCCGATATTCACCGACATGTCTACCATGACATCACCTCCTGAATGTCGAAGACGGGGCCGTCCCAGCATACCCTGCGATAGGTCGCCTTGCCGTCCGTGCCGCGAAATTCCCGCACACAGGCAAAGCACATGCCCATCCCGCAGCCCATGTTCTGTTCCAGCGCGACCTGCCCGGCGACGGCATGTTCGCGGCCCAGCCTGCGGCACAGGTCCAGCAGGCGGTTCGAACCGCAGGTCAGCAGCAAGTCGCCGCCCTCGTCGTCGATCAGCCGCCGCGCGATCCGTTCGACATGTTCGGGCGCGCTGGTGCCCTCGGCGTCGGTCACGGCGATGACATCGGCCCCGACGCCGCGCAGGTAATCCTGCGACATCAGCAGCTTGGGGCTGCGCGCGCTGAGGATCGCGGTCGTCCTGATTCCCTGCGCGCCGGCGGCTTCGGCCACAGGGGCCAGCGTCGCCAGCCCGACCCCGCGCGCAATCTGGACGATGTGCCGTCGCCCTGTCAGGCTGAACCCCTTGCCCAGAGGCCCAAGGATGCCAAGCGTATCGCCCGGTTCCAGCCGGGCCAGCGTGCGCGTGCCCTTGCCGACGATCTTGTACAGAAATTCCAGCCGCCCGTTGTCCCGGTCGATGCGGTAAATGCTCATCGGTCTGCGGAAGAACGGGCTGTCGCCGCCGCTGGCGGGGCAAAGCAGGTGAAAGAACTGTCCCGGACGGGCCAGCGCTGCCCCATCGGGGGCGTCCAGCACCAGATGCATGTATTCGGCATTCACCCGGTCATTGACGATGACTTTGCGGTCGCCCTCGATGATCGGGGGGTCGAGATTGTCTGCCATGGGCTTTCTGCCTTGGTGAATTATCCTTGGGATTCGTTTCAGGGTAGCCAATTTATGTTCGACATAAAACAAAATTTTTGAGAAATCCTGTACGTTCCATGCCTTGACAGGCGCTTGGAAAATGTTTGACATAAAACAGTATGGATTTCGCGCCCGCTTTGCCGGAGGAACAGATGACCATCGCCTGGTTTGCCCATTTCCGCGACCACAACGCCCCCGACCAAAAGATCACAGATGAAGAACGGCTGCACGTGATGCAGATTGTTGCCGCCACGCCGGGGCTGAAACAGGGGCTGGTGTTTACCCCTTGGCCGCCGCTGGAGGATCTGTTCTTCGATGACGGCTTGCCGCCGCAACTGGCGCTGGAACTGTATTTCGACGACATCGCCGATCTGGAACGCGCGCTGGCGAAGGACGGGCATTTGCAGGCGCTGACTTTGGATGGGGCGTTGCCCTCGCTGCGCGGGGCGACGGTCGAGGAACAGGCCATGCTGGCGCGTGGCTTTGCGACGCCGGACCCGCAGTTTCGCACGCCAGAGGGCCAGCCGCATTGCAGCTTTATTGTGCATTACCCCGGCAGCGCCGATGACCTGAACGCCTGGCTGATCCACTATTTCGCCCATCATGCAAGGATCATGGTGACATTCCCGCAGGTCCGGCAGGTGGAAATCTGCACAAGGCTGGACTGGTGCAGCGAAATGCCGTGGAAGCGGGTGAACCACATGCAGCGCAACAAGGTCGTCTATGACGACGGCAAGGCGTTACAGGCCGCGCAGACTTCGGCCGTGCTGAAGGAAATGCGTGCCGATTTCCACCGTTTCCCGCCCTTTACCGGCGGCAATATCCACTATCCGATGGCGACATGGGCGGTACGCCCGTTCACTCAAGCAGCGCAGGAAGCCATGTGATCGTACCGGGAAAGAACAGGATGATTGCAAGGACCAGCAGTTCCAGCAGGATGAACGGTATGACCGAGCGATAGATCTGGCCCATCGCGATCCTGCGTTCCATCACGCCCTGAACGACGAACAGCAATATGCCAAAGGGCGGCGTACACAGCCCGATTTCAAGTGCGACCATCATCATCAGCGCGAACCACAGCAGATCGACCTGCAGGGCCTGAAGGATCGGGAAAAAAATCGGCACGGTCAGCATGATGATCGAGGCCGATTCCATGAAACAGCCCAGAATGACCAGCAACAGCAGCATCAGCGCGACGATGGCAAAGGGCGAAAGCTGCGCGCCCTCGACCACACTGCGGGTCAGCGCCTGCGTCGCGCCGGTGAAGGACAGGATCTGCGAAAATGTCCCCGAACAGCAGATAATGAACAGGATCATCGCCGAAAATTTCAGCGACTCGCGGAACGCGGCGACGCAGTTGGCAAAGGTCAGGCGGCGATAGGCCAGGCCAGCCACGAATGAGGCGATCACGCCGATGGCGGCCGCCTCGGTCGGCGTCGCGATGCCGCCCAGCATCGTCCCCACCACCGCCGCGAAAATCCCCAGCAAGGGCAGCACATCGCGGCAGACGGGCCACAGCCGCTGGGTCCAGGTCAGGCTTTCCGGCGGCGCGCCCATCGGGGCAAGCGACGGGTTCAGCAGGCAGCGCAGCACGATATAGCCAAGAAAGGCGGCCATCATCATGATGCCCGGAATGATGCCGGACAGCAGCAGCTCGTTGATCGAAATCTGTGCCAGACTTCCCAGCAGCACGGCCAGCGCCGAAGGCGGTATCAGCACCGCAATGCCTCCGACCGCCGTTGCCGGGCCGATGGAAACAACATTGGCATAGCCCAGTGACTTCATTTCCGGCAGCAGCGTCCGTCCGACCACGGCGGCATTCGCAACCGAGGATCCGGACAGTGCCGCGAAACTGGTGCCGCCCAGAACCGCGACAATCGACAGCCGCCCTGGAACGCGGGTGATCAGCTTGTCGATGGCAACGATGGACCTGCGGGCCATGCCGGTCTGCAACATGATCTCGCCCATCAGGACGAACAGCGGAATCGGGGCCATGGTGTAATTGGCAACCGAAGGCCGCATGTTGCGGATCATCTGTGTGATGCCGATTTCGCCGCCGAAGAACAGGATCGCTCCGGCCAGGTTGATGGTCATGAAGGCCATGACGACCGGCAGGCCCAGCATGATCAGGACGACGACCCCGCCCAGCATGACCGTCAGCGCAAGGGTCCAGTCCATAGGCTATTCCCCCACCGTGGTTTCGGGCAGCGGCCCGCGTCGCCACAGCAGCAGGATTTCCCGGACAAACCCGATTGTCAGCATCAGGAAGGCAAGCGGTGCCTGCCATTGCAGCCACCATTCTGGGATGATCAGCTCGCTGAAGATCAGTTCGTTGCGGGCATAAGAGGTAAGAAAATTGCCCAGACTGTAGTAGCACAGGACAAGGCAGACCACGGCGCAGATCAGATCCCCAAGGCTTTCCAGCCAGACCCGCCCCCGCAGGGGCAGGGCCTCGGGCAGGATCAGGACGCGGACATGGCCACCGTGATGCAGGATCCAGGGCGCGGCCAGAATAGCCATGCAATAGATCGCGTATTCGGTATAATCGACCAGCCCCGGCAGGCGAGGCAGGTCGAATGACCGCATCAGCACCTCAAGGCCGATCCAGCCGGTGAAGATCGCGAACATCAGCCCGGAAATAAGGGCAAGCAGATTGACGAGGCCCAGATAGACGGGCTCCAGCTTTTCGAAAACCGGCGCCATGGTGTTTGTCCTTCCGCTGAAAGGTCACAGGGCGTTATTTCTGGAACAGTTCACGCAGCTTTGCGGTTTCCTCGGCGTCGATCTTTGCCAGTTCGGCCCAGTAAATATCGGCCGCCTGTTTGGGAAAGTCCGGTCCCGCGTCGAACGAGGCGATGCCCGCGTCATTCTGGACCTTGATATTGGCTTCGTTCCGCGCTGCATAAAAGGCTGGCATTTCGCCGTCCAGCCATTGCGCCGCATCCTCCAGAACCTTCCGCTCGGCCTCGTTCAGGCTGTTCCAGGTGTCGTTGTTGACAAGAATATTGATTGCGACGTTGTAAAAGCCCGGATCGATGCGGGTCTTGGTGAACTTGTCCCAACCCAGATCCTCGATCCCCCAGAACGGCCAGCCAAAGCCATCCACGACGCCGCGTTCCAGCGCGGTATAGGTTTCCGGCACGGGCGTGCTGGTCGTGCTGAGGCCGAGCGAGGCGAAAAAGGCGTTGTAGATGGGCGAACTGCGCAGGCGCAGGCCCTTCAGATCGTCCAGTGAGGTGATTTCCCTGTTTACGAAAATATTGAACGGAACGCCGTCGCCATAGGTGGTCAGCATCGTCGCGTTCAACTGTTTTCTGGTCAGTTCGCGCATATGGTCATAGGCACCATTGGCCTTTTGCTCGGCCACCGACATGTCGGAAATGTCCTGCGCATTGCCAAGCGGCACCTGCTGTTTATAGATGCCAGGCGGCAATGCCGCGAGGTCCATCAGGCCGCTGCGCAAGGCATTGGCCTGTTCCGTCGCCGGGATCGCCTCGGGGCCGACCAGATTGATCTGCAACACGCCCTTGCCGGTTTCGTTGACGTGATCGACGAACATGCCCATCGGCAGCGCAAAGACCAGATCTTTCGGGATCCAGACAGAGGCGCGCAGCGTACGTTCGGCCAGGGCCGTTTGCGGCAGTATCATCGCAAGGATCGCAGCACAGACTGAATTTTTCAGAAACATTGCATTATTCCCCATTGATTACGCAAATTTCTTTGATGTCGCGCTAATTATTGTTCGATGTAGCACAAATCATTTTATATGTAAAATAAAAAGCGCCGCCTGTCCGTGGTGCCCCCTGACACAAGGGGCTTGCGCTGCACCCGGTTGCTGGCGTCATCTGTACCCAGCAAGGCGGAGACCCGAAATGCCCGAAGGTCTGGATGATTTTCTGATCGCGCTGGATCGCGAGATCCGGGCGCGCGGCGATTGGGGCAGGGTGGCGGCCTATATCCCGGAACTGGCCGCAATCGACCCGGCGCAATTCGGCATTGCCGTCGTGCTGGCCGATGGCAGCCTGCACAAGGCGGGGCAGGCGGATCAGCCCTTTTCCATCCAGTCGATCAGCAAGGTCTTTTCGCTGGCCTGCGTTCTTGGCCGGATCGGAGACCAGATCTGGCGGCGGGTGGGGCGTGAAAGTTCGGGATCGCGATTTGACTCGATCCTGCTGCTGGAACTGGAAAAGGGCCGCCCGCGCAACCCGTTCATCAACGCGGGTGCGCTGGTGGTCACGGATGAGCTGGTGACGGGGCGCAAGCCCCAGCAGGCCCTGTCCGAAATCATCGGCTTTCTGCGCGCGGCCGCCGAGGATGATGACATCCATATCGACAAAGAAGTGGCGCGGTCGGAAAACGAGACCGGGCACCGCAACCGCGCGCTGGTCAATTATCTGAAATCATACGAAAACCTGAACAACGATCCGGATTTCACACTTGGCACCTACTGCCATCAATGCGCCATCGAGATGAGCTGTGTCCAGCTTGCCATGGCCGGGCGCGTGATTGCAGGGCTGCCGGGCGCGCCTTCGCTGATGTCAAGGATCAAGCAGCGGCGGATGAATGCCGTGATGATGACCTGCGGGCATTACGACGCCTCGGGCGAAATCGCGTTCCGCGTCGGCCTGCCGGGCAAGTCGGGCGTGGGCGGCGGGATCCTGTTCGCGGCGCCGGGCCGGGCCTCGATTGCAATCTGGTCGCCGGGGCTGAACGAGAACGGCAATTCCCGAATGGGCACATTTGCCGCGCAAAGGCTGACCGCCTTTACCAGTTGGTCGGTCTTTGGTCCGGGCTGATCCCTGCGGGCTGCGCCGCGAGAGCCGGGTTCAGACCTCGACGCAGATCAAATCGACGCCCTGGGCGCGCACCCGGTCCTGTTCGGCCGGATCCAGCGCGCTGTCGGTGATGGCGGTGTGGATGCGGCCAAGATCGGTGATCCGGTAAAGCGCCCGCGACGAATAGCGGCTGCTTTCGGCCAGCAGGATCGTGGCCTGCGCGGCGGCGATCATCGCGCGCTTGATCTCCACCAGTTCAAGCACCGTGTCCGAAGCGCATTCCCCGTCGATGGCCTGCGCCGTCAGAAAGAACAGATCGCAGCGGATGTCGCGCAGGAAACTGCGGCCCGGGTCGCCCAGCAGGCTGAAGGCTCCGAACCGGTTGGTGCCTCCGGGCATGACCAGCCGGATCAGCGGCTTGTAGGTCAGCTTGTGCGCGACGCAGATGTCATTGGTGATCACGGTCAGCGGCAGGCCGGTTTCGGCGATGGCATCGGCCAGCACATGCGCGATGGTGCCGGTGTCGATCAGGATGCTTTGGTCGGGTCGCAGATATGTCACCGCCCTTGCGACGATGGCCGCCTTTTCCTCGACCGCAGTGCGCAGCGCCAGATCGGTGCTTGGTTCATAGGTCGAGGACTGCCGCATCCTGACCGCGCCGCCATGGGTGCGGCTGAGAAACCCCTCTTTGGACAGCAGGTCCAGATCGCGGCGGATGGTCGAGACCGAGGCACCGAACCTTTCCGCCAGATCCTGCGTCGAGCCCGAGAAATTGACATCGAACCATTCCATGATCCGCTGGCGGCGTTCCGCCGGAAGCATTTCATCGCCCGCAGGCGGCTCGGCCTCGTTCACATCCGACTCCTGTCTCGTTTTGCCCGTGATAGGGATTGCCTTGCCGCCCGTCAAAGCTGTCGCGGCAGCCACAGTGCGATTTCGGGAAAGGCGACCAGCAGCATGGTACCGACGCAAAGCAGCACAAAGAACGGCAGCGCGGCCCGGACCGTTCGGCCCAGGCCCTGCCCGGTCAGGCCCTGCAGGATGTACAGGTTCAGCCCGACCGGCGGGGTCAGCGCGCTGAGTTCGATCATGATCACCAGAAACACGCCGAACCAGATCGGGTCAAAGCCCGCCTGCACGATCAGCGGCACGGCGATGGGCACGGTCATCACGGTCATCGAGGTGCCGTCGATGAACATCCCCAGAACCATGTATAACAGCGCCAGCAGCGCCAGCAATCCAATCGGCGTCAGATCGACTGACGCGATGGCCTCGGTGATCTTGACGGGAAGGTGCATGAAGGCCAGCGCCGCCGACAGGAACGAGGCCGCCGCGATCAGCACGCAGATCATGGCCGAGATGCGGATCGTCGTCATCAACGATTCCACCACCATGCGGACCGAGAACTGGCCCGTGACCAGCGCGATCACCAGCGTGACCGCCACGCCGACCGCCGCCGCCTCGGACGGGGTTGCAAGCCCCGAATAGATCGAACCAAGCACCATCGCCATCAGCAGAAAGATCGGGAACAGGTCGTAAAGCCCTGTCCCCATCTGACGCAGTGTCGCGGGTTTGCGGTCCTTGGGTTCGATCCCCTCGCGCAGCAGCGAAACGGCGATGATATAGCCCGAATACAGCGCCGCCATCATCAGCCCCGGCACCAGCCCCGCCGCGAAAAGCTTGACGATCGAGACTTCGGCCAGCACGCCATAGATGATCATCGCGATCGAGGGCGGGATCAGCAGGCCGAACGTGCCCGCCCCGGCCAGCGACCCCGACGCCAGATCCACGTCATAGCCGCGCCGCATCAGTTCGGGGATGGTGATCTTGCCCACCGTCGCGGTGGTCGCATTGCTGGATCCCGAAATCGCCGCGAAGATTGTGCAGCCGATGACATTGGTATGCAGCAGCCCGCCCGGAATCCGCGACACGATGGGCGACAATCCGCGAAACAGCCGCTGCGAGATGTCGGTGCGAAAGATCATGTCACCCATCCAGATAAAAATCGGAATGGCCGCCAGCTCCCATGACACGGCGCTGGACGAAATCACCCTGGCCGCGATGCCGCCGATCTTGTTCAGGCTGAAATCCTGCACAACATACAGCGTCCCCACGCCAACCATGGTCAGCCCGGCGAATATCCAGACGCCGGCACCCAGAACCAGCACAACCATTGTCAGGACGATCAGGGAAGAGGTTGCAAGCGACATGGGGGTTTCCGCACTCAGAGGTTGAGGATGTCGTCGCCGTCATGTCCGAACACCGCCAGCCGCAGCAGCCTGACCAGCAGATGCAGCACCAGCAGCGCCAGCCCGGCGAAGAAAAAGGCTTCGGGGATCCACAGCGGAATTGGCAGGTAATGTTCGCTGGTCGTCCCGCGTACCCACATGCGCGACATTGTGCGCCAGACAAAGCCCATCAGCCAGATCGTCAGGATCCCGGTGGCGATCACCGCCAGCGCCTCGGCCATCAGCCGCATGACCGGGTTCAGTCGTGCAGTCACCGCCGAAATGCGGATCATGCTGCCCTGTTCCAGCGTCCAGCCCATCGCCAGAAAGGTGATCGCGGCGACGCCATAGCCGACCAGAACATCGGTCATGAAGGTCGATTTCGAAAAGAACCGCATCACGATCTCGACAAGGATCAGCCCGACCATCAGCACCAGCAGGATCGCGGCACCGCCAGCCGCGATCCGGTTCAGCGCCGATGACAGCCCGCTGATCGCCCGCAGCCAGACCGGCCCGGCCCCGGCACTGCCATGCTGGCCCATCTGCGGCTAGTTCCGCATCTTGTCGAACCCGGCCAGAATCGCCGCGCCGCGCTCTCCGGTTTCGGCCAGCCAGGCATCGCGGACCTTGGCAGCGGCATTGCCCAGGGTTTCAAAGACTTCGGGCGGCACATCGTCATCCAGCGTGATCGTCATGCCATGTTCACGCATCGTGTCATAGGGGCTGGTACGCGCTTCTTCCATCAGCGCCCAGTTATAGGTGTCGCAAGCCGCGATGGTATCCAGCAGCGCGGCCTGCGCCTTTTCGGGCAGCTCGTCGAAAGCGTCCTTGTTCACATGTGCGACGAACAGGGCCATGGCATAGTTCACTTCGGTGAAATGATCGACATAATCCCAGATCGAAAGCTGCTTGCCGCCATCGGCCGAGGTCAGGACCGCATCGACCCCGCCGGTCGAAAGCTGTGGCACCAGATCGGACCAGGCAATTTGCAGGGGCGCGGCACCCGCCTCTTTCAGGGTTTCCGTTCCGTTCACGTCATAGGTGCGGATGCGCAGCCCCTTTAACGCGTCAACGGAATTGATCGCTTTTTTCGCATGGATCCCGCTTGGCGCGTTGGGCAGTGCCCATAGCAGCACCATGTTGTTGTCGGCAAAGATCTTTTCATATTCTGGTCGCGCCGCCTGCCACAGTTGATAGGCTTGTTCAGGCGTGTTCGCGACAAAGGGGATCGAGCTGAGGTTGAATACCGGGTCAATCCCGCTAAGCTGTGTCAGCAGCGTGACCGCCGCCTCTACGCTGCCATCCTGAACGGCGTCGAAATGATCGGTGGATTTGAAACCAAGCGCGCCGCCGCCCTGATAGGTGATGTCGATCTCGTCCCCGGCAAGTTTCTCGATCTCGCCGATGCAATAGTTGGCGGCCTGTCCGGTCATCCCGCTGAGGTCGTATTCGTCGGAAAAATCCCATTTGGCCGGCTCGGCCTGTGCGGCCCCGGCGAACAGTGCCAGCCCGATTGCCGCCGCGCGTCTTGTCTGAAGCATTCTGGTTTCCTCCGTTGGATGTCTGCTTCGCTGCGGCATGGCGTTCGGGGGTTCGTTCTTGCCTTGGGCCATATCCGGGCGCGATTGTGCATTATTATTCCCAAACACAAGCATGAACGGTCATATTCTGTCAATCTTTCTTGCGTATGACGAATTTTATTTGCGAGATTGCAAATTTCGCGCATAAACGATCATGATCGCGCAGCGGCGACGACAGGCGAAGGGCCGGGCAGATGAGTGCAACCAGCGAAATCCGGGGGAAGGTGCCCCAGCTTGATCCGGTCCGGTCCGATGCGGAACTGCCGGGGCGTGTGGATGTCTGCGTCATCGGCGGAGGAATCGCCGGCGTCACCACCGCGCTGTTTCTGGCCGAGGCGGGGGTGTCCGTCTGTCTGTGCGAAAAGGGCCGGATCGCGGCGGAACAATCGTCGCGCAACTGGGGCTGGACCAGGCAGATGGGTCGTGACCCGCGCGAAATGCCACTGACCATTCAGGCCCTGTCGCTGTGGCGATCCATGGGCAAACGGTTCGGCATCGACACCGGGTATCGCGAAACCGGCATCGTCTATATCTGCCGCAGCGCGCGGGAACGCGCGCAGGCCGAGGAATGGGCGCGCACCGGTCGCCAGCACGGCCTGCCGCAGCGCGAATTGACGCGCGCCGGGTTGCAGGAACTGGTGCCGGGTTTGCGGGCCACCGAGGCCTATGGGCTTCACACCGCCTCGGACGGCCTGGCCGAACCCGCGCGCGCCGTACCCGCCATGGCTATGGCTGCGCAACAGCGGGGCGCGGCCATCTTGCAGGATTGCGCGGTGCGCGGGGTGGAAACCTCGGCCGGGCGTGTCTCGGGGGTGGTGACGGAAAGGGGCGTGATCGGCTGCGACAGCGTCGTGGTGGCGGGCGGTGTCTGGTCACGGCTGTTTCTGGGCAATCTGGACGTGGCGCTGCCGCAACTGAAGCTGATCGCAACCGCCGCGCGGATCGAGACCGGCCAGCCGGGCCCCGGTCTGCCGATTGGCGATTCCCGCTATGGCCTGCGTCCGCGTCAGGATGGCGGCTATACGCTTGGCCCGCGCAACCTGGACATTGCCCCGATCATTCCCGACAGTTTCCGGCTGTTGCCCGATTTCCTGCCGGTCTATCTGAAAAGCTGGCGTCAGCTTCGCCTGCGACTGGGGCGAGAGTTTCTGGACGATCTGGCCCGGCCGCGCCGCTGGACGCCGGATCGGCCCACCCCGTTCGAGGCGGTCCGCATGCTGAACCCCGCCCCGCCGGTCTGGCTGGTGCGGCGCATGCTTGACGCGCTGAAACGCGCCTTGCCCGGCTTCGAGGATGCCCGCCTGACCCATTGCTGGAGCGGGATGATCGACGCGACGCCCGACGGCGTGCCGGTAATCGATGCCGTGGCCAGCCTGCCGGGCCTGTTCATCGCCTCGGGGCTGTCGGGGCACGGGTTTGGCGCGGGGCCGGGTGTGGGGCAGATGATGGCGCAGATCGTGACCGGCCAGAACACCAGTGTCGATCCCGCCCCCTTTGCCCTTGGCCGATTTGGCGCGTCCCGTGGCCTTGCGCGATCCGCTTTGCGGAAGGTGGCCTGACCCGGTGCGGTACAACTGTTTTCAAAGGATGGGACTGACATGGCCTGGCGCGTAGGCGTGGATTCCGGCGGCACGTTCACCGATATTTGCCTGTTTGACGAACAGACCGGACGCATGGAAATCTGGAAAACCCCCTCTACCCCCGACGACCCCTCGCGCGGGATCCTTGACGTCGTGTCCGAGGGGCTGGCAAGGGTCGGGGCGACGCTGGCCGATGTGTCATTCTTCGGTCATGGCACCACCGTGGCGACCAACGCGCTGATCGAAAAAAAGGGTGCCCGAACGGCGCTGCTGACGACTGACGGCTTTCGCGACCTGCTGGAGATCGGGCGGCAGAAGCGTCCAAGCCTTTATGACATGTTCGCCGAAAAGCCGTATGTTCTGGTGCCGCGCGACCGTCGGCACGAGGTGGTCGAACGCCTGCGCCATGATGGCACGGTGGCCATCACGCTGGACGAGGACGGGCTGCGCGCTATCGTGCAAGGTCTGGCGGATCAGGAAATAGGGGCCGTGGCCATCGGGTTTCTCTACAGTTTCATGAACCCCGGACATGAACGCATCGCCATGGCGCAGATCCGCCAGGCCCTGCCCGACGCGTTCATCTGCTGCTCGCATCAGGTCGCGCCCGAATTTCGCGAGTACGAACGGTTTTCGACCACGGTGATCAACGCCTTTCTTGGCCCGCTTATGCGGCGCTATATCCGCAGGTTGCGCGACCGCCTGTCGGACAGTGGCCTGACCGTCGCGCCGCATCTGACGCAATCGAATGGCGGGGTCATGGGCTTTGAGACGGCGGCGGATTTTCCGGTGCGCACGCTGCTGTCCGGCCCCTCGACCGGGGTGATCGCCGCGCAACAGATTGCCGGGCTTGCCGGGTTCGACAATATCATCACCTTCGATGTCGGCGGCACCTCGTCCGATGTGGCGCTGCTGACGAATCGCGAATGCCGCAAGACCGGCGAGGCCGAGGTTCACGGCTATCCGGTCAAGGCACCGATGCTGGATATTCACACGGTCGGGGCAGGGGGCGGGTCCATCGCCCGGGTGGATAGCGGCGGCCTGCTGAAGGTCGGCCCCGAAAGCGCCGGGGCCTTTCCCGGCCCGGTCTGCTATGACAAGGGCGGCGAGGCCCCGACCCTGACCGATGCCAACGTGGTGCTGCAAATCCTCAACCCGACGCGTATCCTGGGCGGGCGTATGGCCATTGACCGCGACAAGGCCGTTGCCGCGATCAGTGGCCTTGCCGCAAGGCTTGGACTGACGACCGAGGAAACCGCGCAGGGGATCATTTCGGTCGCGACCGCGAACATGGCCAAAGCGATCCGTGTGATCTCGGTCCAGCGCGGGCACGATCCGCGCGATTACGCGCTGATGGCCTTTGGCGGCGGCGGCCCGCTGCATGCCGCGCGGCTTGCCCGCGAACTGGACATCGCCTGCGTGATCGTGCCACCGGCTCCGGGTGCGCTGTGTGCCTTGGGCCTGCTGATGACGGATCTCAAGGCCGATTTCGCGCAAAGCCTGCTGTCAGACCTGTCGGCGGTTCCATCCGCAAGCGTGTCCGCGGGCCTGAACGCGCTTGCCGCCCAGGCAGGCGACTGGTTCACGTGTGAGGGCATCGCGCCGCAGGATCGTCGCCTGCACCGCAGCGCCGATCTGCGCTATCTGGGCCAGAACTATGAATTGCAGGTACCTTTCCCCGATGGCCCCGTGACGCCGGCATCCTTTGCCGCTCTGCGCGCCGGGTTCGAACAGGCCCATCAGCAGCGATACGGTTTCGCCCCCGCCGACGAGAAGGTGGAACTGGTCACGCTGCGGCTTGAGGCGGTGGGTCTGGTCGCCAGGGCGACGGTTGCGCGCGCCGACCCGGCCCCCGGTACCGCGCCCCTGCCAACCGTGACCCGCCCGGTCTGGCTGCCCGAGACGCGGGGCCTGATCGACTGCCCGATCCATCAGCGCGCCGATTTGCGCCCCGGCCACCGTCTTGTCGGCCCGGCTGTTGTCGAACAGATGGACACGACCACCCTGATCCTGCCGGGCATGCGCGCCCATGTCGATGCCTGTGCCAATCTGATTCTGGAGGATGCGCGATGAAGGCCCCCGATCCCATCACGGTCGAAGTCATCGGCAGCGCGCTGACCTCCATTGTCGAGGAAATGGGCGAGGCGCTGGTACGGTCAAGCTATTCCACCAATATCAAGGAAAGGCGCGACTGTTCGACCGCACTGTTCGATCATCGGGGCCAGACCCTGTGTCAGGCCGAACATATTCCCATGCATCTGGGCAGCTTCATCGGCATCATCGCCCATATCGTCGAACGCCACCCCCCGGAAACGATCCGCCCCGGCGACGTCTTTATCGGCAATGACGCCTATGTCGGCGGGGCGACGCATCTGCCCGACATCGTGCTGGCCGAACCCGTCTTTGTCGGGGATCGCATCGTCGCGTGGTCGGTCAATACTGCCCATCACGCCGATTTCGCCGACCGGGGCCATGCCCATATCTATCAGGAAGGCATCCGCATCCCGCCCGTCCGCCTGTATCGCGAGGGCAATCTGCAAAAGGACGTTCAGGACATTTTTCTGCTGAATTGCCAGGTTCCGGCCGAGCGCCTGTCCGACCTGAGGGCGCAGATCTCGGCCAACCGCCTCGGTGTGCGGCGGATGCAGGATCTGTGCGGCAAATACGGCGAGGGGACGGTACTTGCGGCGGGCGACGCCCTGCAGGACTATGCCGAACGCAAGATGCGCGCGGGGATCGCGGGCGTGCCCGACGGCATCTATCGCTTTAGCGACATTTTCGACAGCAACCAGTTTCCGGGCCAGATGACCCTGTCCGTGGCAATCACCGTCGAGGGCAGCCGGATGCGGCTTGATTTCGACGCGCCGCCCCAGGTCAAGGCCGGGCTGAACATGGTTCATACCGCGCTGCTGGCCTCGTGCTATTACGCAGTGAAATCCGCGATCGATCCAACCATCCTTCCAAATGCCGGCCTGTCACGCCCGCTGACCGTGACCGCGCCCGAAGGCTCGATCCTGAACTGCGTCCACCCTGCGGCAGTCGATGGCCGCATCGCCGCCAGTCAGCGCGTGGCGGATCTGATCCTCGGCGCGCTTGCCCAGGCCATGCCGGGCCGGATTGCCGCCGCCGGAAACGGCTGCTGTACCGGGGCGACCTTTTCGGGAACCCGCGCGAATGGCGACCTGTGGGTCTATCTGGAAACCATCGGCGGGGGCGGAGGGGCACGGCCCGGCGCAGACGGACTGAGCGGTATTCAGGTCCACATGACCAACACCTCGAATCTGCCGGTCGAGGGGCTGGAGCGCGAATTTCCCCTGACGCTGCTGCGTTATGAACTGGTAGACGGATCAGGAGGAACCGGCAGATGGCAGGGCGGCATGGGCATTCGTCGCGCCTATCGGGTCGAGGCCCCCTGCCGCCTGTCCGTTGACAGCTCGCGCCTTGGCTCGGTCCCCTGGGGTCTGGCAGGCGGCAATGCCGCACAGGGAACAAGCTTCGATTTCGGAAAGGATGTCAAACGCTTTGACGGCGTGATCGACCTGCACCCAGGCCAGATCATTCGCATCGTCACCCCCGGAGGCGGCGGCTACGGCCCGCCACAGGCCCGCAGCACCGACACCCTCCGGTAAGCGAAAGGCCCGAAGATCACCCCCGCCAAACCCCATCCCGATTTCATCAACAGCCGGCATGGCCTGTCTTGACAATTCCGCCGGGACAGGCAAAACATCCGCAGCCTGTGGGGCCGTAGCTCAGTCGGTAGAGCGCATCGTTCGCAATGATGAGGCCAGGGGTTCGATTCCCCTCGGCTCCACCAAAAGACTCATGTGTGTCATTGGAGCATAAGAGTGCCGATTTACGGCATAAGCTTGCCGATGGCGTGTCAATATGGCCAATGTAGCACAGTTGCGTGTCGCACGGGACACGGTTTTCGCCGCAATCTGCCTTGGAGCCGTCGAGTTCGATCAGACGCTCTTACAGCGTCAGTGACGTGAACGGCCCATTGCTGCCTTCCGATAGGCTTGGATGCCGCACCTCGGCCTTCGCCCGAGAAGCTATTCATGCTCCTTGCAGCAATTCCGGCCGATCAAGGTCGCAGAGGCGCGGTGCCTGAAGGCAGACCACCTTCTGCAACTCGGCTCCCCGGGGTGATCCCGCGAGCGCACTGAACAGGATTGTCGGAGTTCGCGGAAAACAGGGTCTGATCGTTTCACCCGCAGGCTGAACATCGCGACAGAGGCATTCCTGTTCATCGCGGCGTGCCGGGTCAGAGATACCACTGTCAGGCGCAGCGGCGCTGAGGTAGCATTCGCGAAATGAAACTTCGCCAGAGCATCCATCTGTGCCATTCGTCAGACGGGACCGCCATCGCTGTCGCTTCCTGCGGAAACGGACCGGTGATCCTGCGGGCGGCGCATTGGCTCAGCCATGTCGATCACGATCTGGAAAGCCCGATCTGGCGACCATGGGTCGCGGCACTGTCCGCCCGGAACCGCTATATCCGCTATGATCCTCGCGGCTGCGGGCTTTCCGAACGTTTTGTCGCCGACCTGTCGCGCGAGGCATGGAGCAAGGATCTTGAGGCAGTTGCCGCGTCCATAGATGAACCCCGGTTCGTACTTCTCGGCCTGTCACAGGGCGGCGCGCTGGCTGTTGAATATGCCCTGCGTCATCCTGAACGGGTTTCGCATCTGCTGCTGGTCTGGAGGCAGCGCTGAGCCGCAAGCAGCGCGACAGGCCGCCGATAGAACCGATCTTCGACGGCGAGGCGGAGGCGAAGCTGATCGCTCTGGCTTGCTCCGAGCCGCCCGAGGGGCACGCCCGCTGGTCCTTGCGGCTGCTGGAGGCG
>NZ_JBKEBL010000238.1:0-8901 GCF_047973135.1 Paracoccus sp. (in: a-proteobacteria)
TTTCTCGACGTGGGCGGCGGCGCCACCAAGGAAAAAGTGACCGAAGCGTTCAAGATCATCACCTCTGACCCGAACGTCAAAGGCATCCTGGTCAACATCTTCGGCGGCATCATGCGCTGCGACATCATCGCCGAGGGCATTGTCGCCGCGGTGAAAGAGGTGGGCCTCAAGGTTCCGCTGGTCGTGCGTCTGGAAGGCACGAATGTCGAAAAGGGGAAAGAGATCATCAACACCTCGGGCCTCGACGTGATCGCCGCCGACGACCTGAAGGACGGCGCCGAAAAGATCGTGAAGGCGGTCAAGGGGTAAATGATGAAGCGCATCAAGTTCATATCGATTGCAGCGGCTGGCAGCCTGTTTCTGGCGGCTTGCGCTCCGGAAGGAAGCACAGGCCAGACCTCGGCTCTGGCGGCCGGTTCAGCAGCAGCCACGGCAAACTTTAACCCTGCGGAAAGTGCCCCGGTTTCGGCAGCACGCGCGAAAGCCCTTTTCGAAGGCGTCTGCGCGGCGTCTCTGCCGAACTTCAAGTCGGCCCCGAACACGATGCGGGCCATGGGGTTCACACGGCCTTCCCCGATGGGGACTGCCACCATTTACAGCGCGTCCGAAAATGCTTCGGTGCAGATCATTGATGGCCCCGGCCTGGGTAAGACTTGCTCTCTTGTCGTCGGCAGCAAGGATTCGCCCGACGCGTTGCGCAACGCAGTTCTGGGACCGAAGCAGATGAAGGGGACGCCGTTTGGTGGTGAATATGGTGCGCTTTACCAGATGCGGAATGTCCTCATCATGTCCGAACCTCCGCTCAGCTCGGACGGGCTAACCTACATGACGTTCAAGATGCTGTCTGAAAGATAGATCGGAAACAACGGGAACGCGCTGCCCGCGCTCCGCTCATATTATTTACACGAAGGAAGCCACGAATGGCCATTCTCGTAGACAAGAACACCAAAGTCATCTGCCAGGGCATCACCGGATCCCAAGGCACGTTCCACACCGAACAGGCCATCGCCTATGGAACGCAGATGGTCGGCGGCGTGACGCCCGGCAAGGGCGGCAGCAGCCATCTGGACCTGCCGGTCTTCAACTCGGTCCATGAGGCCGTGGCAAAAACCGGTGCCACCGCGACCGCGATCTATGTCCCGCCCCCCTTCGCGGCGGATTCGATCCTTGAGGCCATCGACGCGGAAATCCCGCTGATCGTCGCCATCACCGAGGGGATCCCGGTTCTGGACATGATGCGCGTCAAGCGCGCGCTTGAGGGCTCGTCCTCGAAACTGATCGGCCCGAACTGCCCCGGCATCATGACCCCGGACGAATGCAAGATCGGCATCATGCCCGGTTCCATCTTCAAGCGCGGCAGCGTCGGCGTGGTCAGCCGTTCCGGCACGCTGACCTATGAGGCGGTCAAGCAGACCACCGATGTCGGCCTTGGCCAGTCCAGTGCCGTCGGCATCGGCGGCGACCCGATCAAGGGGATGGAACATATCGACGTGCTGGCGATGTTCCTCGACGATCCCGAAACCACCTCGATCATCATGATCGGCGAAATCGGCGGCTCGGCCGAGGAAGAGGCCGCCGAATTCCTGGCCGACCAGAAGAAAAAGGGCAAATGGAAGCCCACGGCGGGCTTCATCGCCGGCCGCACCGCCCCTCCGGGCCGCCGCATGGGCCATGCAGGTGCCATCGTCTCGGGCGGCAAGGGCGACGCGGAATCCAAGATCGAGGCCATGAAAAAGGCCGGGATCGTCGTCGCCGATAGCCCCGCTGGACTGGGTGAAGCAGTGATGAAGGCCATCAAGGGCTGAGGGCAGGGAACCGATCGACATGCCGGCATTCACGCATGCGGGACAGTTACACTATTTCTGCCATGTGCCGAAATGCGCCGGCACGTCGGTCGAAGAGCTTTTGCAGAAGGAATTTGGCCAGCTTCTGCTGCTTGACCGTCGGTATCTTGACATCCTGCCGGAACAGCGGTGGTCGCGCAGTTCGCCTCAGCATCTGACAGCGGGGGATCTGGCCCGCCTGATCCCCCTGGACCGCTTTGCCAGCAGCTTCGCCATCGTGCGCGACCCGCTGGCCCGCACCGTCAGCGCCTACAAACACTCTTGGCGCTATCGCGGGCTGGCGCCCGGAACCACGCTGGAAAGGTGGTTCGACGAATATCTGTCGCTGCGGACCTCTTACCCCTATGCGTTCGACAGCCACCCGCGCCCGCAGGTCGATTTCCTTCTGCCCGACGCCCGGATCTTCCGGATGGAGGATCAGATGGACGAGTTTCTCGGCTGGCTTCGCGACAGCTTTGGCCTTGGGCCGGATATCGCATTGCAGCGCGAGAATACGGGCGAATTGCGCGACCGGGACGCACCCATCGAAAAGCGCCCCGTCTCACGCGAATTTGTCGCGAAAGTGGTGGATTTCTACGCGAAAGATTACGAACGCTTCGGCTATGATCCGGCAAACCCATCGGTCGAAGCCTATGATTTTCCGTTGTTGCCCGCCATGCTCCGCGTTGGAAAGCCCCATCTCCGCTTTGTGCTGCAACGCGTGGGATATATGAACCGCCGGATCATCACCGCCTGGCATCGCCATGGCGCGCGCGGCCGTCACATTCTGGGCAACACCCAATGGTAGGCCGGACCTCCCCCACTCCGACGCTTGTGTCCCTGGCAGCGATGCTGGGCGTTGCGGCCTGCGGCGGTGGCCGGTCCGAGGATGTGCTGCGCGGCGGCATTCCCGCCAATATCGACCTGCATCAGGCCAGCACCCTGCCCGCCGAATCCGTGCGCACCGTCGCCCGCCGTGATTACGGCTGGCGGCTGATCTATCACCCCGCGCGCAGCCCCGCGAATGCGGAACAGGGCGCGGCGCGGGCGCTGTGCGGGCTGGAACACCGGCGCGTGGCGCGCATCGACCATATTCCCCGGATCGACCCCTATGCCGATCCCGGAGCCGCGATTATCGATATTCATTGTGCGTGAGGTTACTATGCAGAACAACAGCAAACGACATAACGGACGGTTCGCGCTGCATGGCGCGCTTGTGATCGGGGCGATGGCGCTGGCGGGCTGCATGGGGCCGGTACCACCTGCTGCAACCATCCCGACGGCACCGGTGCAATCGCAGCCCGACCCCTATGCGCTGACGCGGCGGACCATTCCGGAAACCCCGTCCATCCCGGATACCGCCCTGCCCGAACAGCCTTCCGCACCGGCCTATTCGGGCGCGGTCGATGGCCGCACGGGCATGCGGCAATCGGCGGTGGTGGCAGTGACGGGCAATGCGTCCTCGGGCTATTCGGTATTGTTCCGCCCCGACCGAACCGAGCCCGCCAGCGTCGATTCCGCACCCGCGCAGCTATGTGGCGATGCGGGTGTGGCCAGCAGTCGCAAAAACGCGCCCGGCGCGGGCAGCGCCATGCCCGGCGTGCAAATCATGGTCGTCAAATGTGGTGCCGCCTGATGCACCGCGAACCGAAACAACCGGGACAGGGGCGCGTCTGACATGTCCTCATCCGCGCCTGCCTGCCCGATCAGCTTTTCCCGTTGGACTTTTCCAAGGTCGCAACCCGGAACCCACCGCTTCGGGCACAGCCCGCTGGAGCAATGACATGACCGAACACCCCAAAAACAGCGAATTTCACGACTCGTCCTTCCTTCAGGGCCACAACGCGGCCTATGTGGAACAGCTTTACGGACAATGGGCGCGGAACCCCGAGGCGGTCGATCAGGCATGGGACGCGTTTTTCCGCGGTCTGGGCGATGCGGGCGAGGATGCCATGCGTCAGGCCGACGGGCCGTCCTGGGCGCGCACGGACTGGCCGCCCGTGCCCGCCGATGACAACACCGCCGCGCTGACCGGCGAATGGCCTCAGTCCTCGAAGGTCGAGGCCGACGCGGCCATGAAAAAAATCGCCGCCAAGGCAGAGGTAAAGGGCGTCACCCTGTCCGAAGCGCAGATGCGTCAGGCGGTGCTGGATTCGATCCGCGCGCTGATGCTGATCCGCGCCTATCGGATTCGCGGGCATCTGCATGCCAATCTGGATCCTCTGGGGCTGCGCACCTATCCCGACCATGGCGAGCTGAAGCCCGAGACCTATGGCTTTGCCGAAAAGGATCTGGACCGCCCGATATTTATCGACAATGTCCTGGGCCTTGAGGTGGCAACGATCCGCCAGATCACCGATCTGATGTGGCGCACCTATTGCAGCACTTTCGCGCTGCAATACATGCATATCTCGAACCCCGAAGAGGCCGCCTGGCTGAAAGAGCGGATCGAGGGTTACGGCAAGGAAATCCAGTTCACCAAGAACGGCCGCCGCGCCATCCTGAACAAGCTGGTCGAAGCCGAGGGATTCGAGAAATTCCTGCATGTCAAATACATGGGCACCAAGCGTTTCGGCCTTGACGGCGGCGAGGCGCTGATCCCCGCGATGGAACAGATCATCAAGCGCGGCGGCGCCCTGGGGGTCAGGGATATCGTCATCGGCATGCCGCACCGGGGCCGCCTGTCGGTTCTGGCCAATGTCATGGGCAAGCCCTATCGCGCCATCTTCAACGAATTTCAGGGCGGCAGCTTCAAGCCCGAGGATGTGGATGGTTCGGGCGATGTGAAATACCATCTGGGCGCCTCGTCCGACCGCGAATTTGACGGCAATAAGGTCCACCTGTCGCTGACCGCAAACCCCAGCCATCTTGAGGCGGTGAACCCGGTCGTTCTGGGCAAGGCCCGCGCCAAGCAGGATCAGCTTCACGATCAGGGCGAACGCACCTCGGTGCTGCCGCTGCTGCTGCACGGGGATGCGGCCTTTGCCGGTCAGGGCATCGTCGCCGAATGCCTGCAATTGTCGGGCATTCGCGGGCACCGGGCGGGCGGCACGATCCATATCGTCGTGAACAACCAGATCGGCTTTACCACCGCGCCGCATTTCAGCCGCACATCGCCCTATCCGACCGACATTGCGATGATGGTCGAGGCGCCGATCTTTCACGTCAACGGCGACGACCCCGAGGCCGTGGTCCACGCCGCACGCGTCGCGATCGAGTTCCGGCAGAAATTCCACAAGGACGTGGTTCTGGACATCTTTTGCTATCGCCGCTTCGGTCATAACGAGGGTGATGAACCGATGTTCACCAACCCGGCGATGTACACGCAGATCAAGTCGCACAAGACGACGCTGCAACTGTACACTGAACGTCTGGTCAAGGACGGGCTGATCCCCGAGGGCGAGATCGAGGATATGAAAGCCGCCTTCCAGGCGCATCTGAACGAAGAATTCGACATCGGCAAATCCTACAAACCCAACAAGGCCGACTGGCTGGATGGCAAATGGTCGGGGCTGGATCGCGAGGGGGCGGAATATATCGCCGGCGAAACCGGCATCCCGCCCGAAACCATGACCCGCATCGGCCATGCGCTGACCACCGTTCCCGAGGGGGTGAACCTGCACAAGACCGTTGGCCGGCTGGTCGAGGCCAAGTCACAGATGTTTGAAACCGGCAAGGGGTTCGACTGGGCCACGGGCGAGGCGCTGGCCTTCGGGTCATTGCTGGTCGAGGGAATGGGGGTTCGTCTGGCCGGTCAGGACAGCACGCGCGGCACCTTCAGCCAGCGGCATTCGGCGATGATCGACCAAAAGACCGAGGAACGCTATTACCCGCTGAACCACATCGCCGAGGGTCAGGCCCGGTACGAGGTCATCGACTCGATGCTGTCGGAATACGCGGTTCTGGGCTTTGAATACGGCTATTCGCTGGCCGAACCAAACTGCCTTGTCATGTGGGAGGCGCAGTTCGGCGATTTCGCCAATGGCGCGCAGATCATGTTCGACCAGTTCATCAGTTCCGGCGAAAAGAAATGGCTGCGCATGTCGGGGCTGGTCATGCTGCTGCCCCACGGGTTCGAGGGTCAGGGCCCTGAACACAGTTCGGCCCGTCTGGAACGCTTTCTGCAAATGTGCGCCGAGGATAACTGGATCGTCGCCAACTGCACCACGCCCGCGAATTATTTTCACATCCTGCGCCGCCAGTTGCACCGCAGCTTCCGCAAGCCCTTGGTCATCATGACGCCGAAATCGCTGCTGCGTCACCCGCTGGCCACCAGCACGGCCGAGGATTTCCAGACCGGCAGCACCTTCCACCGGATCCTGTGGGACGACGCCGAACGCGGCAATTCCGACACCAAACTGGCGGCAGACAGCCGGATCAAGCGCGTGGTGATCTGCTCGGGCAAGGTTTATTTCGACCTGCTCAAGGCGCGGGACGAGGCTGGCATCAAGAACGTCTATCTGCTGCGTCTGGAACAGTTCTATCCCTTCCCCGCGCAGGCGATGGTCAAGGAACTGGGCCGGTTCAAGAATGCCGATGTGGTCTGGTGTCAGGAAGAACCCAAGAACCAAGGGGCCTGGTTCTTTGTCGAACCCTATCTGGAATGGGTACTGGAACGTCTGGGGGCGAAATGCGGTCGCGCCCGCTATGTTGGTCGCAACGCCTCGGCATCTCCGGCGACCGGCCTCGCCTCGCGTCATAAAGCTGAACAAGAAGCGCTGGTGAACGAAGCGCTCACTATCGAAGGATGATCCGATGACCACCGAAGTTCGTGTCCCGACTCTGGGCGAATCCGTGACCGAGGCCACCGTCGCCACATGGTTCAAGAAGCCGGGCGATGCCGTCGCGGTCGATGAAATGCTGTGCGAACTGGAAACCGACAAGGTCACGGTCGAGGTTCCCAGCCCTGTCGCCGGTACGCTGGCCGAAATCGTCGCGCCCGAAGGCGCGACCGTCGAACCGAACGCCCTGCTGGCCCAGATCAGCGAAGGCGCGGTTGCCGCTGCTGCCCCGGCCAAGCCGGCCCCCAAGGCCGAAGCCGCCGCCAAGGGCGGCGGTGCCGCAGTCGATGTCATGGTGCCCACGCTTGGCGAATCCGTGACCGAAGCGACCGTCGCCACATGGTTCAAGAAGGTCGGCGATGCCGTCGCGCAGGATGAAATGCTGTGCGAACTGGAAACCGACAAGGTCTCGGTCGAGGTGCCTGCCCCCGTCTCGGGCGTTCTGGCTGAAATCCTCGCGCCAGAGGGTGCGACCGTGGATGCCAAGGCCCGGCTGGCGGTGATCACCGAAGGCGCGGCCGGTGCCGCCGCGCCCGCCAAACCCGCCGACGCCCCGGCGGCCTCTGCTGCCCCGGCCTCTTCGGGCAGGGATGTCGAGGATGCGCCCTCGGCGAAAAAGGCAATGGCTGAAAAGGGCATCAGCCGTGATCAGGTCACGGCCTCGGGCCGCGATGGCCGCGTCATGAAAGAAGACGTCGCACAGGCTGGCAGCGCACCTGCCGCCCCCGCAGTGGTTCCCGCCACCCCCCGCGCGGTCGAGGATGCCGCCCGCGAGGAACGGGTCAAGATGACCCGCCTGCGCCAGACCATCGCCCGCCGCCTCAAGGATGCGCAGAACACCGCCGCGATGCTGACCACCTATAATGAGGCCGACATGTCCGGCATCATGCAGCTTCGCAGCGAATACAAGGACGCGTTCGAGAAAAAGCACAAGGTCAAGCTGGGCTTCATGTCCTTCTTCGTCAAGGCGTGCTGTCACGCCCTGAACGAGGTGCCCGAGGTGAATGCCGAAATCGACGGCACTGACGTGGTTTACAAGAATTACGTCAATATGGGTGTCGCGGTTGGCACGCCTTCGGGTCTGGTCGTACCGGTTGTGCGCGACGCCGACCGCAAGGGCTTTGCCGCGATCGAAAAGGAAATCGCCGAACTGGGGGCCAAGGGCCGGGATGGCAAGTTGACCATGCAGGAAATGCAGGGCGGCACCTTCACCATCTCGAATGGCGGCGTTTATGGTTCGCTGATGTCCTCGCCGATCCTGAACCCGCCGCAATCGGGCATTCTGGGCATGCACAAGATCCAGGACCGTCCGATGGTCGTCGGCGGCCAGATCGTCATCCGCCCGATGATGTATCTGGCGCTGTCCTATGACCACCGGATCGTGGACGGCAAGGGCGCCGTGACCTTCCTTGTCCGCGTCAAAGAGGCGCTGGAGGATCCGCGCCGCCTGCTGATGGATCTGTGATCATATGGGCCTGTGGCAGCTTGAGGTGTCATGGATATGGTGGTCTCTGATCACTTTCATTTCCTTCGATCTGCTGTTCATGCAGCTTGGCATCTATGCCAGGCTCAAAGGCCGTCCGAAGAACGGCCGGGTTCCAGGCGGACCGTGGAACCCGGCACCCCCAAAACCCCAAGCACTCAAATATTTATCACGGATCATCGCACCAGCCGAGGCGCTTGTCCTCGTCTTGCTGCTGCTTCGGACGCCTTGGGCTATCGTTCCCGCGCTGGTGTTGCTGGTACCGCCATTTATTTTCTTCGCATGGGAATATCCGTCGGCAGCGGGATCAGAGATGGTGGGGCGTGTCATTGGCGCAATGATCGGCGAACTGACCCAGTTCGCGCTGATATCCATCGGCATCATCCATACTGCACCCGCATTGCGGACGGCCCTTGCCGGCCTCGTCGACGGCTTGTCTCGGTGAACGGGTTCGTCATGGCACCATGATCTCAGCTTGAAAACGGAGAAAGACCCGATGCAGATCATCGCCCATTACACGGTCAGGGACTATGCCGCCTTCAGGACGGCCTTCGACGCCGATGCCGAGGACCGCGCCCATAACGGCCTTGGACTGATGCAGCTTTGGCATGAAAACGGCAGCAGCGCGTGGGCGCTGTTCGATGTCACCGACCCCACCGCCGCCCGCGCCTATCTGGACGGCGCGGCGGGGGTATTCAACTCTCAGGCCGGCGTCACCGCGACCAGCTTTCACTACGTAAAAACGGCCTGACCCCCTGCCCTGCGCCATCCATTGACCGGCGCAGGCACGACAAGTAACGCTACGCGCAGCAAA
>NZ_JBKEBL010000098.1:0-1754 GCF_047973135.1 Paracoccus sp. (in: a-proteobacteria)
ATGACGCCACCATGTGGCAGATGATGGCGCGCAAGGCGGCCTTCATCGAGGCCTTCTATCGCGGCGATCCGACGCAGCGCGACATGGAGGATCTGGGCGAGGCCAGCCAGTTCGAACAGGCCAAGGCCATGACGACGCGGGATCCGCGCGTGCTGGAACTGACCGACATGAAGGCCGCGCGCGACAAGCTGCGCCGCCGCGCAGGTGCCGTCGAGACACAGCGTGCCCGTCTGCGCGGCGAGATCAGGCGGAACCGGCGCGAAATCGCGTTCCACAACGAAAAGATCGCGCATATCGAACCCGTCGCGGCAAGCCTGCCCGATCTGGGTGGCAACAAATTCGCGATCACTGTCGGGCGCGATGCCTTCGACAGCCGCGCGGATGCCGGTAAGGCGCTGCTCCGGATGGTGGGGGATCTGGCCAAAGCCGGGGAACACTTCGAGGATCGCCGCATCGGCAGTATCGGCGGCTTCGCGATCGAGGCCACCTATCGCATCGCGGACAGGTCGATCGGGTTCTCTGTCCGCTTCGACGACGAAATGACCGCAGATGCCGGGTGGAGCGACGATCCGGTGGGCCTTGTCCGGCGGCTGGAATACGCCCTTGCGGCACCGGAACGCCGCCTCGGTTTCCATCGCGACGAACGCGCCCGCCGTGAAAAGGCGGTCGGGGCCGCGCGCAAATCGCTGGATGAAGTAAAGGATTTCGCGCAGGCCGATGAACTGGCCGGGCTGACCGCACAGATCGCCGGGATCGAGGCTGCGTTGCTGACCGAGGCCGAACAGGAGGCCGCGAAGGAATCGCGCTTCGGGGATGAGCACGACTTCGTAAGAGCGCCGGATGGAAGCCTTACATTCGGGCGCATCGATGACGACATCGCGCGGCGTATCGGTCGGCAGGCCGGAAATATCCGGCTTCGGGCAGGAAACGACAGCTATGGGCAGAGGCATATCGAACAGCGCCATGGCAACGATATCCGCCGGATGGGTTTCGCCGATGTAGAGGCATTTGTGCGGGCGATTGCGGGCGGCTTCTCCGCCATCTATCCTCGTCCCGGGCGCGCTCTGGATCTGGTTCTTGACGCCGGAACCCGTGGATTGCTGATCATTCAGCTTGAACCGCATCCATCCGGCGACTTTTATGACATCCGGACAGCGACGCCCATCCGGCACGGCCAATATGTCAGGAAAGCGCCGCTTTGGGAGAGAACCGGGCCCAGAGTCTCGTCCGATCTGTTGGACTCCCTTGATCCCAGGGACCAAAGCGACACCGCGAATATAGATCGACTTGCCCCCGAAATCAATTCCGATCCGACGCTGACCCCGGCCCGCGCCCGCGCGATCAACGCGGCGGCGCGGGCGGAACTGGAAAGGATCGGCATTGCCGGGCAGGTGCGGGCCGAAGCGGGCGGCGCGGGCGCGGCGACCGGCAGCTATCTGCGCGGCGTCATCCGCATCATCCATGATCGCGGGCGCGGCTGGCGGCATACGCTGGATCACGAGATCATCCACGGGCTGCGCGACGGCGGGCTGTGGGGCAAGGATTACGGCCTCTTTACCCGCGACGAATGGCGGGCGCTGGTCCGGGCCGCGCGGGGCGACGACGCCATCCGCGCGCGTGTCGAGGCGGCCTATCCCGACCTGCCCACTGCCGGGCAGACCGAGGAAATGGTGGCCGAGCTTTATGCCGATTGGGCGCAGAACCTGCGCGACGATCCGCCCGGCCTGCTGCGGCAAGCCCTCGCGCGCATCCGG
>NZ_JBKEBL010000078.1:0-2662 GCF_047973135.1 Paracoccus sp. (in: a-proteobacteria)
AGGGCTGTGGTCATGCTGATCCTCCGTCCCGCGTCAGGCCACGGTAAGCGCGGAGGCACCGGGCTGCAAGCACGGTCCGGTTCAGGCCACCAGCCGGGTGCCGTCCTGCCCGGTGATATGCGCCTCGATCAGCGCCCCCTCAGGCTGGTCCGCAGTAAAGGCGACCTCGGTGAACTGTTCTGTCCGGCCAAGGCGCGGGCCTTCGGTCAGGACCAGAGGGCGGCGCCCGACCTGCGCCTGCAAATGCGCCAGCAGCGCGGCGTCCCCTGCGGTCCGCAGCCGCGCGGCCCGGTCGCGGATCACCGGCCCCCTGACGGCGGGCATGCGCGCGGCCGGCGTTCCCTTGCGGGCCGAGAAGGGAAAGACATGCAGGAAGGTCAGGCCGCAATCCGCCACCAGCCGCAGACTGTTTTCGAACATCGCCTCGGTCTCGGTCGGAAAACCGGCGATGATGTCGGCACCGAACACGATTCCGGGCCGCAACCGCCGCGCCTCTTCGCAAAAGCGGATCGCGTCGTCGCGCAGATGGCGGCGCTTCATGCGTTTCAGGATCATGTCGTCGCCCGCCTGCAAGGACAGGTGCAGATGCGGCATCAGCCGGGGTTCGGTCGCAATGGCCAGCATCAGGTTGTCATCCGCCTCGATCGAGTCGATGCTGCTGATGCGCAGGCGCGGCAGATCGGGCACCAGCCGCAGGATCCGCATGACCAGATCGCCCAGCCGGGGCGCGCCCGGCAGATCGCCCCCCCAGGATGTCAGATCCACCCCGGTCAGCACCACCTCGTTGAAGCCGCGCCCGACCAGCCGCCTGATCTGTTCGACCACAACGCCCGCCGGAACGCTGCGCGAATTGCCGCGCCCATAGGGGATGATGCAAAAGGTACAGCGGTGATCGCAGCCGTTCTGGACCTGCACATAGGCCCGGTGCCGCCCGAACCCGTCGATCAGATGGCCCGCCGTCTCGTGCACCGACATGATGTCATCGACGCGGATCTTTTCGGTCTCGCCGATCAGATCGGGCGCGCGCAGTCCCTGCCATGTGCCGGGCTGCATCTTTTCGTGATTGCCGATGACCTTCGTGACCTCGGGCATGGCGGCAAAGGTCTCGGGCTCGGTCTGCGCCGCGCAACCCGTCACAATGACCGGAGCGCCGGGATTTTCCCGTGCCAGCCGGCGGATTTCCTGCCGCGCCTTGCGCACGGCCTCGGCGGTGACGGCGCAGGTATTGACCACAACCGCACCCGACAGGCCGGCGGCCTCGGCCATTTCGCGCATCGCCTCGGTCTCATAGGCGTTCAGGCGGCAGCCAAGCGTGGAAAAGACCGGAGCGCTCATCCCGCCAGCCAGTCCGCCGTCAGCACGCCGGAAAAGACATGCGCGGTCGGCCCCTCCATCCAGACGCCATCCTCGCGCCAGTCGATATGCAGAATGCCCCCCGGCACGTTCACCCGCACCCGCCGCCCGGTCAGCCCGCGCCGCGCCGCCGCAACCGCCGCCGCGCAGGAACACGACCCCGAGGCCAGCGTCGGCCCCGTGCCCCGTTCCCAGATGCGCAGCAGGATTTCATCGGACGAGAGGATCTGCACGATCTCGACATTGGTGCGCTGCGGATACAGCGGGTGGTGCTCATGTTCACTGCCGAACGCTGCCAGATCGACCGAGGCCGCATCGTCCACGAAAAAGGTCAGATGCGGATTACCCATTCCCGTCGCCACCGGATCGCCCCGGATCGGCAGATGGTCGATATCGACCTGATGCGCCAGCGGAATTTCCCGCCAGTCCAGCACTGGCTGACCCATGTTCACGCGCGTCAGCCCCCCGCCCGCATCCTCGGCCAGCAGTACGGCGTGATCGGTGCGCAGGCTCAGCCGGTCGAGCCCGGTCTGATCCATCACAAAGCGCGCGATGCAGCGCGTCGCGTTGCCGCATGCGGAACTGGGCGAGCCATCGGCATTCCAGAATCGCAGCCGCAGATCGGCCCGGTCGTCGGTCTGGATCGTGGCAAGCTGGTCAAAGCCCACGCCCATATGCCGGTCAGCAATCCGCGCGACCAGTCCGGCCGCCAGAGGCTGCCCCCCGGCGCGCAGGTCCAGAACCACGAAGTCATTGCCCAAGCCGTGCATTTTCATGAAGGGCAGGCCGGAAGAGGAATTTCTGTTCATGTTGCGCCATATAGGACGCCGGGGAATTTTCTGCCAGTGGGGATGACTTTTCCGCTTGACGCCTCGGGCGCCCCCCCCTAGATAGCCGCGTACCGAAACGGCGGGACGGTTGCCACATCAAGGCGGCAAACTGTGTCGGCATCGTCGGTGAGGGCGGGTAGCTCAGTGGTAGAGCAACTGACTTTTAATCAGTCGGCCGTGGGTTCGATCCCCACCCCGCTCACCAAAAATCCTTGACATCAACACCTTGAACCGCTGGCTGTCGCCGGTTCCGCGCAGCGGGAAATCCCGCGCTTGCCCCCATCGGCGCAACGCGCCATATGTCCCCGCGAACCACGCATGAACGATCAGGAAGGCGGTGCGCCCGTGACCGACGACTATATCATCCGCGACATTTCGCTGGCCGGTTACGGTCGAAAGGAACTGGACATCGCAGAAACCGAGATGCCGGGACTGATGGCATTGCGGGCCGAATACGGGCAGGCGCAGCCGCTGAAAGG
>NZ_JBKEBL010000112.1:0-12521 GCF_047973135.1 Paracoccus sp. (in: a-proteobacteria)
ACGAAATGCGGCACATAGGTCCAGAAGGTTTCATATCCCGGCATGAACTCGAATACCGGGCCAAGGCTTTCGGCCTGCACGCTCATCCACAGCGCGTTGATATCGTCCGGGGTCAGTTCGCCTTCGGCGCGGGCGGCGTGCAGCCTGCATTCGAAATCGTAAAAGGCGATCTGGCGGACGACCGTGTTGATCATGTCCTCGACCTTGCCGGCCAGCAGCGCCTTTTTCTGCACGGGATCGGTGGTTTTCGCCAGCAGCGCGCGGAAGGTCAGCATCTCGCCAAAGACCGACGCCGTCTCGGCCAGGGTCAGCGGCGTCGCGGCCAGCAACTCGCCCTGTCCCGCCGCCAGCCGCTGATGGACGCCGTGGCCCAGCTCGTGCGCAAGGGTCATCACGTCGCGCGGCTTGCCCAGATAGTTCAGCAGCACATAGGGATGCACGGTTGTTACCGTCGGGTGGGCGAATGCGCCCGGAGCCTTGCCCGGCGTGACGGCGGCATCGATCCAGCGCTTGTCAAAGAAGGGTTCGGCAAGCTCGGCCAGCTTTGGCGAGAAACCGGCATAGGCGTCCAGCACGGTCTGGCGCGCCTCGTCCCAGCGGATCGTCCGGGGGCTTTCGGTCGGCAGGGGGGCGTTGCGGTCCCAGACCTGCAACTTTTCCAGCCCCAGCCATTTCGCTTTCAGCGCGTAATAGCGATGCGAAAGCCGGGGATAGGCGGCGGTGACGGCGTTGCGCAGGGCCTCGACCACCTCGGGCTCGACATGGTTCGACAGGTGGCGGCCATATTGCGGCGTCGGCATCTTGCGCCACTTGTCCTCGATGGCCTTTTCCTTGGCCAGAGTGTTGTGAATGCGGGTGAACAGCTTGACATTGTCGCCAAAGACCTGCGCCAGCGCGCGCGCCCCGGCTTCGCGGGTGGGGCGGTCATGATCGGTCAGCAGGTTCAGCGCGGCCTCCATCCCCAGGGTTTCGCCGTTCACATCAAAGGTCAGCCCGGCTGTCGTCTCGTCGAACAGCCGGTTCCAGGCGGCGGCCCCGACGACGGAATTGTCGTGCAGGAACTGTTCCAGTTCGTCGGACAACTGATGCGGTCGCATGGCGCGCATCCGGTCAAAGACCGGGCGATAGCGCGCGGGCCCGTCGTTTGCGGTGAACGCCGCCTCATAGGTCGCGTCGGGGATGCGGTTGAATTCAAGGCTGAAAAAGACCAGCGGTGTGGTGATTTCGGTGATCCGGGATTGAAGATCGCTCATCATCTTGGCGCGGGCCGCATCGGTGGTGTTCTGGTAATAGCGCAGCCCGGCATAGGACATGATCCGCCCGGCAATGATGTCGATCTGCTGATAGGTCTCGATACAGGCCAGCATCTCGGCGGGCGAAAGACCGGCCAGCCTGCCCTGATAGCTGGCGGCGAAATCCGTCACCATCGCCGTCAGCCGGTCCGTATCGGCGCGCAGCTCGGGGGCGTCGGGTGCCGGGTAAAGATCGGTCAGATCCCATTCAGGCAGATCCCCGAAATCACGGCCCTTCGCGGCCCCGGTCGAATCGAATGTCGGTTGTCCAGCCATCGGTGATCCCTTTCCTGCCTTTTCCTGCCATGCCCCTGTATGCCTAGTGCCGTCCTGCGGGGCGCGCAACCGCAAGGATCGCGGCGGGGGAAAGGCGGCGGAACGGGTCGGGCCGGGACCGGGGGGCTTGCCCCCCCGCGAAAGCCTGCCCCTCGATGGGGCAGGCTTTCGCAGCCCCCTTGCCAGGGGCGGGGTCAGATCGCGGCGAAGGCCGACGCGTGGCGGATGCGGCTGCCAGAGGGCAGGTCGCCCAGCATTTGCAGATGCGGACCGGCATAGGGGCTGTCCAGATCGGCGGGGGCAAAGCCGAAGCGGCGGTAAAAGGCTGGATCACCCAGCACCACCAGCGACCGGTCGCCGCATGCCCCAAGCGCCGCGCGGACCAAAGCCGCGCCGATCCCCATTCCTTGCGCCTTGGGCAGCACCGCAACAGGGCCCAAGGCCAGGGCCGGGCGGTCTGCGTCCAGCGGGGACAGGGCGACATGGCCAAGGACCGTGCCTGCCGCCACGGCCAGCAGCGACAGGGTCAGGTCGCCCTGATCGCGCAGCGCGCGGACCAGCGTTGCCTCGTCAGGCCCGCCAAAGGCAATCTGGTGCAGCGCGTCGATGGCGGTCTGGTCGGCAGGGCGTTCGGGGCGGATCGCAGGCATCACCTCGCGCCGCTGGAAATCGCGCGCCATACCGGCGCTGTCACGCCCCCATACGCTGTCCGTCGTCCGGCTTTGATGGGCGGCGAAGGCCTGTGCATCGGCGACCAGTTCCGTCAGGTTCCAGACCAGCGGATCCTCATCCTGCCACAGATCGAAGCGCAGGCAACCGGCTTCGGCGCGGCTGAGTTCCATATGGTCAGGCAGCAGCGACAGGGCGGTCATCATCTGCGCCGCATCGGCGCAGATCAGCCGCCCGGACAGCGCGATCATGGGTTGGTGCAGCGCGATGGCGCTGCCCTCGTCCGAGGCGCAACCGGTCTTGTTGCCGGGGTGGTGATGACCGCAGGCGCAGTTCATGCCGGTTTCCTTCCCTGAGACGGATCCCTGATGCGGACCGCCCCGGAGCCTAAGGCCGCTGCGCGTGGGGCGCAATGCCGCGCGCGGATGCCGTTTCGCTGGACGCCGCGCTTTGCTTTGGCTAGGTCATCGGCATGGAACAGACAAGGCCGCCCCTGACCCTTTATCTTGCCGCCCCGCGTGGATTCTGCGCTGGGGTTGATCGCGCCATCAAGATCGTCGAGATGGCGCTGCAAAAATGGGGGGCACCCGTCTATGTCCGGCACGAGATCGTCCATAACAAATATGTTGTCGACTCCCTTCGGGAAAAGGGCGCGGTCTTTGTCGAGGAACTGGACGAGTGCCCCGTTGACCGCCCGGTGATCTTTTCCGCCCATGGCGTGCCGAAATCCGTCCCGGCCGAGGCGCGGCGGCGGCAGATGGTGTTTGTGGACGCGACCTGCCCGCTGGTCTCGAAGGTTCATGTCGAGGCGGAACGCCACCATGCGGACGGTTTGCAGATGGTCATGATCGGCCATGCCGGACACCCGGAAGTCCTTGGAACCATGGGGCAATTGCCAGAAGGCGAGGTGATACTTGTCGAGACGGTGGCCGATGTCGCCCATATTGCGCCGCGCGATCCGGCGCGACTGGCCTTCATCACCCAGACCACGCTGTCGGTCGATGACACGGCGGAAATCGTCGCTGCCTTGCAGGCCCGCTTTCCCGCGATTATCGGCCCCGCCAAAGAGGATATTTGCTATGCCACCACCAACCGCCAGGCGGCGGTCAAGGCGGTGGCACCGCTGATCGACGCGCTGCTGGTGATCGGTGCGCCGAATTCCAGCAACTCCAAGCGGCTGGTCGAGGTGGGCCGCGCCGAGGGCTGCGCCTATAGCCAGCTTGTGATGCGCGCCGATCAGATCGACTGGCGGGCCATTCAGGGCGCGCGGGCGGTTGGCTTAACCGCCGGAGCCAGCGCGCCCGAGGTGCTGGTCAACGAGGTGATCGACGCCTTTCGCGCGCGCTATGATGTGACGCTGGAAACCGTTGAAACAGCGCAGGAAAACGTGGAATTCAAGGTGCCGCGCGTGCTGCGCGAACCGGCATGACAGGGGATGTGATGCGGCTTTATTCGATGCCTTCGTCGGGAAACAGCTACAAGGTTCGTTTGCTGCTGGCGCTGACCGGGCGCGCGGTCGGGATCGTCGATTGCGAAAACGGTTCTGACGCGCTGGTGCAGGCCAAGGCCGCAGGCGTGCTGCCCTATGGCAAGGTGCCGGCGCTGGTGCTGGATGACGGGCAGGTGCTGGCCGAATCGGATGCGATCCTGTGGTATCTGGGCGAGGGTACGGATTTCATCCCCGCCGATCCGGTCGCCCGCGCGCGGATGCTGGGCTGGATGTTCTGGGAACAGTATAATCACGAACCCGTCATCGCCGTCCGGCAGTCGCTGAACACCTATCCCGAGCGCCGCCACCTTGCCACGCCCGAGCGGATGGCCGATCTGCTGGATCGCGGACATGCGCTGTTGCAGGTCATGGAGGACCGGCTTGCCGGGACTGACTGGCTGGCCGGCGATGCGGTCAGCCTGGCCGATCTGTGCCTTTACGGCTATACTCATACGGCGGGGGAACGCGGTGGCTTTGACATGGCGCGGTTCCCCGGCATTGGCGCGTGGCTGCGCCGGGTTCAGGCGCTGCCCGGCTATGTGGGGCTGGCGTGACGGAACTGTTTGCATGGACCGATGGCGCATGCAGCGGCAATCCCGGTCCCGGCGGCTGGGGCGTGCTGATGCGTGCCATTGAGGGCGAGACCGTCCTGAAGGAACGCGAATTGCAGGGCGGCGAGGCGGACACAACGAATAACCGGATGGAGCTGATGGCCGCGATCAGCGCGCTTGAGGCGCTGACCCGTCCAAGTGCGATCACCGTCATCACCGACAGCGCCTATGTCAAGAACGGTGTAACCCAGTGGATTCACGGATGGAAACGCAACGATTGGCGCACGGCGGGCAAGAAGCCAGTCAAGAATGTGGAACTGTGGCAGCGGCTTGACGCGGCGCAGGCCCGCCATGACGTCGAATGGCGCTGGATCAAGGGCCATGCGGGGCATGCCGAAAACGAACGTGCCGACGAACTGGCCCGCGCCGGAATGGCTCCGTTCAAATGAATTTCGAAACGCTGGTCGAGGTGCTGGATTACGGCAGTGTTCTGGTCTTTGCGCTGACCGGGGCGCTGGTGGCCAGCCGGGGCCAGCTTGATCTGGTCGGCTTCATCTTCATGGCGGCGCTGACGGCGGTGGGGGGCGGCACGCTGCGCGACCTGCTGCTTGGCCGCGACATGGTGTTCTGGGTGGCCGATCCGTCCTATATCCTGCTGGCGACGGGGGCGGCGATCATCGTTTTCTGGACCGCGCATCTGTTCGAAAGCCGCTACAAGCTGTTGTTATGGTTGGATAGTGTGGCGTTGTCGGTGGCTGTGGCCGCAGGGGTGGGCGTCGCAACCGAAGGCGGTTTCGGCCCGGTGATCGTCATCATCATGGGCGTCGTGACCGGCACTTTCGGAGGGCTGATGCGCGATGTCGTCGGCAATGAGGTGCCGCTGGGGCTGAAACAGGGCCAGCTTTACCTGACCGCCGCCTTTGGCGGATCGGCTGCGGCTGCGGCGATGATCGCCATGGGGTTCCCGCGCGTGCAGGCACTGATCGCCTGCGCGGTCGCGGTCTGGATTTTGCGCGCGGGCAGCCTGATCTGGGGCTGGAAGCTGCCGGTTTACAAGCCCCGTCCGCCCCGGACGCGGGGTTAGCGCAGGTCGTCAGCGCAGCCGGGGCGGGCCTTCGGCGGGCTGGCGCAGATCCTCGACCCCCATGCGCAGGCCCCGCCCGATGCGATGCGCCAAAGCCGACCAGCCAGCGGCGGATTCGTCGGGCAGCGTGCGGCGCAGCGTTTCGTCGAACAGCGCCAGCCACAGCGGAAAATGATCCGCCCTGACATCGCCCGCCGCCATATGCACCCGCATCGGATTGCCGTCATAGACCGGCTGATACAGGATCGCCTTCTTCCAGAACCGGGCGATTTTTTCCTCATGCGCGGGCCAGTCGGCGACGTGATTACCAAAGACCGGGCCAAGCACCTCGTGCCGCCGGATCGCGGCATAGAACACCGTGACCACGCGGTCGATCTGGTCAGGCGTTATCGGAAAGCGGGGGGGCATCATACGCGCGATCCGGCCTTTCGGGTCTGGTCGCGCAAGCTGACAGGCTGTCGCAGGGCGGCACTGTGGCCCGCGACGGGCGGCGTCAGATACCCCGCGACCAGTCGCGTCAGCAGGTGGCTGACCCCCGGCAGGCGCGAGACCGGCGCCAGAAACCGGTCGCGCAGGACCGGCAGCCAGCGGCTGTCGGATTGATACATCGGTGTCAGCATCGCGCTGAGCATCTGATAGCTGCGCACATGCCAGCGGCGCATCGCGGCATAGTCGGGCAATGCGTCGTCAAGCGGCTGACGCAGCGCCAACGACAGGGCAAATGCGTCCAGCAGCGCCATATTCGCGCCCTGACCCAGTTGCGGGCTGGCGCGATGGGCGGCATCGCCGATATGGACCAGCGCGTGATCAAAGGGGCGCCGCAGGGTGCCGTGGGTATAGACGGCCTCGGTCAGGTGCGCGTGCTGTGTCAGCCCGACAAGAAACGGTTCAAGCTCGGGCCACAGGGTCATGGCCCCGGCCTTCCATTCGGACAGGGGCGTGGCGCGCCATGCTGCAAGCCTGTCTGCGGCCACGGACCAGAACACCGCCGCCATTGGTGCCGGATCGTCCGGCAGGCGACCGATAGGCATTGCGCCCGCCATCTGATGCGCCGCCAGATACCGCTGGCGCAACTGGTCTTGCGGCAGCGTCGCGGCCTTTGGCCAGGGCACGCTGGCCCAGACCGCGCCATAGCCAAGCGGCCGCGCCCGCAGGGGCGACAGGGCCGAGCGCGCGCCGCTGGCATCGATCACCAGATCGAAGGGGCCGAAATCCCGCCCGTCGTTCAGGCGGATCCGCCGCCCGGCCCCGTCCAGAGGGGCATGCGTCACTTCGGCCGATGTGACCACCGGCACGCCTGCGGCGTTTGCGCCCTGCCACAGCAGATGAAACAGGCTGGCACGGTGAAAGGCACGGCCCGGCGCACCGCGCGGATAGCGGACATCCAGCGCGCGCGCATGGCTGCGGGCCTCGTCCCCGATCATCCGGGTGATGGGCGAGGACAACAGCCGCGCCTCGTCCCCGGCACCGATATGATCCAGAACCGCCATACCGACCGGCTGGATGACCAGCCCGGATCCCAGAGGCAGAACCTTGCCGAACCTTTCGAACAGGGTCGGGCGGTGTCCGTCACGGGCGGTCAGGATGGCAGCGGTCAAGCCGCCGATGCCCGACCCGATGATGGCGATGCGTAAACTCATGCCGCGAACATGCCCGCCCCGCCCGTCCGCTGCAAGGCCGGGCCTTGCGTCACCCTGTCGGCGGGGGCGCAGCGGATCACAGGTCGTATTCGGGGGCGTCGGGATCGAAAATCGGCGGAGAATCTTGGCCGGGGGCACCAAAGGGCAGCGCCGGAGGCCGGGGGGCACCGGGCTTGCGCCGGATCAGGATATCGCCGTTTTCCAGCCGCTGCGGTGCCTGATAATTGCCGATATCGTCAACCAGCGCCGCAAGCTCGCCCACGACCGGCGACAGCGAATTCAGCGCCCCCGACATGTCCTGCCGCAGCCGGTCCAGATCGGGGCCAAGATCGCGCATCAGATTTTCCATCAGCATGTCCATCCCGCGCCCGATCATGTCCATCCCCTCGTCCGTGCTGCCCGCCTCGGGCAGGGGCCGATCCTCGTCGGCCATGGGCGGCGTCCAGCCCTGGGCCACGGCGCGAGGGACTGGCAGAGCCAGCAAAAGGGCAGACAGGGTCAGGACGGCAAGGGCGGGGGCGCGTGTCATCATTTCCCTATGATGGGGATCGGTGACGTAGGGTTCAAGTCTGAACTCAGCCGGACACAGGCTCTTTGGCTGGTTCGCGCATGGTGCGAAACCGCTCCCACGCTTCATTCAGGCGGCGGGTGCGCGCCTCGGCCAGGCGCACGGCCTCGGGCGGCAGACCGCGTGCGATGGCCCGGTCGGGATGGGCCTCGCGGATCAGCCGCCGCCAGCGCTGCCGCGCCTCGGGCAAGGGGGTGTCTGCGGAAATGCCAAGGATTTCGCAGGGCGGGCAGCCGCTGTTCGGATCGTGCCGGGCACGAATCGCGGTGATCTGCGCGAGGGTCAGGCCGAAAATGCGCCCGACCTCGTCGATAAAGGCGATCTCGGCTTCGTGCATGCGGCCATCGGCGACGGCGATCACGCATAGCCCTTCCAGAACGTCGGTCAGTACCGCATCGCCGGGCGGAAACATTGCGGCGATCCGCCGCGCCCATGCGTCGAACCCCGCCACGTCCTGCCGCGCCAGATCGAAGACCCGCGCGGCGTTCTTTTCCTCGGACCGCGGGATGATGAACAGCCGCCGGAACGCCGCCACCTCGGACCGGCGAACCGTGCCATCCGCTTTGGCCAGCTTTGCACCAAGTGCGATCACCGCGATGGTGAAGGCGACCGAACGCTCGGGTGGGGTTGCCGCAGGCTGACGGCCCAGCATCGCGGCCAGACGGTCGGCGATACGCCGCCAGAAGCTGCGAGGCTTGGGCAGATCGGGGCAGATCGGAGGATGCGCGGTGCTGTCCATATGTGTATGTTAACGGGCTTCACACCGCACATCTAGGCCCCTCGTGCAGCAGATGTCACAAATCTTTCGGTCCGGCGCGACATCGCGATCCCGGACGGGAAAAATTGTGGTATCATCGCGTCCGGGGACGACAAGTGCACAATTCACAATTTGCCGGGAGGAGATGACATGCAGTTCAATCGCCGCCAGTTCACCGCGCTTGCCGCAGGTGTCTTTGCGGCTGGCCACCCGCTTCGCGCCTTCGCGGACGAGACCTGCCAGTCGCCCTATATGCCGATGATCACCGGGCACGAGGAATTCGTCTATGTCTGGACGCTGGGCGTCGAGGGGATGGGCGATGGACAGGACAAGCTGGTCACTGTCGATCTGAGGCCCGGATCAGAGACGCGGGGGCAGGTCATCGGCAACCTGTCCGTCGGGGGTCGGAACGAGGCCCATCACGGTGGCTTTTCCGCCGACCGACGCTTTTTCTGGGCGGGGGGGCTGGATACCAACCGTATCTTCATCTTTGACGTCCATTCGGACCCCGCCAGCCCGTCCCTGCACAAGACCATCGACAGTTTCGTCAGCGACAGCGGCGGCTGCGTCGGGCCGCATACCTTTTACGCTCTGCCCGGCCGGGTGCTGATCACCGGGCTGTCCAACGATCAGGATCACGGCGGGCGCACCGCCCTGGTGGAATATAACGACGATGGCGATTACATCACCACCCACTGGATGCCTACGGCCAATGACATGCGGGGTGCGGTTGCGGTGGATGGCGCGGTTGCGGACGGCTATGGCTATGACATCCGCGCGCTGCTTCGCAGGAACATCATGCTGACCTCGTCCTTCACGGGCTGGTCGAATTACATGATGGATTTCGGCCAGATGTTGCAGGATTCCGAGGCGATGAAGCGGTTCGGCGCAACGATGGTTCTGTGGGATCTGCATACCCGCCAGCCGCGCAGGGTGTTCAACGTTCCCGGCGCCCCGCTTGAGGTTCGCTTTCCCTGGGGGGCGAATGCGAATTACGCGTTTTCCAGCACGGCCCTGACCTCGAAACTATGGCTGATCTTCGAGGACGACAAGGGCGAATGGCAGGCGAAAGAAGTCGCCGATATCGGCAATCCGGCGGACGTTCCGCTGCCGGTGGACATCTCGATTTCCGCGGATGACCGGACGCTGTGGGTCAATACATTCCTTGAGGGCAAGACCCGGCTTTTCGACATCTCGGATCCGCATCATCCGGTGCAGATCTATGAACGGCAAATTGGATCGCAGGTGAATATGGTCAGCCAAAGCTGGGACGGTACGCGTGTCTATTTCACCAGTTCGCTTCTGGCCAACTGGGACAAGAAGGGCGAGGATGACCAGCAGTTCCTGAAGGCTTTCACATGGGACGGCAAGGAACTGACCGAGGATTTCGCCATTGACTTTTACGCGTTGCAGCTTGGCCGGGCGCATATCATGCGGTTCGGCAGTGCGGCGCTGTATTCGTGACCGATGCGCGGGTTGTCACGTCTTGCCCTTGTGGGCATGGTGCTGCTGGCTTTCGGGCTGTTCGCCCGAGATGGGCCGCCGCCGCATTTTTCCGCGGCCTTTCCGGCCGGCGAGGATTTCCAGTTCGCGCCGCCCGAACCCGGCAGCTATGCCCTGCCGCCGATCAGGACCGCGCCGGACGGTATGGTGCTGGACAAAGACGGCAGAGCGCAACGACTGGCCGCGCTGACCTGGGGCAGGATTTCGCTGGTCAGCTTCGTTTATCTGACCTGCGGCGATGTGAATGGCTGTCCGCTGGCCATGGCAACGCTGTTTGACATTCACGACGCCAGCCTGAAGGTGCCGCAACTGCGCGACAAGGTGCAGCTTGTGACGATCAGCTTTGATCCTGATCGCGACACGGTCGGGGCCATCGCGTCCTTTGCCTGGCCGATCACTGCCGATCCCGAGGCGGCGCAAAAGATCGCGTGGCATGTGCTGACCACTGCCAGCCGCGCGCGGTTGCAGCCTATCCTTGACGGCTACGGTCAGGTCATCGACCGCCAGCCCGATCAGGAAACGATCAGCCATCTTCTGCGGATCTATCTGGTCGATGGACAGGGCCGGATCCGCAATATCTATGGTCTCGGGCAGATCGATCCGCGCTTGCTGATGACGGATGTGGAAACGCTGATGATGGAAGAAAGGCGGGGTTAGGATGCGCCGGGCAGCCGCCGCCGCGCTGCTGTTTTGTGCGGCCTTGTCGTCCTATGACGACGTGCCCGACCAGATAGATCCGGACGATTGCGCGGCGCCGCAGGATGCGCTGGCCCGCAGCCTGGCGCCGCAGCCGGGCCTGCCGACGGTGCCCCATCCGCCCGGCAATCCGCCGACTGCCGAAAAAATAGCCCTTGGCCGCAAGCTGTTTTTCGATCGCCGCCTGTCGATCAACGGCACCATGTCCTGCGCGATGTGCCATGTGCCCGAACAGGGCTTTGCCAATCACGAAATGCAGACCGCCATCGGGGTCGAGGGACGCAGCGGACGCCGCAATGCCCCCACGATCCTGAACACGGGGTTCCTTGCCCGGCTGTTTCATGACGGGCGCGATCCGGCGCTGGAGACCCAGTTCCTGACGCCGCTGCTGGCCCGGCACGAGATGGCGAACCCCTCGGCCGGGCATGTGATCGCGCTGCTGAACGGGTTGCCGGATTATCGCGCGCTGTTTCGCGACGCCTTCGGCGCGCCTGCCTCGGTTGACCGGATGGGCATGGCACTGGCCGTCTGGCAGCGCAGCCTCGTGGCCGGGGACGCGCCCTTTGACCGCTGGTTCTATCTGGGCGATGACACCGCGCTGAGCGAGGCGCAGAAACGTGGCCATGCGTTGTTTGCGGGCCGGGCGGGCTGTGCGTCCTGCCATGTGATCGGCGAAAGCGATGCGCTGTTCACCGATCAGATGTTTCACGACACCGGCTATGGCTGGATGCGCGAGCGGCAGCGTCAGCGCGGTACGGATGTGACGCGGGTGCAGGTCGCGCCGGGTGTGTATCACGACCTTGGCCGCGACCGGCTGACCCGGTTGGCCCGGCCCCGTGCCGCCGATCTGGGCCGCTATGAGGTGACTGAGGATCCGGCGGATCGCTGGCGCTTTCGTACGCCGTCCTTGCGCAATGTTGCCGTGACGCGGCCCTATATGCATGACGGCGGACTGCCCGATCTGGCTGCCGTGATCGCGTTTTACAACGACGGAGGCCCCGGCCATCCGGATCAGGATGCGCGCATCGCTCCGCTGGGGCTGGACGCGCGGGACATGGCCGATCTTGAGGCTTTTCTGATCAGCCTGACCTCGCCCGACCTGCCCTGTCTGGCCGCCGGCGCGCGGGGCCAGCCGCGCCGGGATCATGCAGGCGCAGATGAAGAATGAGCGTGTGGCCGGGGTTAGGGTCCGTGGTCATTGGGGATTCCTTAGCTGCGTGATTTCTGATTCAAGTCTCCCAAAAGGAGGATTGAATGGACGAGCAGCGGTTTGTGGTAACGGATGAGATTTGGATGCGCATTGAGCCGCATTTACCAGGCAAGAAAACCGACAGCGGTGTAACGGGGAAAGACAATCGCCTGTTTCTGGAGGCGGTTCTCTGGCGCGTGCGCACCGGCTTGCCCTGGCGAGATCTGCCGGTGGAATTCGGGAACTGGAACAGCGTGTTCCGGCGGTTCCGCAGATGGGCCAAGGGGGGTGTTTTCGAGCGCCTGTTCAAAGAGATACGTGGAGAACCCGGCTTCGAATACGCGTTGATCGACGGAACCATCGTTCAGGCTCACCAGAAGGCGAGCGGCGCAAAAGGGGGACTCAGGATCAAGCCATCGGGCGCTCGCGCGGCGGATTGACCACCAAGGTCGTGGCGCTGGTCGATGCCCTCGGGAACCTGTTCGACTTTGTTCTCCTGCCAGGCCAGGCCCACGACTTGAAAGGTGTCGCGCCGTTGATATAGCCTGACGACTCCAAATTGATTCAGAACGGTTTTGCGAAGAGTTCATCGATCTTTTGTCCTGTTTTCCGTCGGATAGCCGTGGCGTGTGCCCATTTTGGCGCGATGGGGTGAAGGTCGGGGCTGTCAGGCGGGAGGTAGTCGAGGGTCTGACCTGCACCTTCGAGCAGGATCGGGGTATCGCTCCGCGGGGGAACGGTTGCGTGCGTCGGGGAACCCGATCCGGTGGATCGCTGTCTGGTCCCTCGACCTCCATGACCCCCCCC
>NZ_JBKEBL010000031.1:0-10701 GCF_047973135.1 Paracoccus sp. (in: a-proteobacteria)
GCCGCTTACCACAAAGGGCCAGACGTTCGGGATTTCCTTGCAAGGCCCAATTGCCGCATCCACCTGATCCAGCTGCCGCCCTATTGCCCCCACCTGAACCCAATCGAACGATTATGGGCCGTCATGCACCAATGCGTAACCCACAATCGCCACTACCCAACGCAAAAGCAGTTCGCGGATGCGATCCTCCGGTTCTTTCGCGAAACCCTGCCCAGAGAATGGAAAACCTTCCGCAGCCAAGTGTCAGACAACTTCAGGATCGTCACTCACGAAAAATTTCGGGTTTTGGAGTGAGGGCAGTATAGATCTATCGGCTATTCTTGGCAAGATTGCCCGGCCAAGGTTATTGCGACCGGGCGGCAGGCAGCCGGGACTATGCGCAATCTCTGCCGGTGTACAGGCTGTGCGCATCCGGTGCGGCGATATTCCCCGTATTTCCTGGGGATTTCGCGCCGCGCGGACTCTGCCGTTGCGCAAACAGCCAATGCAACGCCCGCCCTGCCCCGCGCAACGCTGCCCTTGCGCGCCGGGCGGGGGGTCCGGGGGGCGCAGCGCCCCCGGCCACCGCGGGACGCAAAAAGCGACGTGGGTTTCCCGCGGCGCCAGCGCAACGTTTATCCTTTGCGCAGCCGGGCCATGAAAAAACCATCCATGCCGCCCAAATCGGGCCAGTAATCGGGCCGCAGCCGCAATCCGCCCTCGGGTGTAGTCCATTCCGGCGCGCATCCCGCCAGTGCCGGGGTTTCGATCATCAGTCCCGGATGCCGGGCCAGGGCGGCGGCAATCTGCGCCTCGCCCTCATCGGACAGCAGCGAACAGACCGCATAGACCAGCCGCCCGCCCGGAGCCAGCAGGGTCAGCGCGTGATCGATCAGTCGCGATTGCAGCGCGACCAGATCGGCTATGCCGCTGCCGTCGCGCAGAAAGGGCAGGTCGGGATGGCGGCGGATCGTGCCGGTGGCGGAACAGGGCGCGTCCAGCAGCACCGCGTCCAGACGCGCATCGGGCCGCCAGTCCAGCGCATCCGCCGCCACCAGTGCCGCCTCCAGCCCGCAGCGCTTCAGGTTCTCGGCCACGCGTTTCAGCCGCGCCGCGCTGATATCCACCGCCGTGACCCGCGCCCCCGCCGCCGCCAGTTGCAGCGTCTTGCCGCCCGGCGCGGCGCACAGATCGGCGATCCCCTCGCCGGGGCGCGGATCCAGCAGCCGTACGGGCAGTGCCGCCGCCGCGTCCTGCACCCACCAGTCGCCGCTGGCAAAGCCCGGCAAGGCTGAGACCTGCACCGGCCCGCGCAGGCGCAGCGACCCTGTCGGCAGCATCTCGGCCCCCTCGATGGCCCCGGCCCCCGGCTTCAGCGTCAGATCCAGCGGCGCGCCGGCCTGATGGGCAGCCTCTATGGCCCGCGCCGCCGCCTCGCCATGGGCCGCGACCACCGGCCCGCGCAGCCAGTCGGGCAGGGGCTGGGGCGGCAGTCCGGCCCATTCCGTATATCCCGCCACCTTGCGCAGCACCGCATTGACCATGCCCGCTGCCGCCTGTCCGCGCTTGCCCAGACCACGCGTCAGCGTCACGGCGGCATCCACCACCCCATGCGCCGCACCGCCCAGTTCCAGCAGCTCGACCGTGGCCAGGCGCAGCACATCGGCGACCTGTGGGGCGGGCCTGCGGCTGACATGGTGCGCGATCACCTGATCCGCACGGCCCTGATGGCGCAGCGCTTCGGCAGCCAGCCGCGCGGCGCGGGCCTGATCCGGGGGCGGTAGCGATTTCAGCGCCCCTGCCTGATCGGACAGCGACAGCCCGTCGCGCACCCCCTGCAACAGCCGCAGCGCGCCCTTGCGCGCCATATCAACACCGGGCTTTGCCAAAACGCTTTCCTTTGTCGTAATCTTGTAGAATGAGTGTTGCAGTCCTTTATCCCCTCTTGCCCGAGGTTTCCATGAGCGATCACGCCGATCTGCCCGCCGCTGCCCGCCGCGCCCTTGCCGAGGCCGAGGAACGCCGCAAGGCCGCCGCCGCGCAGCAACCGCTGCCCAGGGAATATGGAGGCCGCAAAGGGCCTGAACCCGTGCGCTTTGGCGATTATGAAAAGAACGGCATCGCGGTGGATTTCTGACGATGAAGTGGTTGCGGGCCACGGCGGTCGAACAGGGCCGGGCGATCATGGCGGGCCTGCTGGACCCGCTGGACCAGACCGAAGCCTATCTTGAGGCCGCGCGCAAGCATCGCGACGGTCGCCGCATCTATGCAAGGCTGACGCCCACCCGCGCGCGGGCCGAGGCCATTGCCGCCCATGACCGCGCCAAGGCCGAATTGCGGCGCGGCCTGCTGGATGGTGTGGCGATAAGCTGGAAGGACAATATCGACAGCGGTGGCATCCGCTCTGAGGCTGGGTCTCGCCTGCTTGAGGGACGGCTGCCGCGCAACGATGCCGATATTCTGGCGCAGGCGACCCGCGAAGGGCTGATCTGCCTGGGCAAGACCCATATGACCGAACTGGCCTTTTCCGGGCTGGGGTTGAACCCGCAGACGGCGACCCCGCCCAATGCGCTGGACCCGGCGCTGGCGCCGGGCGGTTCGTCCTCGGGGGCGGCGGTGTCGGTGGCGCTGGGGTTGGCGGCGGCGGCGATCGGGTCGGATACCGGAGGTTCGATCCGGGTGCCCGCCGCCTGGAACGGTATCACCGGCTTCAAGCCCACCCATGGCGCGGTATCCGCGCGCGGGGTAGTGCCGCTGTGCCGCCGGTTTGATGTGGCTGGCCCTCTGGCCCGCAGCGTCGAGGATTGCGCCGCGATCATGGCCGTGCTGGTCGGCAAGCCTGCCGTCGATCTCAAGGATGCCTCGGCGCGGGGGCTGCGCCTGATGGTGCTGGACGGCCTGCCCTTCGAGGATGCCGGGGACGCCCCCGTCGCCGCCTTCGAGGATGCCGTGGACCGGCTGGGCAGGGCCGGCGCGCAGATCAGCCATGCCGCACCCGAGATCGTCGGAAAGGCCATGGCCCTGTCGCCGCAGCTTTTCGCGCCTGAAGCCTATGGCATCTGGCGCGCCCAGATTGAGGACGCGCCGGAACTGATGTGGAAACCGATTCTGGACCGTTTCCGCACCGGTGCCGATATCGCTGCCGCCGATTACGTTGCCGGATGGGAGGCGTTGACCCGGCTGCGCCGCGAATGGGCCGCGACCATGGCCGGGTTTGACGGTATCCTTTTGCCGACCGCGCCGATCCTGCCGCCCGACCGGCAACGGCTGCTGGATGACGAGGAATATTTCGTCCGTGCCAACCTGCTGACCCTGCGCAATACCCGCATCGGCAACCTTTTGGGACTGCCCGCCATCACCCTGCCCACCGGCCTGCCCGGCTGCGGGATCATGGCGATGGGACATGTGGGCGGCGACCGGCATCTTTTGCGTGTTGCCGCTGGCATGGAAGCCGCACTTGGCGCGCGTTAGGCCGCGCAGGGCTTGCTTTTGCTGGACGCAACCCGGCAAGCGCGTTAATGTTCAGGACAATAACGGGGCACAGACCCCGAAAGCGAGGCAGATATGGCAATCCCCGAGCGGTTCTCGAACCTGCCGGATTACGCGTTTCCACGCCTGCGGGCGCTGTTGTCGGGTATTGAACCCGGCCTGAAACCGGGCGAGGCTCCGATGGTCATGACCATCGGTGAGCCGCGTCATGCCATGCCCGCATTCGTGGCCGAGGTCATGGCCGATACGTTGGATCAATTCGCGAAATACCCCGTGAACGAAGGCACGGCGGGCCTGCTGGCGGCCATAGGCGACTGGCTTAAGGGACGCTATGGCCTTGATGTGTCACCTGACCGGATCATGGCGCTGAACGGCACGCGCGAGGGGTTGTTCAACGCCGCGCTGGCACTGTGCCCCGAACGCAAGAATGGCCAGCGCCCTGCGATCCTGTTGCCGAACCCGTTCTATCAGGCCTATGCGGTGGCGGCTGCGGCGGTGCAGGCGGAACCGGTTTTCGTGCCTGCCGCTGCTGCGACCGGCAATCTGCCCGACTATGCCGCGCTGCCCGCCGATCTGCTGGACCGTACCGCCATCGCCTATGTCTGTTCGCCCGCCAATCCGCAGGGCTCGGTGGCGGGACGCGATTATCTGGAACGCCTGATCGAACTGGCTGATCGCCACGATTTCCTGATCTTCGCGGATGAGTGCTATTCGGAAATCTATCGCGACGCCCCTCCGCCCGGTGCGCTGGCCGTGGCGACGGAAATGGGGCAGGCCGACCGGGTGGTGATGTTCAATTCGCTGTCCAAGCGGTCGAACCTGCCGGGGCTGCGGTCTGGTTTCGTGGCGGGAAGCGCCGCGAATATCGTCCAGATCCGCCGGTTACGCAGCTATGGCGGCGCGCCGCTGCCGTTACCGGTACAGGCCGTCAGCGAGGCCGCCTGGCGGGACGAGGCGCATGTCGTGGCCAGCCGCACGCTGTATCGCCGCAAATACGAGATTGCCGACCGGGTGTTGGGCGACGTGCCGGGCTACAGGCCGGTCGAGGGCGGGTTTTTCCTGTGGCTGCCCGTCGCCGACAGCGAAGAGGCGGCAAAGCGGCTGTGGGCCGAGGCCGGAATTCAGGTTCTGCCGGGGGCTTATCTTTCGCGCGATGTGGCGGGCGAGAATCCGGGCAAGGGATTTATCCGGGTCGCGCTGGTCGCCACGCCCGAGGAAACCGAGGCTGCGCTGATCCGTCTGCGTGGCGTTCTTTACGACGACGAGACAGGGGAAAGGTGACGGAATGGCTAGCTGGCAGGCGAAACACCGCGATCCGCTGTTCGACCAGAACACGCAGGCGGCGCTGGAGCGGCGCGGAAAGGAATTGCTGGGCGCCGGTCTGGTCGTTCTGGGCGTGCTGATCGCGATGATGCTGGGAAGCTGGTCCTCGGATGACCCCAGTTTTCTGTCGGCCACCGACCAACCCGCCGAGAACCTGCTGGGCAGCTTTGGCGCCTATATCGCCTCGCCGCTGATGATGATTGCCGGCAAGGGGTCGTGGATGCTGGTTGCGGGCGCGGTCGTCTGGGGCCTGCGGCTGATGCTGCACCGGGGCGAGGAACGGCTGATGCGGGCGATCTTTCTGCCGATCGCCGTGGCGCTGGTTTCGGTTTATTGCGCCAGCCTGGTGCCGGATGCGGAATGGCAGCAAAGCTATGGCATGGGCGGGCATTTCGGCGACATGGTGATGGGCGCGCTGGTCAGCCTGATCCCGCTGAAGGCGCAGATCGCCATCAAGATTGCCGCGTTGCTGGTCGCTGCGGGAATGGTCACCTTTTCGGCGCTGGTGCTGGGGTTCGACAAGGCCGAAACGCGGGTGCTGTGGCGCCGTTTCGTGATCGGCCTGCTGATCGCCTATGATGCCGGGCTGCGTCTGCTGGGCAGGGGGGTCGCCGCATCCTTCTTTGTCGCCCGCAAGGCCCGGACCCGCCGGCAGGCGGCCACGGTCGGGCCCGCACGAGGCGAGGCCGTTCCCGGAGGCAACCGCATGCCACGCGTGTCGGTGCCGCAGCCGGAATTCGATCCTGCGGACCTTCCCGAGCCCGAACTGATCGAGCGCGATGCCGATTATGACGGCGATGCCCCCTCGGCCGAAGAGGTCAGCGGCCGGATCAGCGATGCGATCCGCAACCGCGCGGGCCGTTCATCGGTGCTGGCCGTCGTCGCTGCGCGTCTTGCACGCGAGGGCGGCAAGGATGCCGGACAGGATCAGGCCGAACTTGCGGCGGCAGAGCCGGTGGAACCCGTGCCTTTCGGGCATGAAACCCCGCGCGTCGTGGTGCCGCCCCACAAGCCGCCGGCGGCGTCGCGTCAGGCCCGCGCCGAGGCCGAGCCGCAACTGCGTTTTGATGACCGCGAACCGGTCTATGAGACCCCTCCGCTGGCTCTGTTGGCCTCGCCCGAGACGGTGCAGCGCATGCAACTGTCCGAAGAGGCGATGATGGAAAATGCCCGCATGCTGGAGGCGGTGCTGGACGATTACGGCGTCAAGGGTCAGATCACCGAGGTTCGGCCCGGCCCGGTCGTCACCCTGTACGAGCTGGAACCGGCACCAGGGCTGAAGGCCAGCCGGGTCATCGGGCTGGCTGATGACATCGCGCGGTCCATGTCGGCCCTGTCGGCGCGCGTCAGCACGGTGCCGGGGCGCAGCGTGATCGGGATCGAATTGCCCAATGCCCGGCGCGAAAAGGTCGTGCTGCGCGAAATCCTTGGGGCGCGCGCCTTTGGGGATGGCAGCCACCCGCTGCCTCTGGCCCTTGGCAAGGATATCGGCGGCGATCCGGTCGTGGCGAATCTGGCAAAGATGCCCCACCTGCTGATCGCGGGGACCACCGGGTCAGGAAAATCGGTGGCCATCAACACCATGATCCTGTCGCTGCTGTACAAGCTGACGCCGAATGAATGCCGGTTGATCATGATCGATCCGAAGATGCTGGAACTGTCGGTTTATGACGGCATTCCGCATCTGCTGTCGCCTGTTGTCACCGACCCGAAAAAGGCGGTCGTCGCGCTGAAATGGGTCGTGGGCGAGATGGAGGACCGCTATCGCAGGATGTCCAAGATGGGCGTGCGCAATATCGAGGGCTATAACGGTCGCGTTCGCGAGGCGTTGTCGCGCAACGAGATGTTCAGGCGCACCGTCCAGACCGGCTTTGACGAGGATACCGGCGAACCCATCTTCGAGACCGAGGAATTCCAGCCCGAGCTGTTCCCCTATATCGTCGTCATCGTCGATGAGATGGCCGACCTGATGATGGTCGCCGGGAAAGAAATCGAGGCCTGCATCCAGCGCCTGGCACAAATGGCGCGGGCCAGCGGTATCCACCTGATCATGGCGACGCAGCGCCCCTCGGTCGATGTTATTACCGGCACGATCAAGGCGAACTTTCCGACCCGGATCAGCTTTCAGGTGACATCGAAAATCGACAGCCGCACAATCCTTGGCGAGCAGGGGGCCGAGCAATTGCTGGGTCAGGGCGACATGCTGTATATGGGCACCGGTGCCCGCGTCACCCGCATCCATGGGCCATTCGTCAGCGACGAAGAGGTCGAAGAGGTCGTCACCCATCTGAAATCCTTTGGTCCGCCATCCTACAAATCCGGCGTCGTCGAAGGCCCGGACGAGGAAAAGGCCGATGATATAGACGCGGTTCTGGGCCTTGGCGGCGGCGATAACGGGGATGAGGCGCTGTATGATCAGGCGGTGATGATCGTGGCGAAGGATCGCAAATGTTCGACCTCGTATATCCAGCGCAAGCTGGCGATCGGCTATAACAAGGCCGCCCGGCTGGTTGAACAGATGGAGGATCAGGGCGTCGTATCCGCGGCGAACCATGTCGGCAAGCGCGAGGTGCTGGTTCCCGAGATCTGACGCCGGATGGCGCGAGGGAACCGGCCCCGCCTGATTGCGGTGCTGGGGATTTCATGCTTAGGGGTTTGAAATTGCGCGCGGAACCGTTCCGGTTTTTCGGAAACCCCATAAAAACATAATAATTGTTAAAATCCACGAATCGTCGTAATATATTATTGTTGGTTTTTGGAGTGTTTGACATGGAAGATAATGCACTGGGAACCTTGTCCTACGAGGTGTCAGCCGAGGCGTTAAGGAAGATCGTCGAAACCGGCCGTGTCCTTGAATTTGCCAATACCGTAGCGGCCAGCGCGGCGGCAGAGATTCACGCCCAGATCGTTGATCAGATTTCGCGCGCGGCGGTTGAGGGAAAGGCAGTCGGCGGCGTCAGTGTCGGGGCCGTGAACATCTTTGAAGGCGGCGATTTCGGTACGGTGCCAAAGGGTCCGAAAGGCCCGCGCTCGAAGATCGGAATATTGATCGGAGGCAATGCGCTGTCCCACGTGGCCGACATCGCTCAGATCCAGCATCTGCATCGCTGACAGCCCCGCTACGAGGTCGGGCCATGACAGCGTCAGCAAGTTTGATGGTGCACCTGACAGGCAGGTGCAATCTTGAATGCAGGCATTGCTATATGGATGGCGGCCCCACGCGACGGGAACGCCTGCCCCGCGACTGGGTGTTGTCAGCCATTCGCGAAGCGCCATCCATGGGGATCGGATCGCTGTTCCTGACCGGGGGCGAGCCGCTGATGTATCCGCGCATGGACGAGATGCTGGCGGTGGCGGCGGGAACCGGGCTGGAGGTGACACTATCCACCAATGCCACGCTGGTCGGGGACCGGCAGGCCGCAATGCTGGCCCGGCACCGGATCAGCGTTCATGTCAGCATAGACGGGTCGCCAGAATTTCACGACGCTTTTCGGGCGGTGCCGGGTGCCTTTGCTGCGACCGAAGCCGGGATCGCCCGATTGCGGCGTGCCGAGGTGCCGGTCACGGTGGTGACGACCATTTCGCAGGCCAATCTGGATCAGTTCGATGCGATTGCTGCATGGTCAGTCGCGGCGGGTGCCGAACGCCTGCTGGTCCAGCCTCTGCTGCGTCTGGGGCGCGGCGAAGGGATCGTCGATCAGATGCTGACCTCGCCTCAGCTTCTGGAACTGATCCTGCGGGTCTCGGATCTGGCCAATGCGCCTGGAAGGCCCATCAAGTCCAGCATTATCGGCGGCAGTAAACGCTTTTTTCTGGCTCATCCCTGCGCGGCCTATGTCTGCAACGGCGGCGGCTGCCATCGTGGCGTTTCTGCCGAGATCAAGAAGATCGTCGTGCGCGAAGATGGCTATATCCTGCCCGAGGCAACCAATCTGGATCATCGCTATGCCATCGGACGCGCCGGAGAGGCGCCGTTGAGCGAACTGATGGCCAGGTATTTTGTCCATGGCTACCAAGAGTTTGACCGCCTTTGCCGGGCCACCTATGCCGAAATGGTTCCCGACTGGCCGGATCCGATTCTTCCGTGGGATCAGATGTTGGCCGAACGCAGCCGCGCGCCGGTTCCAGACGGCCTGTCGGTTCGCGCAGGTTGCGGCGCGGCGCGTGAATTTGCCGCCACTTGAAACTTGGGCGAATCTTGTCACACTTGGTTGATCGCGTTGCACTTTGACCGTGCTGCCGCGTAATAGTCGCGGTATCCGGCAAAGCAGGAGATCAGGGCCGTGACCATCTGGAACATTCACCTTCTGAACGCGCGTCACGCCCTGACGCGCGTTTTGCCTGAAATCCGCGCCACCGCGCGCGAGGCGGTGGCGGTGGTGTCGGGCCTGACCGACTTGCCGCGCTTCGATCTGGTAGTCAGGGGACAGCGCGGCGGGGGGATCCCGGAATGGGGTGTGGGCGGGCAGGCCCCCGGTGCGGGTGTGATTGATGTGACACTGAACCCCGACCGCTTTTCCGCGCCGCTGTTGCTGCGTACGCTGGTCCACGAGATGCACCACCTGATCCGGTACGAGGGGCCGGGCTATGGCAAATCACTGGGTGAGGCGTTGGTCAGCGAGGGGCTGGCCGGGCATTTCGTCCTGCATGTTCTGGGCGGCAAGCCTGATCCCTGGGACGCGACGACGCCCGCGCAGGGCGTAACCCGGCGGGCGATGAACGAATGGTCGCGGCTGGATTACGACCATGCCGAATGGTTTTTCGGCAAGGGAGGGCTGCGGAAATATACGGGCTATGGTTTGGGCCATCGGCTGGTGGCCGGACATCTGGCCCAATCGCAGGGCGAGGATGCGTTGACGCTTGTCCATGCCCGCGCCGACGATTTCCGCCCGGCGATGCGAAGGCTGGCCGGGGCTGACAGCACCCCTGACGAAGCCGCGCCGGAAGCCTGACCGTTTTCGGTTTACGGTCGGGGACAATTTGTGCGATTGATGATGCAGGTATTTTATGCTTGCAGTTGATTTAAGGTATTGGTGATGACCGAAAGCGCGCAGCAACGGCCCGGCCGGACCCGGCGAATCCTGGCACTGCTGGGCAGCAACTGGGCGGTCACGGTTCTGGGCGGCTTGCTGGTGGTGTTCCTGACGCCGATCATTGCCGGTTTTGCCAACCTGACTTTCAGCATGAAAAGCTGGGAATTGTTCGGGGCCTCGAACGAGGCGGGCATGCCGGGCGCGAGTTTGGCCCCGGATTCGGTGTACCGATTGCCGCTTGGGGAACGTTTCAGGGTAGAAGGCGATCTTTTGCTTTCGGTGTACTGGGATTCGGAATACCCCTACGCATCCCTGACCAACGCGTCGGGCAGGGTCTATCGCGATCATATCAGCGTCGCCAGATCGCTTTCCGCAGCAGGCAATTGCCGCCATGTTGCCGTCCATCTGATGCGTCAGCCCAACGACGCAGATCAAGAGTTTTTCATCATGTACACGGCCCAACCGGTCGAGTCCGACGAATGCCGAAGCGTCTGGTCCCATCTGTTCGGCTGAGGCCGCTTCGCATCGTGCCATTTTGTCGTTGAACCGCCGATCCGTATCTGTCCTGCCCGGCCGATTGCGGCGGTGACGATGTCGGAAATTCCGACGGGATGCTGCGACACGTTCTATAGCCTGACGACCTCACCATGAGTCAGTTTTCCCAGAGTTCCCATAGTTGTGGGATTTTTAATCGTCGCCTGCATCGGGTTTGAAGCGCTCTCAGACCCGCCTTGAATGGCGAAACCATTGAACGACCACTGATTTTTCTTCGTTTTTTTGGGAGGCCCGCTGTTTGACAGCCCACAATCCGGTTGAGACTGCCCAATAAAGCGCGATGGCCATGACCATGATCAGGCGGTTCAGTTTGCCGGGAGAA
>NZ_JBKEBL010000019.1:0-2374 GCF_047973135.1 Paracoccus sp. (in: a-proteobacteria)
AGGGCATCTCGGACGAGCAGCGGATCAATTGGCCGGGCCGTCCGGTCATCGCCGCCATGATCGCGGCGTTCTGCGTGCCGTCCATGCCAAAGGGCTTTTCACCCAGCAGATGTTTACCCGAGGCGATGATCTCTGGATAAATCGCCGCGTGCAGCACATGCGGCACGGCGCAATAGACCGCATCGACCTGATCATTGGCCAGAAGCGCGCGGAAATCCGTGGTTTTCTGACGGACGGATGGCAGATGCGTGCTGTACCACTCCATCAGCGCGGTATTGGTGTCGCAGACCGCGACGATCTCGGGCCGCGCCCTCATGTCCTGCAAATGCATCCAGCGTGCGGCGGCCGAGGCAAATTCGCGCCCCATCAGACCGCAGCCGATGATGCCGAAACGAACCGTTTTCATGGCCTTACCCCAGCTTTGACATGGCGGCGTCCACCGTCGCACCGTCATGGACGATGGCCATCAGCGCGGCGGTCATGCCTGCCGGATTGGCGTGGTGGATCACGTTGCGGCCATAGACGATGCCGCGCGCGCCCTGCTGCATCAGCACATGGGTGCGCGACAGGATTTCCTGATCCGAAACCTTGCCACCGCCGCGCACCAGCACCGGAATGTCCTGCGCGATCTGGATGACGCGGTGATATTCCTGTGGATCGTCGCAGGGATCGGCCTTGATGATGTCGGCCCCCAGTTCCACCGCCTGCCGGACCAGCGGCAGGATCTTGTCGATATTGCCATCGACCATATAGCCGCCCTTCCAATTGTCCTGCATGACCAGCGGTTCGATCATCAGTGGCATTCCGGCATCGTCGCAGGCGGGCTTGAGTTCGGCGATATTGCGCAGGCAGGCGGCATAGACTTCGGGCTGGCCGGACAGCATCAGCAGGTTGACGACGACGCAGGCCGCATCCAGCCGCACGGCCTGCGTGACCGGGCGGTCGATCATCTGCGAGAACAGGCTGCGCGGCAGCGGCGTGTCCGAGAACAGGCTGCGCGGCATCGGCGTGCCATAGACATTGGCCACATCGGTGCGCAGTACCAGCGCCGGGCGGTCCTTGCCGGGGCGGGATTGCAGGATCGTCGCGGGTCCGGGCGGCAACTGGATCGCGTCGGGTCGCGCCGATGCCACCGTGCCGATGGCGGCCTTCATGTCCTCGATCCCGCCCAGAAAGCTGGCTTCGTTGAACATGCCGTGGTCGATGGCTACGTCAAAGCAATTGCCCGATATGCCGAACAACCGGTTCATGCGTGCAAGTTTCATCGTCTCTTCCTCAGTTTACAGATAAATGAAAATTCCTGCCGGTCAGCAGGCGGTGAATCCTCCGTCCACGGGCAGCGAAATGCCGGTGATCATCGCCGCGCCATCGCTGAGCAGAAAGGCGATTGGGGCGGCGACATCCTGTTCGGTGGCCCATCGCCCCAGGGGCATCTGCGCCAGAAACGGGTCGGCGATTTCGGGGCGGCCCCAGTAAAAGGCCGACATTTCGGTCATCACCACCGTGGGATGTACGCCGTTCACGCGGATGCCATGCCGTCCCAGTTCCAGCGCCGAAACGCGGGTGATACTGTCCAGCGCCGCCTTGGACGCCCCGTAAGAGACATGTCCCCGCAGTGCCACCAGCGCCGCCTGGCTGGACACATTGACAATGGCCCCGCCCCGGCCCAGCCGGATCATGCTGCGCGCGGCGTATTTCGTGACCAGCAGCGCGCCTCGGGCATTGATGGCGATGACCTTGTCGAAAATGGCGATGTCGGTGTCCATCGGGGTTGCGATCTCGCCGCCGAAGCCGGCGCAATTGACCACGCCCCACAGATCCAGCCCGTCCAGCGCGGCGCGCACACTGTCCTCGGATGTCAGGTCGAAGGCAAGGCAGTCACAGCCGGTCGCGGCGGCCAGACCGGCCAGTTCGTCCAGCGTCGGCGCGCAGGCGATGATCCGCGCGCCCCGTTCGGTTAGATGGCGGACCAGAGCCGAGCCGATGGCCCCGCTGGCACCCGTGATCAGTATCGGCCCCTTATCATAGTCTGACATATCATTCACTCCAATTCATTCAACAGGCGAATGACCTGCCCGGTCAGGGCCGGGTCGAACCGCCTTTCGCCGTCGGCGCACAGCACCGCTCCGATGGCCATGGGGCGGGCCTGTTCGGCCAAATGGTACAGTTCGCTTGCATATGATGCCGGCAGATGCCCGGCATGGCGCCTTGCCGCGCGGCTGCGATAGCGTGCGGCGGCGGTTCCGGGCGAGACATGGCACCAGATCTCGATCACCTGGTCCAGCCTCGCACGGGCGATATGGTCGCGCAGCACGGATTCGGGCTGAAACCCGTGCCATGCGTCGATCACCGGTATCAGAGCGTCGGGAAATCC
>NZ_JBKEBL010000129.1:0-11938 GCF_047973135.1 Paracoccus sp. (in: a-proteobacteria)
AACGGGCCTGCAAGACCTCGCTGGTCCGGCTTGCAGTCAGGCAGGTGAACATCAGCGCTTTTGCCGCCATTGCATCCCGCGTGGCGAGATCGGCGTAAAAGGCGGGCACATCCTGCCAGCGCATCGCCTTGTGGTGCTGTACCTTCTGTTTGACGCGTGGCAACACCTTGGCATCGCGGATCGTGTTGACGGGGTTTTCGCCGGTATAGAAGCCCTTCGACTTCGCAACATCCAGCACGGCCTTGATCCGCTGCGCCACGCGCTTGGCCGTTTCGTGCTTTTCGGTCCAAATCGGGAGCAGGACCTGCAACACCTCGGGCTGCCCGACCTCCGACACCGGCAAGCGCCCAATCTTCGGGAAGGCATATTCAGAGAGCGTGTTGATCCATTGCTGCCCGTGCTTGGGGTTCTTCCACGTCGGCAAGCGCTCGATGTGAACCTGCTGGGCGATTTCCTCGAAGCACGGCACCTCTTGGCGGACATTGTAGCGCGGATTGAGGCCTTGCTTTGCCATGCGGCGATATTCGAGGGCACGGTCACGCGCTTGGTTCAGAGTCACGATGTCCGCCCCACCCAAACCAAAATCGGTGCGCAGGGGTTTGCCTTCCCGATTCCGCTGCCCCTTGACCGTGACGCGCACAATCCAGCGCCGCGCGCCGCTTGGGTCCACCACAAGATAGAGACCGTTCCCGTCGCCATGCCGACCGGGACCAAGCGTTCGCACCAGATTCTTGGTCAGCTTGCCGCTATGCAGAGCCATAAACATACCACACTTCATACCACCCAATGAACAGGAATGAGTGTAATCGAAGAAACTCGAAGATCAACAACGAATGCAGATAATCAAACAAAAACAGCGCCATATGGCGCTGAATAGGTCTGAATGCAACTGTATGAAAATGGTGGGTGGCGGAGACGAAGGGATTCGAACCCTCGAGACGGTTTCCCGTCTGCACCCTTAGCAGGGGTGTGCCTTCGACCACTCGGCCACGTCTCCGTCGATGGGTATAAACGTGAGGTGGAGGCCTTTACAAGGCATAATCGGTGTTTGCGCTGATGCCGGTGGGGTTGGCGGGATGCGGCTTCTTGGCGGGGTGTCCGGGCGCGGCGGAAGTCGCCGGCCCGGAGCGGGGCATCTCGTTACAGAAGCGGGCTTTTGCGTGTCAGGTAGTCGGTGGCGTTCTGCCAGGCGTGGCCGATTTGCAGCGCGGCAAGGTCGGCGCGGGGGCGGGCCATGATTTGCAGGCCCATCGGCAGGCCGCTATCGGAAAAGCCAGCGGGCACGGCGATGACCGGGACGCCGGACAGGGTGCCGGGGATGACGATCTCCATCCAGCGGTGATAGGTGTCCATCTGCTTGCCCTCGATTTCGGCAGGCCAGTGCTGCGTCGCGTCGAAGGGCCAGACCTGCGCCGTCGGCAGGACCAGATAATCGTAACTGTCGTAAAGGCGCAGCATCTCGCGATAGAAATCCGAGCGGGCCACCGAAGCCTGATAAATACCCGTGCTGGTCTGTTTCAGCCCAAGCTCGTTTTCCCAGACGGCTTCGGGTTTCAACAGCGGCTTCGTCTCGGGGTTCGCGGCCAGTGGTGCAACGAGACCGCTGACAAGAAAGCCGCGCAGGGTCAGCCATGTTTCCCACAGCTTTGCCATGTCGAAATCGATCTTGGCCGGTTCGACCGTGCAACCCAGGGTCTCGAAATTCGCCAGCGCCTTCTGGCAGACATCCATCACGCCCGCCTGCATCGTCAGATAACCGTCCAGATCGCCAAGCCAGCCGATCCGGGCACCCTTGAAATCATGGTCCAGGCTTTGTGTAAACAGCGCGGCATCGCCATCCAGCGACAGCGGTGTGCGCGGGTCATACCCGGCCTGAATGGACAGCAGCATCGCCATATCCGCGACCGAGCGGCCCATCGGTCCGCCATAGCCAAGCTGTTGGTAGAACAGCTCTCCGGTCGGGCCATAGGGGACGCGGCCCGCCGATGGGCGGAAGCCGAAGACGTTGTTCCAGCCGGCGGGGTTGCGCAGCGATCCCATCATGTCGCTGCCATCGGCGACCGGCAGCATATGGGTGGCCAGCGCCACCGCCGCGCCGCCGGAACTGCCGCCGGCGCTGAGCTTTTGATCATATGCGTTCAGCGTGGTGCCGAAGACTTCGTTATAGGTATGTGAGCCGAGGCCAAATTCCGGGGTGTTGGTCTTGCCGATCAGGATGGCACCGCTGGCGCGGATGCGTTCGACCATGATCGTGTCGGACTTGGGCATATAGTCCTTCATGATGGGCGATCCATAGGTTGTGCGGATGCCCACGGTCGTGTCCAGATCCTTGATCGCCTGCGGCATTCCGTGCAGCCAGCCGCGATCTTTGCCTGCCGCAAGGTCGTCATCGGCGGCCTGCGCCTGCGCGACCAGATCTTCGCGCGGCAGCAGCGACACGATGGCGTTGACCTGCGGATTGATCCGCTCGATCTGGTCGAGATAGGCGTTCATCACCTCGACGCAAGAGATCGAGCGCGCGTGAATCGCGTTGGACAGGTCAACGGCGGAAAGATCGGTAGGGCCGCCGGTATTAGCGCTGGCACGCAGGCCGGTCAGCGGGATGGCCGCTGCCGCTGCCGCAGTCATTTTCATCATGTCGCGCCGGTTCGGGCCCTTGTCATTGGTCTGCATGTTCGCCTCCGTGATTGCACTCGCATGGCAGTGCCGCCCGCCGGAACGCGGCGGGGCGGGCAGCCAAAATGAAAACGGCGGGGAAATCCCCGCCGTCCGTTCTGGATTTAGCTGAAAACCACCTGAATATCGGTGTATTCGGCAAGCCCTTCGTCGCTGAACTCGACCCCCAGCCCCGAGGCCTTGACCCCACCGAACGGCGCGTTGGGCTGGATCATACCGTGCTTGTTGACCCAGACCGAACCGCATTCCATCCGCAAGGCCAGCTTGCGCGCGGCCTCGATATTCTTGGTCCAGATCGAGCCGCCAAGCCCGTTGGGGCTGTCATTGGCGGCGTCGATCACCTGATCCAGATCGGTATAGCGGATGATCGGCAGGGCAGGGCCGAACTGTTCTTCATCGACCAGCGGATCGCCGTTCTTGAGGCCCGAGATAATGGTCGGCGGGAAGAACAGGCCGTCGCCCGCCGCGCCGCCCAGCAGCACCGTGCCACGTTTCTTAGCGTCTTCCACAAGGCCCGAGACCTTGTCAAACTGCATGCGGTTCTGGATGGGGCCAAGGATCGAGCCCTCGTTCATGCCGTCGCCCACCGGGATGGTGGCGGCGAATTTCACCAGCTCGTCGCAGACCGCGTCATGGATGCTGTCATGGACATACAGCCGCTTCATCGCCGCGCAGGTCTGGCCGTTGTTGATGAATGCGCCCCAGAACAGGCCCTCGGCGATCTCTTTCGGGTCGGCGTCGGGCAGCACGATACCGGCGTCGTTGCCGCCCAGTTCCAGCGTCAGGCGCTTCATCGTCGTGGCAGCAGATTGCATGACCTTCTGGCCAGTCGCGCACGAGCCGGTGAACACGATCTTGCGGATGTCAGGATGCGCGGACATTGCCGCGCCCAGATTGTTGGTATGATCGTCACAGGTGACGATATTGACCACGCCCGCCGGCAGAACCTGGTTCATCAATTCGACAAGACGCAGCGTTGCCAGCGGCGTATAGGGCGAGGGCTTGACCACCACCGTGTTGCCGGTGCGCAGGGCAGGGATGATGTGCCAGATCGCGATCATCACCGGGAAATTCCACGGCGTGATCGAACCCACAACGCCCACCGGCTTGCGATGCATCTCGACCCGGCCGGTATTGTCGTCCTGCAAGACCTTGACGGGCAGCGACAGCGTGGCGGTGTGGCCTGCCCATGCCTGAGCGCCACCGATTTCCCAACGGGAACCCAGTCCGTTCAGCGGCTTGCCCTGTTCCAGTGTCAGCAGCTCGGCCAGTTCCTCGGCATGCTCGCCGATCTTCGCGACGATAGCCTCGCAGGCGGCCTTGCGTTCGGCGTCGCTGGTCTGTGACCAGGCGACGAATGCCGCCTTGGCCGAAGCGACAGCGTGGTCCAGATCCTGCACGGTCGCGTTCGGAACGCTGCCCACGACCGCGCCCGTTGCCGGATTCATCACGTCGAAACGCAGCCCGACGGCATAGGGTTTCCCGTCGATGGTCAGATCGAAATTCTTCATGCCGTCGCCTCCGTTGATGATACCGCCGCATGGACGGGCGTGGCATCCCGCACCCGATGGATCCGGCTAGCACGGACGGGCGTGAAACTCTTGGCGTCTTGCGCCAACGCTTTGGTTCACCGCGCCAAAGCGCGTTTACTCGGGTTTGCGCAGTGCACCGGGGGGCTGGCCAAAGCGTGCCCGGAACACACGATAGAAATGCGACAGGTCGTTGAAACCGCAGTCGAACGCCACCGAGGCCACCGACACGCCTTCGCTGCCGGGCATCGACAGCCGCGCCCATGCCGTATCAAGGCGTGCGGCCAGAACCCGCCCGGTCACGGTGTCGCCATTGCGTTCAAAGATGCGCTGAAGGCTGCGTCGCGACACGCCGACCTCGCTGGCCAACCGGTCGATGCTGAAATCGGCGTCCAGCGCCATCTTGGCGATATGGCATAGCGCGCCCTGATAAACCAGATCGTCCTTGCGGCCATTGGGTCCGCCGCGTTCGGCTCTGGCGTGGAAATATGCCGACAGGATGTTCAGCAGCGCCTCGGACAGGGCAAGATGGCCGCCGCTGTCGGGGCGCGCCATGTTCATCACTACATTCTGCACCGCCGGAAACAGCGGATCGTTGCGCCGCAACGCCACGCCGCCAAGACAGCCGGTGCCCAGCCTTCGCTGCGCCTCGTCCCTTGGCAGATGCAAAGATAACTGGCGCGAAAGCTTGCCGCGATAGGTGAATTCGGATGGCAGAGTGGAATCCACGATAAAAATGTCGCCCCTGGCCAGCCTTGCACGCGTCTGGCGCTGAGTCACTTCGCAGTTGCCCTCGGTTTGGACCAGCATGAACAGATGCTCGCCCGGATCGCGGCGGATCATGGTCTTGTCGCGCAGAACCCGGTCCGCATCCACCGCAATCGCCGCCGCGTCAAAGCGTGCGATCCGCCTGTGCTGCACCGAACCCCGCAAAATGGACCGGCGATCCGCAGGATCGGCACGAAACATGCCGCAGACCTTTTGCACCCGCTGGTTAAAACTTTCGATCGGCATATCCTGATCGGCCGCGTAAAGCATGCCGACGGCATGACCGGGCGGAAATGACTTAACATCTTGATATTGCATTGGATACTCCCCCGACCCAATGGCGCCGGTACCGAGTCTTTCATTGACCGACCGGTCTAGGATAGACCAAGCGCCGCTGCCGGTCAAACCCGGATTGGCACCTGCAAAGCCATGGGCAAACACGCGCTGCGCCCGTTTCTTGGCGCAATAAACATAGAGACTGGCGTGAAACGCCAAGACGCGGTTGCGGGGATATGTTGTCCTGATCCGAAATTCGGCGACCAGACCGGATCAAAGGGAGAACGCAGCATGGAACACTCGCCTTTCTGACGGTGCCAGCCGCAATGCCGGGGTCAGGCCATGCATTTCGCCTGACAATATCGCCCCGTATCACGGCCCGGACCGCCTTGCCGAACATGTCATTCAATATTCCAGCAGGACAGCCATGAAACATCACCTCATCCTCACCCTCTCGGTTCTGGTTGCGTCGGGCAATCCGGCCCTGTCGCAGGGCACCGAGATCGAGCCCGAAACCCTGACCGTGGAAGAGCGGATTCCCGAAGGCGATCACCTGTTCGTGCTGGATTTCGGGATGACCGGATCCAGCGTGATCTATGTACTGAACGCCGAAGATCTGGCGCTGGTGGGCAGTATCGGCTTTGGCAGCATGGGCCAGATGGCGATGAGCCCCGACAACAGCAAGTTGTATACCGCCTCGGGCTATATGCGCCGCTATACCTATGGCGAACTTGAGGCGGTGATCCACGAATGGGACGCGGCGACGCTGAATGCGAATACCGAGATGCTTATCTCGCCGAAATTCGCCCCCGCGCTCAGCCAGAACGGCATTTTCAACCTGTCGGCGGACGGGGCCTATATGGTCGTGCAGAACGCCACCCCCGCCACCTCGGTCAATATCGTCGATCTGGCCAAGGGCGGCGATCTGGTCGAGATTCCGACGCCCGGCTGCTGGACCGCCTATCCCAGCACCGAGGGCCACGCCTTTTCGACCCTGTGCGGCGACGGCACGGTGACGAAATACAGCTATGAGGCCGATGGCACCGTCTCGGACGGGGTCAAATCGGAAAAAATCTTCGATGCCGACAGCAACCCGGTCTTTGGCGTCGCGGTGCGCGCGCAGGGCAAGCTGGTTTATGTCACCTTTGGCGGCAGCCTGCTGTTCGTCGATGACAGCGGCGATGTGCCGGTTCTGGAACGCACCGCCGAATTTGCCTCGGATGGATGGGCACCGGGCGGCAATAACATGATCGCCTATCACGCGCCGTCGAACACGCTGTTCGTGGGCATGCACCCGAACGCCTTTGACGGGTCGCACAAATTTCCGGCCGAGGAAATCTGGGCCATTGATCTGGAAAGCGGCACTGTGGTCGCGCGCGGCAAGGCGAATGCCGACACAAACCTTGCGGTCAGCGGCGGCGATACGCCGGTCCTGTTTGGCGTCGATCACATGGGGGGCGTGCATCGCTATGACGTGACCCTTGGCGAAGGCGCGGCGATCACCACCGCCGCCTCGCGTGAGGGCGTTGCCCTTTTCGCCACCAAGCTTGCCACCGATTTCTGAGATGGCCCTGATCGCGCCCCTTCTGGCCGTGACGATCACCAGCTTTCTGGCGATCATTCTGGCGCGGGCGGCCTGGCACAAGGCTGACAGGTTTCTGGAGACCGTCGGTTTTGCGCAGGGTTATGGGCTGGTGCCCGATCATTGGGCCGCGCCCATCATCCGCGCCCTGACTGTGATCGAGACGCTGGCCGTCCTTGCCCTGCTGGCCCCGCCGCTGCGGCCTCTGGGCTCGGCCATGGCGGCGGCGCTGTTTGCGGGCTATGGTCTGCTGATGGCGGTGGCGCTGCTGAACGGGCGCGACCGGATCGATTGCGGCTGTGGCGGTGCGCCGCAGATCGTGTCGCGCTTTACGCTGCTGCGCAACGTCGTGCTGACGGCGCTGGCGCTGTGCCTGCTGGTCCTGCCCGCCGCAACGGTCCCGGCGCTGGACGCGGCATGCGCGATCCTTGCCGCCCTTGTCCTGACCGCGATCTATGCGGTGCTGGAAAAGCTGTCCTCGCATCTGCCGAATATCCGGCAGGGAGATATCTGAGATGAACCTGCTTATCTTTTCCAATGTCATGCTGTGGATCGTCGTCGTGATCCAGATCGGCGTCATCTTTGCGCTTGCCCGGCAGATCGGTATCCTGTTCGAACGGGTCTCGCCAGTGGGCGCGATGATTTCGGGCAGCGGGCCCGAGATGGGCGAGGCGGTGCCAAAACTGGCGCTGCCAAACCTGAACGGCGCGGGCCTGACCCTTGGCGACGGCGGGCGGGCGCAGCTTGTGTTCTTCCTGTCCACAAGCTGCCCGATTTGCAAGGCGCTGTTGCCCGCGCTGAAATCCATCCGTGGCGACGAGGGCGGCTGGCTGGATGTCATCCTGGCCTCGGACGGGCGCGAGGCGCTGCATCGCCGCCTGATCGAGGCCGAGGGGTTGGGCGTCTTTCCCTATGTGCTGTCCTCTGAACTGGGGATGAGCTTCAAGGTCTCGAAACTGCCCTTCGCGGTGCTGATCGACCGTAACGGCAAGGTCGCCGCAAAGGGGCTGGTGAACAGCCGCGAACAGCTTGAAAGCCTGTTCACCGCCTCGGAAACCGGGATTCCGTCCTATCAGGCCGCCGTCAGCGGCATGACCTCGTAACACCTGCTTTTTGCAAGAAGGAAGCCGACCACATGTCCCGTTTCATCGACAAACTGCTTAGCCGCATCGACAAATCGGTCGAGGGCAATGTCCGCGCCTCGGCCCGCCAGTTCGGGCGCCGTTCGTTCCTGTCCCGTGCCGGCACGACGCTGCTGGGGGCCGCCGTCGCCGCGCCGATCCTGCCCTTCGACCGCCGCGCCAACGCCGCCGAAGGCAGCGCCGACGATCCATGCACCTATTGGCGGCACTGCGCCATCGACGGGTTCCTGTGCGACCAGTCGGGCGGATCGCTGAAATCCTGCCCGCCGGGTTCGACCGTCTCGGCGGTGGCCTGGGTCGGGACATGCAGCAACCCTGATGACGGCAAGGATTACCTGATCAGCTACAACGATTGCTGTGGCAAGCCGATGCTGCATACAGCCGCCTATTGCAACAATAATGTCGGCGAAAGGCCGGGCTATCGCATGGGGTTGTATAACGACATCAACTGGTGCCTTGCGAATGACGACAAGGGCTATCACTGCACCGTTTCCGTCGTTGTCGGGCTTGCCGAATGAGGCGCGGGGCATTGGTGGCCGGACTGACGGCCTGCCTGTCGGCGGGCACGGCCCTTGCGCAGGATGACGGGGCTGCCCTGTTCTCCGAGGTGTGCGCGGCCTGCCATAACGAGGGCGGCATCGGCAGTCCGGGGCTGGCCCCGCCTCTGGACCGGCCCGATTTCTGGCAGGCGCTTGGCGATGACGCACCGGCCTATCTGGCCGGGGTGCTGACCAAGGGCATCGCCATGTCGATGACCATCCGGGGCGAACGTTACATGGGCATGGTCATGCCCGCAGTCGAGGGCTATTCGGATGACGAATTGTCCAGCGTCTCGAACTGGGTGCTTGCCACGCTTGGCGAAACCGACAAGACCCTGTCAGCCGACGACATCGCCGCGACGCGGGACGGCGCGCTGAGCCGTGCCGATCTCAAGGCGATGCGGCCAAAGACGGAGTGACCGACAGATGAGGGCGCGACTGCTTTCCGGCCTGATGCTGCTGTCGTCGATGGCATCCGGCGTCATGGCCGATCCTGCGCGCAGGGACTATATCCTCCATTGCTCGGGTTGCCATGGAATGACGGGCAAGGGCACCATCGCCGGAGGCATTCCGCCCTTTCCCGATTCCGTGGGCAAGATCGCCGGGTCCGACATCGGCCGGACCTATATCGTCCATGTTCCCGGCGTCAATTCGGCGGGGCTGTCGGCGGGTGAGATCGCCGATGTGCTGAACTATATCCTTGACCAATGGGGCGAGGGGGGCGATCCGCGTTTCTCGGGGCATGAGGTCGCGGAACGCAGTGCCCTGCCCATCGGCGAAGTTGTTGCCTATCGCCGCAAGGTGGTGGCCGAACTGTCAGCAGCCGGGATAGAGATTGCCGAATACCCCTGGCCCTGACGGGCCACCGGGCAGGCCCGTCAGCCGGCAAGCGCCAGACGCGCCGCGCGGCGTTCTGCCTGTACATCCGGGTCGGCATCCAGTCCGGCGGCCAGCAAACGCTGGGTGTATATTTCGCGCGGGGCCTCGAAAATCTGCCGGACCGGGCCTTGTTCGACCACCTCGCCACATTGCATCACCATCACCCGATCCGCGAAATCGCGGACCACGGGCAGATCATGGGCGATGAAGATGAAAGCGATGCCCAGATTGTCGCGCAACCGGCCCAGCAGCTCGATCACCTGCGCCTGGATCGACACGTCCAGCGCCGATACCGCCTCGTCGCAGATGATCAGTTGCGGTTCCAGCGCAAGGGCGCGCGCGATGGCGATACGCTGCCTTTGCCCGCCCGAGAACTGATGCGGGTAACGGTCAGCATGTTCGGCCCGCAGCCCCACCTGTTCCAGCAATTCGACCACGCGCGCGCGCCATTCCTTGCGCGGCAGAATATCGGGGTGGATTACCCACGCCTCTGAAATAACGTCGAAAATCGACATATGCGGGGCAAGGGACTGGGTCGGATCCTGAAACACCATCTGCAATTGCCGCCTGAGCCGCCCCATCTCTCGCGGGGATTTTCGCAGCAGCTCGTCGCCCTGCCACAAAACCTGTCCGCCCGACGCATCCTCGAGTCGCAGGATCAGCCGCGCGATGGTCGATTTGCCCGAGCCGCTTTCGCCCACCACGGCCAGGGTCTCGCCCGCCCGCAGGTCGAAATCGGCGCGTTTCAGCGCGGTGAAGGCACCATAGGATTTGCTGAGTCCGCGCACCGACAGGATCGGTTCTGGCGCGTCGTCGGGCTGGCGCAGCGCGCCCTTTCCGGGGGCGGCGGCCAGCAGTTTGCGGGTATAGGGGTGGCGGGCGTTGTGATACAGGTCGCGGGGGGTTCCGGTTTCCACGATGCGCCCGCCCTCCATCACCACTGCGCGGTCAGCGGATTCGGCCACGACGCCAAGATCGTGGGTGATCAGCAGCAGGCCCATGCCGGTTTCTTCCTGCAATTCCTCCAGCAGGGACAGAACCTCGGCCTGCACGGTGACATCCAGCGCCGTTGTCGGCTCATCCGCGATCAGGATGTCCGGCTTCATCACAAGCGCCATGGCGATCATCAGCCGCTGCCGCTGCCCGCCCGAGAACTGTTGCGGATATTTTCGCATCGCGGCGGCGGGGTCGGGAATACCTACCCGCCGCATCAGATCCAGCGTCCGCGCAAAGGCGTCGCCACGGCTTTCGCCATGGGCCATTCCGGCCTCGGCGATCTGCCAGCCGACGGGATAGACCGGGTTCAGATGGCTGAGCGGATCCTGAAAGATCATGGCGATGCGGCGACCGTTGATCTTTCGCCGGGCCTCGGGGTCCAGACACAGCAGGTCTTGCCCCTCGAACAGGATCTGGCCGCTGACGATCTCGCCGGGGGGGCAGTCGATCAGGTTCATGATCGCCGATGCCGAAACCGACTTGCCCGAGCCACTTTCGCCAAGGATGGCCAGAGTCTCGCCCCGGTCGAGGTGCCACGAGATGCCATTGACAGCATTCACCGTCTCGCGCGCGGTATGGAACCTTACGGAAAGGTCACGCACTTCCAGAAGATGCTCAGCCATTGCGCTTGCCCTTCAGTTCAAGCCGCCAGCGCTGCGTGGGGTTCAGCGCAACGCGCAGCCAGCCCGACAGCAGGTTCAGCGACATGGTGGTCAGGATGATCGCCAGACCGGGCCAGAAGGCCAGCCACCAGGCGTTGGTCAGGTATTGCCGCCCCTGACTGACCATCAGCCCCCAGGTGATTTCGGGCGCCTGAATGCCGATTCCCAGAAAGGACAACGCCGATTCCGCCAGCATCACAAAGGCGAAATCCAGTGTCGCGATGGTCAGCAGCGTTGGCAGGATGACCGGCAGGATATGGCGAAAGATGATCCGCCCCCGCGACGCGCCCATGACCCGCGCAGCCTGCACGAACATACGCTCGCGCACCTCCAGCACCTCGGCGCGGGTGGTGCGCAGATAGATCGGGATCCGCGTGATGGTCAGGACAAGGATCAGGTTCGCGATCGAGGGTTCCAGCATGTACAGCACGATCACCGCCAGCAGCAGCGAGGGAAAGGACATGATCACATCGGCCAGCCGCATGATCACCTCGCCCGTGGTCCGCCCGGCATAGCCCGCAACAAGCCCCAGCACCGTGCCCAGCAGCATCGACCCGACGACCGCCCCCGCCGCGATCACCATGGTGTTCTGCGCTGCCACGATCATCCGTGCCAGCAGCGGCCGACCCAGGGCATCGCCCCCCAGGATGTACAGAAAGCCACGGTCGGCCAGGAAGGGCGGGGCGTTGCGCGCCCTCAGGTTCTGCTTGCCGGCGACATCCTCCAGCAGGGCGGGGCCAAGGATCGCGCAGATCACGACCAGCAACAGAAACAGCGCAGCGGCAAAGGCGAACTTGTCTGCCCAAAGCATCATCAGCACATGGCGGAACCGGCCCGGTATGTGGTTTGTCGCGACAGCGGTATTCGAGCTTGTGTCGGTCATGATGCC
>NZ_JBKEBL010000097.1:0-12803 GCF_047973135.1 Paracoccus sp. (in: a-proteobacteria)
ATTCAGGCGATCCGCGACGATATCCGGATCGACGCGATCAAGATCGGCATGTTGGGCGACGCTGCAATCATCAAGACGGTGGCCCGGTCGCTGCAGGGGCTGGCCTGCCCCGTCGTTCTGGACCCTGTCATGGTCGCCAAGGGCGGCGACCGGCTGTTGCAGGTTCAGGCGGTCGCGGCGCTGCGCGATATTCTGCTGCCCCGTGCGGCAGTGATCACGCCAAACCTGCCCGAAGCCGCCGATCTGCTGGGCCAGCCCGAGGCGCACAACGCTGCCGGGATGGCCGATCAGGCGCGGGCCCTGCTGTCTTTGGGACCAGGGGCGGTACTGCTGAAGGGTGGGCATCTGACGGGGGCAGACTGCCCCGATCTGCTGATGACATCGGAAGGCGCGGAATGGTTCACCGCCCCGCGCGTGGCGACGAAAAACACCCATGGCACGGGATGCACGCTGTCATCGGCGCTGGCGACCTGGCTGGCACGGGGACAGCCCCTGTCACAGGCGGTCATGTCGGCCAAGCGCTATGTCTCGGGCGCGATCGCGGGGGCCGACCGGTTATCGGTGGGAAGTGGACACGGGCCGGTCGAACATTTCAACAGAGAACACAGATAACAACCGGCCCGTCACAACAGTTTACTACTTACACACTATTCTTGCGGCGCTGCCTCCTTTTTCCGGCGGCGAGTGCACCAAGGGCCGAAAGAAGCATGATCCCGGCAGGGGCCACCGGAACCGGGGCCACATCCTTCAACGTCAAGGTTCCACGAATTGTCTCATTGCTGTCCTCGTTATCACCGCCAAAGGTAAAGCGCAGGATGTCGCCGGTATTCAGCGCCACCGACGACTGGCCATTATAGCTGAAACTGGCGGATGGCGTGGTGCAGCAGATTTCAGGACCGGCATTGACCAGCATCTCGGAAGCGCCGGGCGATACGCGGTTCAGAAATGCCGTCACGTTGAAAAAGGCGTGAAAGCCGCTGAAATCCCATAGGTAATCCCACGTCCCGCCCTGAGCCACGGTCGTTTCGGCGGTAAAGGTCACGGGACTGCCAGAAGAACTGAAGGAATCATAGCTGAAGGCCGCGCCATCGGCTCCAAGCTGCGTCACCGAGGTGGTGTCCGGCCCGGAAATCGTCCAGGGGTCCAGCGTCACGGCCCCGGCAGGCGCAGCAAGAAAAGCCAGCGCGGCAATCAGCGCGGTCGGTTTGATGTGATGTAGCATTTGTGTCTCCTGTTTACGAATACAGGAACAAAATGTCACAGCGCGTTAACGCCGAATGTATCGAAGATCACAGAGTTGCAGATTTAAATGCACAAAAGGCGATTTTTTATCTGACCGGGCGTCAGCCCGGTTCCGGCATGACAAGCCCACGCAGCAGATCGCGTTGCGCTTGCGGCGTAGGCAGGGGACGGTGGGTGGCGCTGTCCACCGTGACCAGAACCGAAAAGGCAGCGGCGCATTCCTCATCGTCGCCGTCGCGGAACATCCCCATCTCGACCCGCAGGGAACTGCGGCCCATATCGGCCAGCTTCAGGCCGATGGCCGGTTGGTCGGGATACGAGATTTCGCGAAAATAGGTGCAGCCAAGCTCGACCACCACCTGAATCGGCCCCTCGCCCCGATGATCCAGCAGGCCGCGCGCCACCATCGCGCGGTTCAGCGCCTCGTCGAACAGTTCCAGATAGGCGACGTTATAGACATGGCCATATTGGTCATTGTCGTTCCAGCGCGTCTGGACCGTGTGAAACTCGGCATAGTCGCTGCGCCTGCGCGGCGTCTTGCGTTCGGTCATCGGTGCGTCATGTCAGTCACCGCGCCCGGCCTGCGCTTCGGCCAGCACGAAAAGACGCAGCGCCGTCGCAAGCCCGACCTGAGACGGGCGGGCGTGATCGATCCGGCCGATCAGGGCGGCGCGGGTGATCCTGCGTGCCTTGGCCGCCCGCGCCAGCGCCAGCCAGAATGCGTCTTCCAGCGAAACCGAGGTGCGATGTCCGTCAATCGTTACCGACCGTTTCAGCGGCGGCGTCATCGGAGGCAGTTTATCCGTCATCGGTCTTGTGCGCCTCATGCGCACGCGCTGCCCGGTCGGCCTCGGCCTCGCGGGCCTGACGCAGGATGCGTGCCTCGCCAAAGCGGGCGGCGTTGCTATCCCCCTCGGTGCGACGCTTGTCGCGATCCCGCTGCTTGCGGACTTGCCGCAAATTGACAATCTGAGTCATCAGACTTCCTCTGATTGTGCCGACCGGGGCCGCCGACAAGGTATCAAGTCCGGCCACCATAACGCGCGAAAGGCGGTTTGTCCCAGCCCCGACAGCGAAAAGCGCGCTGACTTCCGCCACCGCGCCAATTTCCGCCGGAATTCGATCCGCTGTCAGTCTTTTGGTCCGATCATATCCTCGGGGCGGACGATCCGGTCAAAGGTTTCACCATCGACAAAGCCCAAGGCGATTGCCTCTTGGCGCAGGGTGGTGCCGTTCTTATGCGCGGTCTTGGCAACCTTGGTGGCGTTGTCATAGCCGATGGTCGGCGCAAGCGCCGTCACCAGCATCAGCGATTCCTTCATCAGCTTGTCGATCCGCGCCGTATTGGCCTGCGTGCCCACCACCATGTTGTCGGTAAACGACCCTGCCGCGTCGCCCAGCAATTGCATCGACTGGATGACATTGTAGGACATCATCGGGTTATAGACGTTCAGTTCGAAATGCCCCTGCGATCCGGCGATGGTGACAGCGGCGTCATTGCCCATCACATGCGCGCAAACCATGGTCAGCGCCTCGGCTAGGGTCGGGTTTACCTTGCCCGGCATGATCGAGGAACCGGGTTCGTTTTCCGGCAGGATCAGTTCGCCCAGACCCGAGCGCGGACCCGATCCCAACAACCGCAGGTCATTAGCGATCTTGAACAGCGAGGCGGCAACGGTCTTGAGCGCCCCGGAAAAGAACACCATCGCATCATGAGCTGCCAGCGCCTCGAACTTGTTCGGCGCGGTGACAAAGGGCAGTCCGGTGACATTCGCGATCTCGGCGGCAATGGCGCTGTCCCAGCCTTTTTTCGTGTTCAGGCCGGTGCCGACCGCCGTGCCGCCCTGCGCCAGCTCATAGATCTGCGGCAGGGCCAGCTTTACCCGTTCGATTCCCATGGCGACCTGATGGGCATAGCCGGAAAATTCCTGCCCCAGCGTCAGCGGCGTCGCATCCTGCGTGTGGGTGCGACCGATCTTGATGATGTCGCTGAATTCCTGCGACTTCGCGACCAGCGCCTTGTGCAGCTTTTCCAGACCGGGAATCAGCACATCCCGCGCCATCATGCCGATGCCGACATGCATGGCGGTCGGGAATGTGTCATTCGAGGACTGGCCCATATTCACATGATCGTTGGGGTGAACGGGCGTCTTGCTGCCCAGTTCTCCGCCCAGAATCTCGATGGCGCGGTTCGAAATCACCTCATTGGCGTTCATGTTCGACTGGGTGCCGCTGCCGGTCTGCCAGACGACCAGCGGGAAATTGTCGTCGAACTTGCCTTCGAACACTTCGGTCGCGGCCTGTTCCATCGCCTTGCCGATTTCAGCAGGGATGCGCCCCTCGGCAGTGTTGATCCTGGCCGCCGCCAGTTTGATCGCGCCAAGCGCGCGGATGATCGCGACAGGCTGCCGTTCCCATCCGATGGGAAAGTTCATGATCGAGCGCTGCGTCTGCGCGCCCCAGTATTTGCTGGCATCAACTTCCAACGGACCAAAGCTGTCGGTCTCGGTGCGGGTCTTGGTCATGATCGGGACTCCCTCGCGGTTTCGCCGAAGGTTCTAGCGTTCGGCGACCGGCTTGGCAATTGGTATGCAACGGTATGCGAGAATGCGCCGCTACGTCGCGCAGCTATTTCCGCCAGCGATCCAGCCGCACGACCTCGCCGCCGCCATTGGGCGAACCATCGGGACTGTCATCGTCATCTTCGGCAGTATCGTCGGGATCCACGTCATCGTCGTCATGGTCCTGCGTCTCGAATCGCAGCCCGAACTCGACCGAGGGATCGACAAAGGTGCGCAGCGCGTCAAAGGGGATGCGCAGCGGTTCGGGCGCGTTGCCGAAATTCAGCGTGACGGTAAAGCCCTCGTCATCGACAGACAGATTGTCGAACCAGTGCTGGATCACGATGGTCATTTCTTCCGGATAACGCTCGCGCAACCAGTCGGCCATCTCGACGCCCTTTTCGCGGGTGTCGAAGGTGATGAAGAAATGATGATCGCCGGGCAGCCCGTCCCTGGCCACATCCTCTAACACATCCGCGATCAAACCCTGCATCGCGCGATGCATCATTCCTCCGTAGTCGATCCCGGTACGGGTCATCTGGCCACCCTCTGTCATTCTGGCCAGCATAGGCATCTGTCTGACGATGAAAAGGGGGCGCGGACGGCTGACCGGCAACAAATCAGTGGCCAGCCGCAAACCGGTAACGCAGGGCGGCAGGCCTTGACCTTTGCCGACACAGATCACGCGCCAACCCGCAGAACCCGACAGCGAAGGAAGAAGTCCCGTCCATTGCGGTACTACTGCTTGCGCCGCAAACGAAATTAAGAGTAGACGTTATAGTATACTTTAGCTGACGGCGAATGATGAATATCAAAAATTTTGTCAAATCCGGCCTCGGGATCTTGGGTTACGAGATCCGGAAAGTTCAGACGATCAGCAAGGATACAATCCATTTCCTGCATATCGGAAAATGCGCGGGAACCCAGATCGGGCAGATCATCCGGCAAATCAACGCGCTTGAGGGCAGGGCATGCCTGATCAGGCACACCCACGACGTCTATCTGCGCGATCTGCCCCAGAACGGGCGGTATTTCTTTAGCATTCGCCATCCAATCAGCCGGTTCTACAGCGGCTTCTACAGCCGCAAACGGAAGGGGCAGCCCATGACCTATTCCGAATGGACGACCTATGACGAACACGCCTTTGGCGATTTCGAGGATGCCAACGATCTGGCCGAGGCGCTGTTTCAGGACGGACCGCTTGGCGTGCAGGCCACCGCGGCGATCAAGTCCATTCGGCATACCGCCCAGAATCAGGTGGACTGGTTCAGCGGCTGCGGGTCGTTCCTGTATGTCCGCGAACCCGTCTGGATCATCCGGCAAGAGCATTTCGCGGATGATCTGGGGAATTTCCTGAAAGCGGCAGGTTTCGGGCATCTGACCAACCGTGTCACGATTACCGGGGACACAACCAGGGCCCATGCCAGCGATTACAGCGCAACGCCGCCCCTGTCGGACAAGGCCAGGGAAAACCTTGGCGTCTGGTATGCGCAGGATATCGCCTTCTACAGGATGTGCGAATTCTGGCTTGAGGAAATGGCCGCGCAATAGGGTGGCGGGACGCCGTGGCGTCCCGCGCGCGGATCACACGATCCCATGCTTACACGATCCGCTCGACCATCATATGCTTGATCGAGGCGATCGCCTTGGCCGGGTTCAGCCCCTTGGGGCAGGTATTGGTACAGTTCATGATCGTATGGCAGCGATACAGCTTGAACGGATCCTCCAACTCATCCAGCCGCTCGCCCGTCGCCTCGTCGCGCGAATCGATGATCCAGCGATAGGCGGCCAGCAGCGCGGCCGGGCCCAGATAACGGTCGCCGTTCCACCAATAGGACGGGCAAGATGTCGAACAGGACGCGCAAAGCACGCATTCATACAACCCGTCCAGCTTGGCACGATCCTCGATGGATTGCTTCCACTCGGTTCCCGGCGTTGGGGATTTGGTGATCAGATAAGGGTTGATGCTGGCATGCTGCGCATAGAAATGCGTCAGATCCGGCACCAGATCCTTGACCACCGGCATATGCGGCAGCGGATAGATGGCGATATCGCCCGCGATCTCATCAATGCCATAGATGCAGGCCAGATGGTTGCCGCCGCCGATATTCATCGCACAGGAACCGCAAATCCCCTCGCGGCAGGACCGGCGGAAGGACAGGGTCGGGTCGATCTCGTTCTTGATCTTCAGCAGCGCGTCCAGAACCATGGGGCCGCATTTGTCCAGATCGACGAAATAGGTGTCCAGACGCGGATTTTCGCCCGTATCGGGATCCCACCGATAGATCTGGAATTTTTTGACATTCGTCGCGCCTTCCGGCTTGGGCCAGGTCTTGCCGACCCGGATCTGGCTGTTCTTGGGCAGGGTGAACTGAACCATTGGCTGCTCCTTTCAGGGCGTACGGTCATGCGGCCGGTCGGCCGCGAACAGAGGTTGGGTTCGGGCGACCAGCTCGGCCACTTTTCCGCGCGCATGCGGGTTCAGTGACAGGCCGTTCAGCCGCCGCAGAAATTCGGTGGACGAGGCGCTCAGCCGCTGCATCGAGGCCCCCTCCAGCGGAGAAAGCGCGTCGATCTGCCCGTCCGACAGCCCGGCATGGCGCAGCAATTGCCGACCCGGATGCCGGGGACAGGTCTCATCCTCAAGCTTGAAGCGCGTGACGCGATCACTGCCGACGGCATTGGACAGACGGCTCAGTAAATCGCCCCAGCCGGGCATGTCCGCGATCTCGGACATGAAGGCGACCTGCTTGCGCGGATAGCCATCGGTCCGGACCGCTTGCGCCCAAACACTTTCCTTCCAGATTTTCATGTTGCGGCTGTAGACCACAAAATCGACCGTCATCCCCGACGCGGTTTTCGCGATCAGCGCCGCGATGTCCGGCAAGGCGGGATAAAGCCGCGTCTCGCCACCGTTTCCCGGCATCGCGCCAGCCAGATTTTCGTGGCTCAGCAGCACGGGCAGATCGTTGTCGGGCAGGGTCTGCAACGCATCCTCCAGCGCGATCTGCAATGCCTTGGCGCTGTCGGATGAGGGCCGAAGGCTGTAGGTCACGGCGGCCCGCCCCAGTGGCCGCATCGGCGTACCCTCTTCCGGGGTCCGCACGATCAGCAGCGGGGCAAGCGCGTCCGCATTCTGCCGCAAAAACCGCTGGATCGCGGTGCTGCCGGTCTTTTGGACGCCCAGATGAACGATCAGACGACGCATGCGGCTGACCTGCAACTGCTGCTACACCTGTGACCCATGCCCATTCCCGTTACTTTCCCATGGGCGACGCCGCCACCTGCCCCGAGCGTTGCGGTTGCACCGCCGCATCGGGCTGCACCGCCTTTTCGCGCATGACAACCTTGCCCAGAAAACGCCCGACCAGATCGGCAGCAACTGGCGTGCTTAGCCGCCGCTTCAACTGTTCACTGGCCAGCCTGGCCATGGCCTCGCGCCGTTCAGGGTTATCCAGCAGATCGCAGATCTGATCCGCCCACAGATCCGGGTCATTGCTGACAACGCCGGACCCTTCCGTAAAGAACAGCCCGTGATCGACCGCATCGCTGCAAATGACAGGAACCTGCGCATCCAGATAGCCCAGAATCTTGCCAAAGGATTTACCAAGACTAAAGCCCTGAGGGTAAACCACGGACAGGCCGACCGCCACATCCTCAAGCGAGGACAGAAACTGGTCGTAAGGCAGAAAGCCCAGCAATTCCAGCCGCACCCCCGCCCGGCGCAGTTCGGCCAGCATTGGATGGTTAGGCTGGTCCTTGCAGCCATAAAGCCGCAGCATGACGCCACCGGGGCGTCGCTCGACCACCTTCAGCATGACATCGCGGCAGAACGCCATTTCATTTTCGTATTTCAAGGGCGTCGCCTGCGCCCAAGTCACAACTGGCTGGCGCATATCATGCGAACGCCGCGTACCCGTGGGCATTGGCGTTCCGGTCCAGACCACGGATGTGTTGTTGCTGAACCGCCTGGCCCATTGGTGAATATAGCGGCTGCCGCAAATGACACCCGCCGCTTCGCGCGCGGTCTTTTCAAGGATCGGCGTCAGCCGGGGATCAAGAAAATCCGCGTCGTCGATGTCAAGAACGACGGGCGCGCCGGGAACCAGCTCCAGCCGGTTCAGCGGATGCCTGCATTGCTGCAAGACAATGACATCCGGGCGAAAGGCCCGCAGCAGCCGTTGTCGGCCCTTCAGGCCGACGCTTGGTCCGACAACCATTGCGGACCAACCATTCTTGTTCAGATAGTCAGCGACATTATGAGCACGCAGCAAGCCGGAAAAAATACGTCCGTCACCACTAAAAAAAACAACCCGCTTCCTGCGCTGCCCATGCTGCAACCGCGTCGTAGCAATCCGGGGATAGAGCTGAAGCTCACGGGCCATTGGCCCAATCAGCTTTCGAGCAGCGGAAAAGATTGTCATGATTTTGCGGTACCTCCTTCTTGTTGAAACAAAGGCCGCGCCGGAGACTGACCCGAGCGCCGCCGGACACAATGTTCATACGCCTCTTCCGGTCCGCGCCCCATGATTCGGTCCGGATCAACATCCATCGAAACACTGCCATAACCGCCGAAACGATCGCCTCCGCCGCCCAATCCGATGGAAACCTGGGTGCGCGGACGGTCGCGATACAGCGCTTCCTCGCGGCAGATGCGTTCGGCCTGATCGACCGGAATCGGCCCGCAACCTGCCAGCCCCGACAGGATCGGGGCCAGCATCAGCAGGGGCACGGCGGGCCGCATCAGATGGTGCGCGCCACAGAGGCCATGCATTGCTTGGTCGGGTCGCGCCGGACGATGGCGGCGATGCTGCCTGCGGTCGCGGCCCTGCCGCTTTGCGATGCCTGCGCGATATCCACCAGTTCAGCCGAGGTGGCATTGTCCATCACGCAATTCACATAGGGCTGGACGTCGACTCCCTGCATGTTGGCCTCAAGCCCCTGGGTGATCGCATCGCGGGCGATCTGCCGGGTTGCGGCATCGGCAACGCCGGGGACCGGCATCGTGGCCACGGGCGGAGGCGCGGCGGGGGGCGGGGCCATTCCGGGCGGCGGGGCCATACAGGCGGCCAGCGACAAAGTGACGGCACTCAAGGCGGCAAGCGAACGAAAACGCATCAATAAACCCTCTTTTTCGGAGCGATCTTCTTCAGGTCGATCCCGCCATCACTTTCCTGAGTCAGCGGCTCAAGATGGACGGGCCGATAAGCAAGTTTAACCTTGTTCCCATCGACCCACGCAAGGGAATGCTTGCGCCAGTTGGCATCATCCCGCTCGGGGTAGTCCTCGTGTGCATGCGCACCACGGCTTTCCTTGCGCGCCTCGGCCCCGACGATGGTGGCCAATGCGTTGGGCATGAGGTTCGTCAGCTCAAGCGTTTCCATCAGGTCGGTGTTCCAGATCAGCCCGTGATCCGTGACCCTGAGGTCATCCATCTTGGCGGCGATGGCGACCATCTTTTCAACGCCTTCCGCCAGTGTCTTGTCGGTGCGGAAAACGGCGGCGTCGGCCTGCATGGTGCGCTGCATCTCGTCGCGCAACTGCGCGGTGGGAATGCTGCCATCGGCAAAGCGGATCGCGTCGAACCGCGCCAGTGCCTTATCCACCTGTTCCCGGTTGGTGGCAGGGATCGGGGTGTCGCGGTCCACGACCTGACCCGCGCGGATCGCCGCCGCCCGGCCAAAGACCACAAGGTCGATCAACGAGTTAGAACCCAGCCGGTTCGCGCCATGGACCGAGGCGCAGCCCGCCTCGCCCACCGCCATCAGGCCGGGAAAGACGGCATCGGGCGAGCCCTCGGTCGGGTTCAGCACCTCTCCCCAGTAATTCGTGGGAATGCCGCCCATGTTATAATGCACTGTCGGCAGAATCGGAATTGGCTGTTTGGTGACATCGACGCCCGCAAAAATCTTGGCCGATTCGCTGATACCCGGCAGGCGCTCATGCAGCGCCTCGGGCGGCAGGTGCATCAGGTTCAGGAACATGTGATCCTTCTGATCACCCACGCCGCGGCCTTCGCGGATCTCGATGGTGATGCAGCGGCTGACTACGTCGCGGCTGGCCAGATCCTTGTGGGTCGGGGCATAACGCTCCATGAAGCGTTCGCCCTCGCTGTTGGTCAGATAACCGCCCTCGCCGCGCGCGCCCTCGGTGATCAGGCAACCCGAGCCGTAAATTCCGGTCGGGTGGAACTGCACGAATTCCATGTCCTGCAAGGGCAGACCCGCACGCGCGACCATGCCCGCACCGTCGCCGGTGCAGGTATGCGCGCTGGTGCAGCTGAAATAGGCGCGGCCATAGCCGCCGGTGGCCAGCACCACCATTTTCGCGTTGAACACATGAATCGTGCCGTCATCCAGCTTCCACGTCACGACACCCGTGCAGCGGCCATCGGTGATGATCAGATCCAGCGCGAAATATTCGATAAAAAATTCCGCATTGTTTTTCAGGCTTTGCCCGTACAGCGTGTGCAGAATGGCGTGGCCGGTCCGGTCAGCGGCAGCGCAGGTGCGCTGCACGGGGGGGCCTTCGCCAAATTCGGTGGTGTGACCGCCAAAGGGGCGCTGATAGATCTTGCCCTCTTCGGTGCGGCTGAAGGGCACGCCGTAATGTTCCAGTTCGTACACGGCCTTGGGCGCCTCGCGCGCGAGGTATTCCATCGCGTCGGTATCGCCCAGCCAGTCCGAACCCTTGACCGTGTCATACATGTGCCACTGCCAGTTGTCCGGGCCCATGTTCGACAGCGATGCCGCGATGCCGCCCTGCGCCGCGACCGTGTGGCTGCGGGTGGGGAATACCTTGGTCACGCAAGCGGTGCGCAGCCCCTGTTCGGCCATTCCCAACGTGGCGCGCAAACCCGCGCCCCCGGCACCCACGACGACCACATCGTAATCATGGGTGACGACCTCGTATTTCGCCACATGCGATTTGTCTTGCTCTGCCATGATGTCCTCAGATCGCGATGGTGATCAGCGCCATCTTCGCCAGCGCGAAGACCGCCGAGGCGATAACCGCCCAGCCGAAGATCACCGAGATGATGATTGCGCCCTTGCGCGCGGTGCCCTGAAAATAGTCGTCGATCATGATCCGCGTGCCCTTCATGAAATGAATCATGCCGGTGATCACGAACAGCGCGGTGATGATCGCGGGCCAGGGGCGGCTGAAATGCTGGATGACGCCGTCTTGCGGCAGGCCGATGGCACCGCCGATGACGATCAGGAACAGCGGAGTCAGCAGGATCAGCGCGCAGGCGCTGACCGTCATGGCCCAGTGATGCGCCGTGCCGGAATGGGCGGATCCCAGACCCTCGGCCGCTTTTCGGGGGGTGATGTAACGCATGTCGTTTTCCTTGGATCAGCCGATGAAGAACAGGATCAGCGAGATCAGCGTCAGTACGACCGATCCGGCGACGATCACCACCGAGGATTTCCGCGCCTCTTCGATCTCAAGCCCGATACCTGCGTCATAGAACAGGTGACGGATCCCGGCCAGCGCGTGATACCACAGCGCCCAGGCCGACCCCAGCAGGATCAGGAAGCCAAGCCACGACCTCACCACCCAGTCGGCGGCTGCGAAAGCGCCCGGTCCGGTGACGGCGGCGGTCAGCCACCACACGATCAGCACGATGCCCGCGACAAGCGCGTGCCCGGTGATCCGCGTCAGGATCGAGGTCACAGCCGCCAATGGCAGCTTGTAGACCTGAAGATGGGGGGAAAGCGGCCGGTTACCCCGGTTCACATCGGCCATGAGGCGGCCCTCCTTTGTCGGTTCTGGCTCGACCCGTCGCAGGCTTGGGCTGGCCGCACGGGCTGGCGATCGGCATTGTTCTGAATGTGTTTCTGCCAAGTGTCACGACGTTATGCCACCCCCTTTTCAGAAACAATCGTAATTTTGCATGTTGTGATCACGCAGATCGCGCCCGTGATCACAACTTTCCCGCTCCGATGCCCGGCAACAGCCCCGGAAGATCGGTCGCCGGGTGGCAGCTTCGAAGAAAATCGCGAACCTCGGCGGGCCGGGTCAGGCGTTCGACGCGCAGCGCGGGGCGGCCCCGGTCAATCGCGCGCTGCACGCTTTGGCGCGAGGTTTCGCGGCTGCGCCAGATAAATCGCAGAAAATCAATCGTCTCTCGCCCCAGCACCTCGGGGCAGCCACTGGGCAGGTCGGGCCGGGTGCGGCCATGATGCCGGACCGACCGCCACAGCACCCGCCGGATGCGCAGCCAGACCGGCAGATCCAGCCAGATCAGCAAATCGGCCCGCGCGGCGCGGTCGGCATAGGTGCGCGAATGCCCGCCTTCGAAAATCCAGTGATCGCGGTCATGAATCTCTCGTGTCAGCATGTCCTTTTCCACGGGATCGCGCGCAACCCAGCCGGGCAGCCAATGGATATGGTCCATGTGAAAAACCGGCAGCCCGCTGACCTCGGCCAGCCGGCGCGACAGGTAGGATTTGCCCGATCCGGGCCCTCCGACAATCATGATGCGCCGGATCGCGCCGGACCCGACATGAGAGATATTCACCGGAACACACCCTCGTGGCGTGTATCGATAGCCGGCACCTGCAAATATGGAAGGACATCGCAACAGCCTTGCGGCCAACAACTCATGACACGCTCCTTCGCCCGAAAAACTAAGCAGGATTTCCGAAAAGTGGCCACCGGTTTTCGGATAAAAATCCTGCAAAATCAAACAAGCCTAAGCAGGCATTCGTGGGCAAAGCCACGAATGCCTGCTTAGCCCGAATTATGCATGAGGAGTTGGTGAGACTAGCTTAACTACTTGAAGAGCTGTAGTTTTATGGTTCCTACACCCAAAGCCGCAGTTCTTCAGGATGCCGAGCCTCACCATGGATGTTTCTACACCCTCTCGTCTGTGTTTGTCACCGGTCAATGGCAAGCAGGTCCTGCTCGGATTTGAGGGTGCCAACATGAGTTCCGACGCTGGGCTGATGCTGTTGCGGGAGATCGAGCGCCGTGAAGGTCTGGCAGGTTGGCTGGCGC
>NZ_JBKEBL010000133.1:0-25542 GCF_047973135.1 Paracoccus sp. (in: a-proteobacteria)
CCGCGACGGGCGAGGCCCTGGGGCGCGAAGGCATCTGGGTCGATGCGCGCGGCCCGGGGCTACGCCTGTCCCCCGGCAACCGGACCCGCCCCGAGGCGACAGACGCGCTGTTCGATCTGATCAATCGCATTCGGGGCTGATCCCGTCGCGCCGCTGGCCGTGGCGTTGCATTGGCCTTTTGCGCAACGGGCGTTTCGGTTAGGCGCAAATTGCCCAGAAAATGCTGGGTTTGGTGCTGCACAGGGCAGGCACAGGGGCGGCACCGGATGTGCACAGGCTGTACACCGCTGTCATGCGTTACCGGGAACGTTTTCGGGAACTTCGGCGCTGCGAATTTTGCGTCCCGCGGTGGCCGGGGGGGCTATGCGCCCCCCCGACCCCCGGCATATGCCTGCGGCGCACTGGCTGAGCCTCCTGTGACGGAAGGGTCGATCACGGCATGAGTTTCCGCGTGATGCGGGCGCGGGCGGCGTTTGTGCAGTGGTTTTCTGTTTTGAGGATATGCGCCTGTGTGGCGGCTTGCGCGGGAATATGGCGCCGAGCTTGTCGTCCGCAGGGTGACTGCGCGCGAAGCGCGCCTTCGGCCGGGCGGCAGCGACGGGCCGGGCTTTGCCCGGCCCGCCCCCCTTTCCTGCCTTCACGGCGTTTGGCGGGTTTGGTGCCTGTTCTGCGGGTGGTCAGGCGGGCATTTCATGCGCCCAGGGCGGGTTGGCGCCGGGGCGTGAGACGGTGATGGCCGCCGCTTGTGCGCCAAGCGTCAGGGCAGCCGCGATCTGGTCAGGGGTGATCGCGGCAATGCCCGCTTTGGTCAGGACGCCTTGTCTGCCGAGGCTGGCCAGCACGCCCGCGTTGAACGTGTCGCCCGCGCCGATTGTGTCGGCGACCGTGGTGCGTACCGCCGGGACGCTGATGTCAGGGCCGGACCAGATCGCCCGTGCCCCCGCCTCGCCCCCGGTTTGCAGCACCAGTTTCGGCCCCAGTTTCAGGACTTCGCGCGCGGCATCCTGCGGCGGCAGGCCCGGATAGAGCCAGTCCAGATCGTCCGCCGACAGCTTGACGATATCGGCGTGGCGCAGCAGCCGGTCCAGCCGGGCGCGATGCGCGGCGGCATCGTCGATAAAGAAGGGGCGGATATTCGGGTCGATCATGACCGGCAGGCGCGCATGGTTCCGCGCGACCAGCGCCTCGATCGCCGCGCCACAGGGGTCGGGGACAAGGCTGATACCGCCGGCGAAGATCGCCTGTGTCCGGTCGGGCAGGGCGGGGATGTCGGCCGGTGCCAGCATCCGGCCTGCCGAGCCTTCGTCATAGAAGGAATAGCGCGCCTCGCCCCCGGTCAGCGTCACCAGCGCCAGCGTGGTCAGCCGGTCGGAACGCGGGCACAGGTCCAGATTGACGCCGGCCTCTTGCAGCGGGCGCAGCAGCATGTCGCCAAAGGGGTCGCGGCTGATCGGCCACAGATAGGCGACAGGCTCGGCCAGTCGCCCCAAAGCGATGGCGGTGTTATAAACCGCCCCCCCCGCCAAAGGCCGGAAGGCCCCGTTTTCCGGCACCATGTCGATCAGCGATTCGCCCGCACACAGGATCATGCCTTCCCCCCAATTGCCCCGAAACGCCCCGCGATCCGGCACTGTTTGCACCGGATATAGCCCCGCGATTCCGCGAGGTACAGGAAATCCTGCCTAGCCTTCGTCGGGCAGCAGTTCCTGCGCGATCTGGTGAACCAGGGGGGCGGCCTCGGCCTCGGTCATGCCGGGGCGCAGGCGTGGGTCATAAAGGATGCGCAGCAGCAATTCGTCATGCCGGGTCAGCAGGGCAAATTCCTCGTCATCGTTGAAGATCGAGGGCCGCACGGCAAAGCTGTCATTGGCCAGACCCATGCCCTGCGCCAGTTCCTCGTGGATGCAGGACAGGCGCAGCAGCGGCGGCAGTTCGGCACGGATCAGCGCGACGGCGTGGACATAGACATTGGAGTTGCCGCTGGAATAGGCAAAGACCGTGCAGTAATTCCCCTGCGCCAGATCGCGCATGGCGGCGATGTCCTCGGGCGGGATGCCGGGGACAAGGCTGGCAAGGCGCGGGCCAATGGCGCGGCGTTCGTCGTCATTCAGCACCAGAACGTGGAAATTCCCGCTGCCCGTAGTCAGCGTGACGCTGTGCTGGCTGGCGGTGGCCAGACGCCCGGCATAGGCCGAGACCGAGCTGCGGACCTGCGCCTGTGTCGCGGTGTCGATGGAATCGCCGAATTCCAGTTGCAGGCGCACCGGTGCGGCCCACCGTCGCAGCGGGGCAGGGCCGCCATCGGCCATCCGCCTGCCATCGGCTCCATATTCGTCGCGCAACGCGATCAGCGCGAAATCCTTCGCCAGCCGGTCAGCGTCGATGGGTGCGTCCAGCGGCAGGCTGTCGCGGCGCATCTTGCCCCGCGCCAGCAACGACCGTTCAACCCCGCCGTAGTAATCCTGCTGCGACTGGCTATTTGTGCTTGAGGCAGCCTCGGTCGCGGCGCGGTTGGCGGCGCGGTTGCGTTCGGCGCGCGCCTTGCGCAATTCCGCCTGATCCGCCTGCGGACGTTCGGCCGGCCGGGTGGGCAGGATCGGCGGCGGTGAGGTTTCCAGCCTGTCCTCGCCCTGATCCGAGCATGCGCCAAGCGACAGGGCGATGGCCAGCGCCAGAACAGAGGGCGAGGGGCGGCGGGACAGGCCGGCGACGCCGCTCATGGCAGGGCAGGCGCGTTCGGCGCGCCTTCCTGTGGCGCACGGCTGGCCTTGGCAGCGGCCAGCGCGTCGCGCAGATCGGCCTCCATCCTGGTCAGTTCCCCGGCGGCGGCGGCACGGCGGGCCCTGCCCTCGTCAGCGATGCGCAGGCTGTCCTCGATCGTGGCAATCAGTTCGGCATTGGCACCGCGCACGGCCTCGATGTCAAAAACGCCGCGTTCGGTCTGGGTGCGGATCTGGTTGTTGGCCTGACGCAGGTTTTCGGCGTTGCGGGTCAGCAATTCGTTGGTCAGGTCGCTGGCTTCGCGGACGGCGCGCGCGGCCTCGGCGCTGCGCTGAATTGTCACGGCCTGCGCAAGCTGGGTTTCCCACAGTGGCACGGTATTGACCAGCGTGCTGTTGATCTTGGTCACAAGCGACTTGTCGTTTTCCTGCACCAGCCGGATCGAGGGCAGCGACTGCATTGTGACCTGACGGGTCAGTTTCAGATCGTGGACGCGGCGGTCCAGATCGTCGCGCAGTGCCCGCAGATCGCGCAGCGCCTGCGCCTGCATCACCTGATCGGTGCCGCCGGTGATGGCGGCCTGTTGTTCGGGAATGATCGTACCGTCCAGTTCGCGCAGCTTTTCGGTGCCCGCCGCGATATACAGCGCCAGTTCGTCATAGAAGGCCAGCGTCCGGTCATACAGCAGATCCAGCGACTTGATGTCCTTCAGCAGGCGCTGTTCGTGGGTTTCAAGATCGCGGGTCACGCTGTCGATCTGGGTCTGGACCTGTTCGTAATTCGCCACGAATTTCGCAAACGGAGCCGATCGGCCAAGCAGGCGTTCCCACCAGCTTTGCTGGCGCCGCAGATCCAGTTCGGCGCTTGAAAAGCCCCGGATTGTCGTCACGATTTCGCGCAGGCTTTCGCCGGCGGGGCCGACATCCTTGTTCTTGACATCGGCCAGCATCTTCTGGCTGATTTCCTGCAAGCCAGACTGGGCGCGCGCGCCGAATCCCACGACCGAGCCGGAATCGCGCAGGTCGATTTCGGCCATCCGCTTGCGGATTTCCTGACTGGTGGCATCGTCGGCGGTTGCCATCTCGACCTCATCGGCCTGAGGTTCGGGCAGCACGACCGAGGTGATCTTTTCGACGTCTTTCTGCGCGGCTTCGGCACGGCGCTTGGTGTCTTCGGTCATCGGTTCTTCCTTTGACGCGGCCTTGTCGTCGCGCAACATAAGCTAAATTACCGGGCTTTCAACGGCAGAAGGGGGACGAAGCAACGTCCCCCTTCCGGTTCCTGTCATGTTAACGTCAGGTCATGCAGTCTGTTTGCGCCCGCCGAAGCGGCCATAGAAGCTTTGGCTCTTTTCCGCCATCTCGCGCAGCAGTGCTGGCGTAGCAAAGCGGTCGCCATGTGCGGCGGCCAGATATTCGCTGATTTCGACCGCGCGGGCCGCGCCCAGCATGTCCAGCCAGCCAAAAGGCCCTCCCGTCCAGGGTGCAAAGCCCCAGCCAAGGATCGCGCCCACATCGCCCTCGCGGATGTCTTCCAGCACGCCCTCTTCCAGTGCGCGCACGGCTTCCAGCGACTGGATCATCATCAGCCGGTGCTGCGCCGCAGTCAGGTCGGGCTGATCGTCCGTTTTCGGCCAGTTCTGCGCCAGCCCCTGCCACAGGCCCAGCCGCTTGCCCTTGTCGTCATAATCATAGAAGCCGGCCTTCGCCTTGCGGCCCATGCGACCCTCGTCGAACAGCTTGAACAGCACCCCGTCAATCACGGCACCCGGATAAGCGTCGCCCATTGCGGCCCGCGTCGCCTTGGCGATCTTGACGCTGAGTTCGATCGAGGTTTCATCGACCAGTTGCAGCGGCCCCAGAGGCAGCCCCATCATCTTGGCGGCGTTTTCGATCAGGACCGGGTTGACGCCTTCGGCCAGCATGCGCACGCCCTCGTTCAGATAGGGGATGATGCAGCGGTTGGCATAGAAAAACCGCGCGTCATTCACCACGATGGGGGTCTTGCGGATCTGGCGGACGAAATCCAGCGCCTTGGCGACGGCGCGGGTGCCGGTCTTTTTGCCCTTGATGATCTCGACCAGTGCCATCTTGTCCACCGGGCTGAAGAAATGGATGCCGATGAACTGTTCCGGGCGCTTGCTTGCCTGTGCCAGATCGCTGATCGGCAGGGTCGAGGTGTTGGTGGCGAAAATCGCGTCCTCGGGGATCACTGCCTCGACCCTTGCCGTCACCTCGGCCTTGACCGCAGGGTCTTCGAACACAGCCTCGACGATCAGGTCGCAATCGGCCAGCGCGGCATAGTCGGTTGTCGCGTTGATCAGGCCCAGAACCTGCGCCTTCTTCTCTTCGGTGGATTTCTTGCGGCTGATGGCCTTGTCCAGCAGGCCCGTGGAATAGGATTTGCCCCGGTCGGCGGACTCTTGCGTGGAATCGATCAGCACGACCTGAATGCCCGCCAGCGCGCTGACATAGGCGATGCCCGCGCCCATCATACCCGCGCCCATGATGCCGACCTTTTTCACCGACTGGTCGGGCATATCGGGGCGGTTCGCGCCCTTTTCCAGCGCGCCCTTGTTGATGAACAGGCTGCGGATCATCGCGCTGCTGCTGGGGTTCATCACGACATTGGTGAACCAGCGCGCCTCGATCTTCAGCGCCTGATCAAAGGGCACCATCGCGCCTTCGTAGATGGCGGACAGCATGGCGCGGGCAGCCGGATAGACGCCCATGGTCTTGCCATGCACCATCGCGCTGGCCCCGACATAGGTGGGAAAGCCCGGGGCGCTGTAGGGTTCGCCGCCCGGCATCTTGAAGCCCTTGGCGTCCCACGGCTTGACCAGATCGGCGTCGCCGGCGTTCAGCACCCATTCACGCGCCGAGGCGACAGGATCGGCCACCACCTCGTCGATGATCCCGGCGGCCTTTGCCTTGGCTGGATCGCTTAGCTTGCCCTCAAGCAGGAAGGGCGCGGCACCCATCACCCCCAGCTTGCGCAAAAGGCGCATCGTCCCGCCCGAGCCGGGAAAGATTCCGACCAGAATTTCGGGCAACCCGATCTTGGCCTTCGGGTTTTCGGCGGCAAAGATGCGATGCGTGGCCAGCGGGATTTCCAGCCCGATTCCAAGTGCGGTGCCGGGCAGGGCGGCCGCGACGGGCTTGCCGCCCTTCTTGGTCTTGAAATCCATGCCTGCCAGCTCGATCTTGCGCAGCACGCCATGCAGGGCCATTACGCCGTCGAACACGCCCTGCGCGCCGTCATTCTTCATTTGCGCAAGGATGTTCAGGTCCATGCCTGCGGCGAAATCCTTCTTGCCGCTGGTCACGACGATGCCCTTGACGGTGCCATCGGCCAGCGCGTCGTCGATCAGCGCGTCCAGTTGCCGCATGCCGTCAAAGCTGAGGACGTTCATCGACTTGCCGGGCACATCCCAGGTGATGATGGCGACGCCGTCGGCGTCCTTTTTCATGGTGAAATCGGTCATTTCAGGTCTCCCTTCGGCGCGAGATTGCGGGGGCCCGCCCATTCGCTGCCGTCATGATAGGTAAAGCGTGTATTGCCGCCGTCGATATGGACCAGCATGTCCACGTCGGAATAGGTCGCGACCTCGCTGTCGGACTTGGTTCCGACAACAAGAAAGCTGGCAGGCGCGTCCGAGCGGTTAACAAAGCGGTGCCCGTTCGGCACGCCCGCCTTCCACGCGGCGCAATCGCCCGGCCGCATCGCGGTCTCGCCTTCGTCCTCGATCAGAATCAGATCGCCGGTCAGGACCATGGCGAATTCGTCCTCGCGCAGGTGCCAGTGGCGCAGGCTGGCGACCGCGCCCGGTTGCAGCGTGACGATATTCGCGCCGAACTGCGTCAGCCCTGCCGCCTGCCCAAGACGCAGGGACGACCGTCCCGCCATCTGGCTGTTGTAAGGCTCGGGATAGATCGAGCCCGTCCTGACCGGTGCGCTGTCCAGATCGATTTTCGGCATCATACGCGCTCGATGATCGTGGCCGCGCCCATGCCCGAGGCGATGCACAGCGTCGCAAGCCCGACATTCTTGTCCTGCCGTTCCAGCTCATCCAGCACCGTGCCGATGATGATCGCGCCGGTTGCGCCAAGAGGGTGGCCCATCGCGATGGATCCGCCATTGACGTTGACCTTTGCCGGATCCACCTGAAATGCCTGCATAAAGCGCAGAACGACGCTGGCAAACGCCTCGTTCACCTCGAACAGGTCGATATCGCCGATGCTCATGCCGCTTTCGGCCAGGATTTTCTCGGTCACGGGAACCGGGCCGGTCAGCATGATCGTGGGATCGCTGCCGATCTTGGCGGTGGCGCGGATGCGGGCGCGGGGTTTCAGGCCATGGGCCTTGCCGAATTCCGCGTTCCCGATCAGCACCGCCGCCGCGCCGTCCACGATGCCCGAGCTGTTCCCGGCATGGTGAATGTGGTCGATATGGTCCAGATGCGGGTATTTCAGCATCGCCACCTTGTCAAAGCCGGGCATCGTTTCGCCCATGTCCCTGAAGGCAGGTTTCAGCGCGGCCAGATCGGCGGCAGAGGTGGCGGGGCGCATATATTCGTCGCGGTCCAGAATGGTCAGTCCGTTCTGGTCCAGAACCGGCACGATGGATTTCGCGAAACGGTTCTCGTCCCAGGCCTTCGCGGCGCGACGCTGCGATTCCACGGCCAGCGCGTCGGCCTGTTCGCGGGTAAAGCCGTATTCCGTCGCGATGATGTCGGCGCTGATGCCCTGTGGCACGAAATAGGTTTTCATGGCCAGACCGGGATCGACCGCAATCGCCGCTCCGTCGCTGCTCATGGGGACGCGGCTCATCATTTCGACGCCGCCGGCGATATAGGCCGAACCCGCGCCGCCCCTGACCTGATTCGCGGCAAGGTTCACGGCCTCCATGCCGCTGGCGCAGAACCGGTTGATCGACAGGCCGGGGATCGATTCGTCCAGATCGCTGGCCAGAACCGCGCTGCGGGCCAGACAGCCGCCCTGTTCCCTGACCTGCGTGACATTGCCCCAGATCACGTCCTCGACGGCGTGACCCTCCAGCCCGTTGCGTTCCTTGACTGCGTTCAGCAGCCGCGCGGACAATGCCAGCGAGGTGACTTCGTGCAGGCTGCCATCAGGCCGCCCCTTGCCGCGCGGCGTGCGGGCCGCGTCATAGATAAAAGCGTCGGTCATGAGTCCTCCTGTTACGCCCGGTCCGAAGGGTTGCCGGGCATCAGATCGTAAGGGTGCTTCCAGCCCGGAAGATCAGCGATCCGGTCCAGCCAGCGGTCGATATGAGGCCATTCGGCACGCGCAAAGCCGAACGGTTCCGGGTAGTAGAGATAGCCGCACAATGCAAAATCGGCGATGGTGGACGTTGCGTCGCAAACCCAGTCACGTTCCGTCAGATGCGCGTCCAGCACCCTGTAAGCCGCCTTCATCCGCGCCTGCTGCCAGCCGATCACCTGTTCCGGGCGCTTTTCCGGGGGCACGAAATTCATCATGAATCGCAGCATGCCGGCCTGTCCTGACATTTTGTGATTGTCGAACATCAGCCAGCGCAGAACCTCGTTTCGGTCGCCGCCAAGAAACTTGCCGGTCTTTTCGGCGATGTGAAGCTGAATCACGGCGGATTGCGTCAGGGTCAGGTCGTTTTCGCGAAAGACCGGAACCTCGCCCATCACGTTCAGCGTGCGGAACGCGGGCGTGCGGGTCTCGCCGTTGAAGAAATCGACATAGACGGGCCGCCAGTCATATCCGGCCAGTTGCATGGTCAGCGCCGCCTTGTAGGCATTGCCGGATTCGCCAAAGCACAAAAGCTGTGCGGTCATGTCCGTTCCCCTTTCCAGTTTCCCCAAGGGTCATTGTGATCAGGAACCGCCGCTTGTCACCCGGCATTTCGCCGCTGCATGGCCTCTTTTATACGATCTTGCGCGCGAATATGTGACAGCAATGTGTTACGGCAGGGATGGAACCCCTGATAAAGAGGGGTCAGAAGGCCCCGGAAACGGCCCGATGACGATGAGGCAGTGACGATGGAACCCATTCAGGCCGCTCAGGCCATCGACTTTTCGCTGGTCGCGCTGTTCACGCGCGCCTCGCTGACGGTCAAGATCGTGATGATCCTGTTGATTTTCGCCTCGTTCTGGGGCTGGGCGGTGATCATCGGGAAATTCCTGACCTTCGCCGCCTCGCGCCGCGAGGCGGCGCGCTTTGACCGGGCCTTCTGGTCGGGCGAACCGCTGGACGACCTGTTTGATCGCATGGGCGAGACGCCTTCGGGCGCGTCCGAGCGGGTCTTTGCCGCTGGCATGACCGAATGGCGGCGTAGCCACCGCGATGACGGCGCGCTGATTCCCGGCGGGGTGCAGCGCATCGACCGGGCCATGAACGTCGCCATCCAGCGCGAAGAGACGCGGCTGTTTCGCGGGCTGTCCTTCCTGGCGACGGTGGGATCCACCGCGCCCTTTATCGGGCTGTTCGGCACGGTCTGGGGCATCAAGAACGCGTTCGAGGGCATCGCCATGTCGCAAAACACCAGCCTGGCCGTCGTCGCGCCGGGCATCGCCGAGGCGCTGCTGGCGACCGCGCTTGGCCTGCTGGCCGCGATTCCGGCGGTGATCTTTTACAACAAGCTGTCGGGCGATGCCGAACGCATCACCGGCAACTGGGAAGTGTTCGCCGATGAATTCTCGACCCTGTTGTCGCGGCAGATGGACAGCGAGGGCTAGGCCATGGCCGATGTCGTCAAGCGGGTCAGGCGCAAGGGGCGGGGGCGGCGGCGCAATGCGCCCATGTCCGAAATCAACGTCACGCCCTTTGTCGACGTGATGCTGGTCCTGCTGATCATTTTCATGGTTGCCGCGCCGTTGTTGACAGCCGGGGTACCGCTGAACCTGCCCCGGACGGCGGCAACCGCGGTGCCGTCCGAACCCGAGGAACCGCTGGTCATCTCGATCACCGCCGACGAGGCGATCACGCTGATGAACGAGCCCGTCGCCGACGATCAGGTCGTGGCACGGCTGAGCGCCGTTCTGGCCGAACGCCAGACCGACCGCATCTTCCTGCGCGCGGACGGTGCCATCCCCTATGCCCGTGTGGTGCAGGTAATGGGGGCGCTGAACGCGGCGGGTTACACCAATATCGTGCTGGTCACCGATACCGGCGGCCCGCGCATGGATGGCTGAGGAATGGAAGACCGGGCGCGCAGCATCGGCTATTGGGTTTCGGGGACAGCGCATCTGGCGCTGATCCTCTGGGCTTTGCTGGGCGGGGTGCTGTTCCGCCCGCAGCCTGCGACTTCGGTGCAGATGACCCCGATTGCCACCATGAGCGGGGCCGATTTCGACGCCTATGCCGCCGCCTCGCGCGGGGCGGGGCCAGTGGCGCGGGACGCCACTGCCGTGGCCGGGCTGACCCCGCCCGATACCGCCGATGGGACCGCAGATCTGCCCGCCGGTGCCGTCGCACCCGATGTCGAGGCCACGGCGCAGGCGCTGGCCACACCCGATAACGCCGAGGCCAGCCCCGATCTGGCCGATGTTCAAAGCCAGGCTCCGGTGGCGGTTGCCACTGACATTCCCGCGCCCCCGCCCGCGCCCCTTGCCGTCGAGGATATGCCAGCCGCCCCTGTCCTGACCGAACGGCCTGCGACGACGACGGAACCGCCGCGCCCCGAGGCTCCGGCGCAGGACAGGGTGGCGGCGCAGCCGGTTTCGCCCCGCTCGGCGCTGGCGCTGGACCAGTCGGCCCGCCCCCGCCTGCGCCCCGAAGGCCTGGTCGAGGATCGCAACGCCCGAATCGCAGCACAGGAGGCTGCGGCGGAGGCGGCGCAGGAAGCTGCGGCAGAGGCGGCGCAGGAAGCTGCGGCAGAAGCGGAACGGCAGGAAGCTGCGGCAGAAGCGGCGCGGCAGGAAGCTGCGGCAGAGGCGGCGCGGCAGGAGGCGGCAGCAGAGGCGGAACGGCGGGAGGCGGCAGCGGAAGCGGAACGGCGGGAAGCGGCGGCGGAGGCGGAACGGCGGGAAGCGGCGGCAGAGGCGGAACGGCGGGAAGCGGCGGCCGAGGCGGAACGCGCCGAACGGCAGCGGGCCGAGCAGGAGCGGGTGGCGCGCGAAGAGGAACAGCGACGCGCCGACCAGGCCCGTGCCGAGGCCGAGGCCGAGCGTCAGGCCGAAGCCGAGCGTCAGGCCGAGGCCGAGCAAGAGCGTCGGCGGGCGTTGGAAACCGCGCTTGAGCAGGCATTGCAGGACGATGCCGGGGCTGAGGGGACGGATACCACGTTGACCGGCGATGCGGTCGGCGGAAACCGGCAGCGGATCGAGGGGGGCAGCAACGCCTCGGTCGAACAGGATCCTCTGGCGGCGGCGCTGTCGGACGCTTTGTCCGGTGCCGCAGCCCCCGAGGCGACCGAGATTCCTCCGGACCAGATGCAGCTTCAGCCCGCGCCGATCAGATCGACGCCCCTGCCGGACCCGGATCAACGGTCCGACGCCGGAACGCAAACAGAAGGGGCTGTGCCGCTTGGCCAGCCCCTTACCTTTTCCGAACGCGAGGGATTTCGCCTTGCGGTCGCGGATTGCTGGAACCGGGGCGCGCTGTCGGTCGAGGCGTCACGGATGCGCGTCTCGGTCGCCTTCGAATTGGGCCGCGATGCGCGCCCGCTGCCGGGCAGTCTGCGTCTGGTCGATGCACGCGGCGGCTCGCAACCGGCCACGCAGAACGCCTATGAGGTCGCGCGCCGGGCGATTCTGATGTGTGGCGGCGCGGGCTATCCGCTGCCAGCAGAGAAATACGGACGCTGGCGCGAGGTCATCGCCGATTTCGGCCCCGACGGAATCGGACTTCACAGTACCGAATAGGCGCGAATGCCGCCTTTTTTCCCGGCGGTAACAAGGATAAAGAGGACACATGTTGCGACATCTGACACTTGCCCTTGCGATTGGCCTGACCGCCGCGCCCCTTGCCGCCCTGCCAGCATTCGCGCAGGACGGCCCCTTGCGAATCGAGATCACCGATGGCGTGGTCGAACCCATGTCGATCGCCATTCCGGCTTTTCACGGCGATTCCGATCTGGCCGCGAAGATCCGGCAGGTCGTGGCCGACGATCTGACCGGAACCGACCTGTTCCGCGAAATCCCGGTCGAGGCGCAGATTGCCCGCCCGGCCAGTTTTGAGGACGCGGTGGCCTATGAGGACTGGCGCGCGATCAACACTCAGGCGCTTGTCACGGCCGAGGTGACGGGGCAGGGCGATGAGATCAGCGTTAAGTTCCGGCTGTTCGACGTGTTTGCAGGTCAACCTCTGGGCGATGGGATGCAGTTCGACGCGGGTGCCGCCAACTGGCGCCGCGCCGCGCATAAGATCGCAGACCAGATCTATTCCCGCTTGACCGGCGAATCGCCCTATTTCGACAGCCGTGTGGCCTTTGTGCAGGAAACCGGCCCCAAGGATGTGCGCATCAAGCGCATCGGCGTTGCCGATTATGACGGCCAGAACCTGCTGTGGATGACCGACAGTTCCTCGCTGGTGCTGGCCCCCGAATTTTCGCCCGATGGACGCAAGCTGTTGTTCACCAGCTTTGACAGCGGCTTTCCGCAGATCCGCATGCTGGATGTGGCGACCGTGACCTCGCGTCCGCTGACCCAGGGCGGTGACAGCATGGCCTTTTCACCGCGTTTCAGCCCGGACGGGCGCTGGATCGCCTATTCTCTGGAACGGCAGGGCAATACCGACTTGTATCTGATGGATGTGGCAACCGGCGCGCAGCGACCGCTGACCAGCTCGCCCTCGATCGAGACCTCGCCCAGCTTCAGCCCCGATGGCCAGCGGATCGTGATGGAATCCGACCGCTCGGGCACGCCGCAGCTTTATGTCATCGGGCTGGACGGAGGCGAGCCCACGCGGATCAGTTTCGGCGACGGGCGCTATGGCGATCCGGTATGGTCGCCCAAGGGCGATCTGATCGCCTTTACCAAACGGCAGGGCGACCGCTTTCATATCGGCGTCATGCGGACGGATGGTTCGGACGAGAAAATCCTGACCGATTCTTTCCTTGACGAAAGCCCGACCTGGGCGCCGAATGGCCGGGTTGTGATGTTCACTCGGGTGACTCCGGGCGGCAATGGTGAGCCCCGGCTGCATTCCGTCGATATTACCGGTCGCAACATGCGACCACTCAAGCTGGATTTTGCCGCATCGGACCCCACCTGGGGGCCACTGCTACCGTAAGGACGACGCCATGATTGCCACAAGATACGTGCCGATTGCCGCCTGCCTTTTTGGGCTTGCCGCCTGTGGATCGACCGCGCCGCAGCAACAGGTTGTCCATGATCCCTATGCCAATACCGCCAATGGTGCCCTGTATCAGGGCCAGCTTGGTGCCGGCAGCCTGACGGGTGATGCAACGGCCGAATATTTCCGTTCGCAAGTGGGCGACACGGTGCTGTTCGCCGCCGATCAGACCACCCTGTCGCCCGAGGCGCGGGCGATCCTGACCCGGCAGGCGGAATGGCTTAACAGCAATGTCACCTTCTCGGCGGTCCTTCAGGGCCATGCCGAGGAAACCGGCACCCGCGAATACAACCTTGCGCTTGGTGCGCGACGGGCCAGCGCGGTGCAGGAATATCTTGTCGCGCAGGGCGTTGCGTCAGGCCGGATCCGCACGCTCAGCTTTGGCAAGGAACGCCCGGTCGGGATCTGTTCCGACGAAAGCTGCTATGCGCAGAACCGCCGCGTCATCACCGTCGTGTCCGACAGCGGGGCCGGGACGTGATGCGCAAGACCTTTTTGGCGGTGGCCCTGGCGGTTCTGTCCGCACTGCCTGCCGCAGCGCAGCACCAACCGACGCTGGCCGATCTGCGCGCCGAGTTGTCTCGGCTCAGTACCGAATTGCAGGGCCTGCGCGGGCAGTTGATGGCCTCGGGTGCCGCGGGGTTCGAGGCGGCAGGCGGCGATTCCGCCATTGACCGCATGAACGCGATGGAACGGCAACTGAGCGTGCTGACCGACCGCACCGAACAATTGCAGAACCGCATCAACCGTATCGTCGAGGATGGCACGCGGCGCATCGGCGACATCGAATTTCGCCTGTGCGAGATGGATGAAAGCTGCGATCTGGGGGCACTGACCTCGCCCGAACTGGGCGGGCTGGCGACGGGAGGCGTGACAATGCCGACGCTGCCGCAGCAGCACCCCGCCGCTCCGGCGCATGCCCCCGCGGCGACGGCGGCCGAGCAGGCCGAATTTGATGCGGCGAACGCGGCGCTTGGGGCGGGCGATTTCGGCCGTGCGGCGCAGTTGTTCGGTACGCTGGCCCAACGCCACGCGGGCGGCCCCCTGACCGCCGAGGCGTTATTTTTGCGCGGGGCAGCGCTGGAAAGCGCGGGCGATGCGCGTGCCGCCGCATCCGCCTGGCTGGAAAGCTTTGCCGCCGATCCCGACGGCCCGCGTTCGCCCGAAAGTCTGCTGGGTATCGCCCGCGTCATCGCCACCGAAGGCGATACGGTCGCGTCCTGCCTGTATCTGGCCGAGGTTCCGGCCCGCTTTCCGGGCAGCTCGTCAGCGGACGAGGCTGAACGCCGCATGACCGTGCTGGATTGTGGCAGCGCCGATCTTGGGTTGGCCGAAGGCACTGCCCTGCCCGAGGACGGGCTGGCTGACGGGCTTGACCCCGAAGCCGCCGCCGATATGGCCGAACATGAATGAACCCCGCCTCATCTGACCCCGAATCCCGAATTCGTGGTGCACTGGACCGGCTGGCGGGGGATTTGCCCGCCTTCGGGCTTGCCGTGTCGGGCGGGGGCGATTCCATGGCGCTGATGCGAATAGCCGCCCAATGGGCCAAGGGGCGGCAGGTCATGGTTGCGACCGTCGATCACGGGCTGCGTGCCGAAAGCGCCGCCGAGGCGCGGCAGGTCCATCGTGCCGCCCTGTCGCTGGGGCTGAACCATGCCACGCTGCAATGGCAGCGCGAAACCGAGATCGGCAATCTGATGGCCAGCGCCCGCGATGCGCGGCTGCGGCTGCTGTCGGGATGGGCGCGACGCAACGGCCTGCCCGCCGTTCTGCTGGGCCATACCCGCGACGATCTGGCCGAAACGCTGATCATGCGGCTGGCGCGCGGGTCCGGGATTGACGGGCTGGCTGGCATGGCCGAATGCCGCGAGGCCTTTGACATGACATGGATCCGTCCGATGCTGACGGCGGGCCGGGCCGAGATCCGCGACTGGCTGCGCGCGCGCGGCATCGGCTGGATCGACGATCCCAGCAATCAGAATACCGATTTCGACCGTATTCGCATCCGCAAGGCGCTGGCGGCCTTCCAGATGGATATTCCGGCGCTGGCGCGGTCCGCCGAACATATCCGCCAGGCGCGCGATGCGCTGTCCTATTACGCCGCGCTGGCCTCGGACAACGCGATCACCCGTAACGGCGCACTGATTCTACCTCGCCGCCCGTTCCTTGAAGCCCCCGCGGAAATCGGCCGCCGCCTGCTTGTGGCCGGATGCCGCTGGATCAGCGGTGCCGATTATCCGCCCCGCCGCACGACTGTTCTGCACGCGCTTGATGCGGTGCTGGCAGGCAGCCGGGTCACTTTGGACGGGGCGCTGGTCGAACCTTCGGGTGATCAGGTCCGGCTTGGCCGCGAACCCGCTGCCGCGTTGCGCGCGCCCGACAGTGACGGGCCGGTCTGGGATAATAGGTGGAATATCAGTGGTTTGCAGCCGGGCCAGCATATTGCCGCAGTGGGGCAGAATGCGCTGCCGGGTCTGAACTGGCGTGCGTCCGGCCTGTCCCGGACAGAGGCGGCGGCAAGCCCCGGCATCTGGCAGGCGGGCCAGTTGATCGCCGCGCCGCTTTTGCGGCCCGGTGGTCACGTCCGCGCGACCCCGTTGCGGGGCGCCTCAGATTTCCGCAGACTGGTGATGGCGCATTGAACCTGCGCCCATAATCCCTATTTACAGGGGAAACCGATTTCTGCCGGAGGACCCGTCTTGGGCAACGCACGCAATCTGGCCTTCTGGGTCGTCCTGTTTCTGATGATCCTGGCGCTGTTCAACCTGTTCAGCGACGGGACGGCGACGATGAACAGCAGACAGATCACCTATTCCGATTTCATGCAGCGGGTGGATGCCGATCAGGTCGCCGCCGTTACCATCGATGGCGAGGATCTGGCCGTCACCGGCAAGGACGGTCAGCATTATGTGACCGTCCGCCCCGAGGGCGAGGAAATCGCCGACAAGCTGATCGCCAAGGATGTCGAGGTGAAGGTCGTCAAGCAGCAGCAATCGGGCATCATGTCCCTGCTGGGCGTCTGGCTGCCCTTCATCCTGCTGATCGGCGTCTGGATTTTCTTCATGAATCGCATGCAGGGTGGCGGCAAGGGCGGCGCGATGGGTTTTGGCAAGTCGCGCGCCAAGCTGCTGACGGAAAAGCACGGGCGTGTGACCTTTGACGATGTGGCTGGTATCGACGAGGCGAAAGAGGAACTTGAAGAGATCGTCGAATTTCTGCGAAACCCGCAGAAATTCAGCCGTCTGGGTGGCAAAATCCCGAAAGGCGCGCTGCTGGTCGGCCCTCCGGGCACCGGTAAGACGCTGCTGGCCCGCGCCATTGCGGGCGAGGCGGGTGTGCCGTTCTTTACCATCTCGGGGTCGGATTTCGTGGAAATGTTCGTCGGTGTCGGCGCGTCCCGCGTGCGCGACATGTTCGAACAAGCCAAGAAAAGCGCCCCCTGCATCGTCTGTATCGACGAAATCGACGCGGTGGGCCGGTCGCGCGGGGTCGGCATCGGCGGCGGCAATGACGAACGCGAACAGACCCTGAACCAGTTGCTGGTCGAGATGGACGGCTTTGAGGCCAATGAGGGCATCATCATCATCGCCGCCACCAACCGCAAGGACGTGCTGGACCCGGCGCTGTTGCGGCCCGGTCGCTTTGACCGCCAGATCCACGTGCCAAACCCCGACATCAAGGGGCGCGAGAAAATCCTGCATGTCCATGCCCGCAAGGTTCCGGTCGGCACCGATGTCGATCTGCGCATCATCGCGCGCGGCACGCCGGGCTTTTCCGGTGCCGATCTGATGAATCTGGTGAACGAGGCTGCGCTGATGGCCGCCCGCATCGGTCGCCGCTTTGTCAGCATGGAGGATTTCGAAAACGCCAAGGACAAGGTCATGCTGGGCGTTGAACGACGTTCCATGGTCCTGACGCCCGAGCAAAAGGAAAAGACCGCCTATCACGAGGCCGGGCACGCCGTCGTGGGCCTGTCGCTGCCGAAGTGTGACCCGGTCTACAAGGCGACGATCATCCCGCGCGGCGGTGCGTTGGGTATGGTCGTGTCGCTGCCGGAAATGGACCGCCTGAATTTCCACAAGGACGAGGCCAAGCAGAAACTGGCCATGACCATGGCGGGCAAGGCGGCCGAGATCATCAAATATGGTGAAGAGGGCGTCAGCAACGGCCCTGCGGGTGACATCCAGCAGGCCAGCCAGTTGGCCCGCGCCATGGTCATGCGCTGGGGCATGTCGGACAAGGTCGGCAATATCGACTATGCCGAGGCGCATGAGGGCTATTCGGGCAATACCGGCGGCTTTTCGGTTTCTGCCGCAACCAAAGAGCTGATCGAACAGGAAGTCCGCGACCTGATTGAGGAAGGCTATGTCGAGGCTCGTCGTATTCTGCTGGAAAAGAACGACGAATTTGAACGACTGGCGCAAGGACTGCTGGAATACGAGACCCTGACGGGTGAGGAAATCGGCAAGGTCATCCGGGGCGAGGCTCTGGGCGGTGATGACGATACGCCGGGCAGTTCGATCCCGTCCGTCACCTCGGTCCCGAAAACCGGCAAGCCTGCGACCGATGGCGACCCCGCCCCGGCCTGACGATTGCGCTCAAGGCCCGCCCGTCCCGGCGGGCCTTGCGCCTTGGGTCAGGCCAGATATTTCCGGCCCGCCCACAGTTCCTTTGCATCGGGAAATGCGTCGGCCACCTGTTCATAGGTGCCCCGATAATGATTGGCGCAATATTCCAGCGCCTTTTCGCTGATCTCGAAACGCTCTTTCGCGGTATTGGCTTTGGTTGCGGCCAGCGCCGGACGACAGTCGATGCCGATGAACTGCGACAGGTCGGCGATGGCTTCGGGTGTGAAAAGCTGTTCGTAGAACAGGATTTTCACCTGATCCTCGTCGCAACCCTGCTTGAGCGCGGCCAGGGTCGAGGCGTAATTCGTACGCATCTCGCAGGCATCTGATGTGACATATTCACGAAAGGCGCTGTCCAGATCAATATCGGTACGAACCCCTTCCTGCACCGTACCGGGGGCTGCCTTGTGCCGGTTCATGGAAAAGGCAGACACGCAGCGCGCCAAGGGATCGCGCATCAGAAAGATGAATTTCGCGGTCACGCCGGATTTCGCGAATGTCTTGCTGATTTGTCGAAACCTGTCTTTCGACAGGCCGGCATAAGAGGGCGTGATATCGGCGGCGACCCCGCCATTCCTGAGGCAGTAATTGAAATATTTGAAATAGGCATATTCAGAGCGTCGCAGAACGGACATGCCGAACTGTTTCCTGTTGCGCCAGTTGAATGGCAGATGTGGTAACAGCGCCTTTGGCAAATCCCTGATATCCCAGACGTGAAATTCCTTGGCCTCCAGCGGGCCGGGTCTGAATTTCCTGTCGGTGACGATATAGTGATGCAGCCAAGTGGTGCCGGCCTTTTGCGCGCCGACCCCGAAAACGAATGTGCGTTCCAAAACAGCGCCCCTGTGAAGCGCACCCGTTTCGAGAGTAAAAAATTAAAAATCACAATCTTTACACGAAAACTCGGTGCGGGCGCAGTTTCAATTACTCACTGTGATCCAAGTAGTATAGTACCAACGATCCCGTTAAATAAACAATTATTACTGCATTTCAATTGTTTTATTCGGTGGGCAGATGCGCCCCGCGGTCAGCCCGCCATGGCATCAATCAGGCCAAGGGGCAGGCGCGACGGGCGGCCGTGGGTATCCAGACAGGCCACCGTGACCTGCGCGGTAAACAGAACCTCGTCGCCGCGCAGCACTGCCTGATCCATAACCACCCGCGCTGGCGTCGCCCTGGCCAGTCTGGTCGTCACCGTCAGCAGGTCGTCGAACCTGGCCGGGCGCAGATAATCGGCCTCGACCCGGCGGACGGCGAAGACATGGCCCGTCGCCCGTTTCATTTCCGCCTGATCCACCCCAAGCCTGCGCAGCCATTCCGAGCGTCCGCGCTCGATGAATTTAAGATAGTTGGCGTAATAGACGATACCCGCAAGATCGGTATCTTCGTAATAGACGCGCAGGGTGATCCGGTGGGTCATGACACCCCGCGCGCCAGCCGCGCCGACAGGCGCAGCGCATGGGCCGGGTCCGTGGCCGCCACCGCCAGGACCGGATCATAGGCCGCCCGGATCAGCGCCGCCAGATCCGGCGCGGGCGTCACGTCATGGGCAAAGGTCAGCAGGCTGTTCATCACCAGCGCCTCGGCCAGTTGCGCCGGATGCGCGCCCTTCAGCGTGCCGCCCATACGGGTGAAGGTCAGGCAGGCGCGGATGCCGCCATCGGGGTCAAAGCGGAAAATTCGGTACCGGTCAGCCCGCAGCCCGGCCAGTCGTGTGGGCAGGTCGGGCATGCCTGTCAGCCGGTCCAAATCGGGCAGGCCGGTCAGCTCGTCCCAGTCATGCATGAAGAACAGCATCATGTTGCTGCCCATTTCGGGGTCGGTGTCGGTGACAGGGTGCCCGGCATGGCCGAAACCCGCGCGAAGCACGTCGCGAAAGATGTCCAGCGTCTGATCGGCCAGACCAAAGACCACCGGCGCGGCGGGCCGACCCCATTTAGCGCAGAGGAAGCTGCCGTCCTCGCGGGTGAACAATCCGGCAATCCGTTCGGGGGTCATGTCCGTCCATGCGTGGCTTGTGTTGCCCAAGGCATAAGCGCGGCAGGTCCGCCGGTCCAGTCCAGGCGTGGTGAACCGGCGAAGATTTCGGACCGCGAACGCGATCGCGCGCGACAATCGCGGCCTGCGGTCGGGGTGTCAGCCGTCTACGCCGACCATTACATCGGTGGCCTTGATCACCGCCGAGGCCTTTGCCCCGACCTTGAGGCCCAGTTCTGCGACCGCCTCATTGGTGATTGACGCGGTCACGATCTTGCCGCCCAGATCGATGCGCACATGGCTGGTAACAGCGCCGGTTGTGATCTCGGTCACGGTTCCCGGCAACACATTTCTTGCGCTCAGTTTCATAATAAATACTCCTCGTTACGACGTTGCACATTCCTGCGGACGGGCGGCGACCGAGTGGCGGTCGCCTTGCGAAAGGGTCGGCCGCAGTATTGCAGATACTGCGACATGCCCAAACATGAGGCAAGTCCTTACCTCTGCCCGCGAGGCGAGGCGCGACCTGACAGGCAAGGTAACACCATGAAATCCTGAGGATTCATGGATGAAGAGGTGACTGACCGGACCTCGCCTGCGACAATAGGCCCATGCGGCGGATGATGCGCGAAACGAAAACGGGGGGCCTGCGCCCCCCGTCTGTGTGTCCGCGCAAGGCCCGCCGCTCAGTTGACGATGGTGGCCTCGGTCGATTTGCGCATTTCCTCATCGCTGACGCCATCGGCCAGTTCGACGATCTTCAGCCCGCCGGGAACCACGTCCAGAACGCCCAGATTGGTGATGATCCGGTTGACCACGCTTTTGCCGGTCAGCGGCAGGGTGCAGGATTTCAGCACCTTGGATTCGCCGTGTTTGTTGGTGTGATCCATGACCACGATGACCTTGCCAACGCCCGCGACCAGATCCATCGCGCCGCCCATGCCCTTGACCAGTTTGCCGGGGATCATCCAGTTCGCCAGATCGCCATTCTCGGCCACCTCCATCGCGCCCAGGATTGCCGCCGCGATTTTGCCGCCCCGGATCATGCCAAAGCTGGTGGCGCTATCGAAATAGCTGGTGCGTGCCAGTTCAGTGATGGTCTGCTTGCCTGCGTTGATCAGGTCGGGGTCTTCCTCGCCCTCAAAGGGGAAGGGGCCCATGCCCAGCATCCCGTTTTCCGATTGCAAGGTGATGTCCTTGTCGCCGACATAGTTGGCCACCAGCGTCGGGATCCCGATGCCAAGGTTCACATACATGCCGTCATCCAGTTCCTGCGCCGCCCGCGCGGCCATCTGGTTCCGATCCCACGCCATGTCTCAGGCCTCCTCACGCTTGCGGGTGGTGCGCTGTTCGATGCGCTTTTCGTGTTCGCCCTGAATGATCCGGTGGACATAGATGCCGGGCAGGTGGATGTGATCGGGGTCAATGCTGCCGCGCGGGACGATTTCCTCGACCTCGACGACGCAGACCTTGCCGCACATCGCTGCCGGAGGGTTAAAGTTGCGCGCCGTTTTGCGGAACACCAGATTGCCGGTGTCATCGGCCTTCCATGCCTTGACGATGGACAGGTCGGCGACGATCCCGCGTTCCAGGATATAGTCCTGACCGTCGAAATTCTTGACCTCCTTGCCGTCTGCAATCACGGTGCCCACACCGGTTTTCGTATAAAAACCGGGAATACCACAGCCGCCCGCGCGCATCCTTTCGGCCAGCGTGCCTTGGGGATTGAACTCCAGCTCAAGCTCGCCCGACAGATACTGACGCATGAATTCCGCATTTTCGCCAACGTAAGAGCTGATCATCTTGCGGATCTGGCGCGTGTCCAGCAGCTTGCCCAAACCGAACCCGTCCACGCCGCAATTGTTGCTGGCGATGGTCAGATCCTTGACCCCGCTTTCGACCAGCGCGTCGATCAGCAATTCGGGGATCCCGCACAGGCCAAAGCCCCCCGCGGCGATGAACATCCCGTCCTTCAGAAGGCCGTCAAGGGCCTCGGTTGCATTGCCATAGACCTTTTTCATCGGTCCTCCCCTCGTGGAAACCTGTCCTGGCGCTTGTTGTGACCCGCAGGAAACGCAGTGTCAATCAGCGCCGGAATTTCGTAACGGCACTTGACTTGCCGTGCCTATCCACGCATCAAATCTGCATGAATCCGTTATCCGCTGCCTTCGCGACCTATTATCGCCCGCTGACATAGCGGGGGCAGCAGCATGTCAACCGCGCGGGGCCGGGCGGTTGATCACAGACAGAACCACGACCTTGCGCAACTTCGGAAGGTCGTCCCATGTCCGCGCCAAGTCTTGCCATCGTCGGGTTCGGAGCTTTCGGGCAATTGATCGCCCGGCATCTGCGCGATCATCTGCCAGTCTGCATCTGCGATCCGGTCAATCGGGTCAACGATCTGCCGCAGGTCGATCTGCCTGCGGCGGCGCGTTGCGACATCGTCGTGCTGGCTGTGCCTCTGTCGCAGATGCCGGACGTGCTGCGGGCGATCGCGCCACATCTGCGGCCCGGCGCGTTGGTCATCGACGTGGCTTCGGTCAAGATCCGGCCCGCGCAACTGATGCAGGAGATTCTGCCCGATCACGCCCGGATCGTCGCCAGCCATCCGCTTTTCGGCCCGCAAAGCGCCGCAGGGGGGCTGCGCGGGCACCGGATCGCCTGGTGTCCGCTGCGCGGCAGGGGGCTGGGGCGGGTGGCGGCCTTTCTGCGCAGTCTGGGCCTGAAGGTCGTCGCGACAACGCCCGAACAGCATGATCGGGACATGGCGCTGGTTCAGGGGCTGACGCATCTGATCGCGCGCAGCCTGGATCAGATGGGGCCGATGCCCCAAGGTCTGACCACCGCCAGCTTTCGCCGTCTGATCGAAGCCGCCGCGATGGTGCAGGCCGATTCGCCCGAATTGCTGCGTACGATCCTTACGGAAAACCCCCATGCGGAACCCGTGCGGCGCTGCTTTTTGTCTGCCGCCGCACGGATCGCGGGTCACGCCGCCTGATACCCGGTCCCGCCCTCTCTCGTCCGGGCGACGTTCGGCACAGATGTCACCACCGCCGCAAAGGGCGCGATGCGGCGGCGGGCATTGTCTATTCGGCGGCCTGGGTGGCTGCCTTGGCCCCGGTTTTCTTTGCCGCAGCCTTTTTCGCCGACGTTTTCTTTGGGGCGGCTTTCTTGGCGGCGGGCTTTTTCTGTGCCGCCTTTTTAGGAGATTTCGCTGCCTTCGCTGCGATCAGTTCCAGCGCCTGTTCGACGGTGATGTCGTCGGGGGTCAGGTCGCGTGGCAGGGTCGCGTTGATCTTTTCCCATTTCACATAGGGGCCATAGCGCCCGTTCATCACCTGAATCGCGCCGCCATCCGGGTGATCGCCCAGTTCCTTCAGCGCCGTGGCTGCCGTCCGCCCGCGCGTCTGCTTGGCGGCCAGAACCTCGACCGCGCGATTCATGCCGATAATGAACACCTCGTCCACATCGCGCAGATTGGCGTATTTCTTGCCATGCTTGACATAGGGGCCATAGCGTCCGATCCCGGCCTCGATCAGTTCGCCATCCTCGGGATGCGGGCCGACCGGGCGGGGCAGGGACAAAAGCTGCAAGGCCTGGGCCAGTTCCACCTCGGCCGGGTTCCAGCCCTTGGGAATCGAGGCACGAGGCGGTTTCGGCTGTTCCTCGGTCGCCTCGCCGCGCTGGACATAGGGGCCAAAGCGCCCGGTTCTCAGGCTGATTTCGTCGCCATCGTCATGGCCCAGCAGCCGGTCGCCCACCGGTTCCTCGCCATCGGGCGCAGACAGCGGGCGGGTATAGCGGCATTCGGGATAGTTCGAACAGCCGATGAAGGCCCCGCCCGAGCGCGCGGTCTTCAGGTTCAGCCTGCCCTTGCCGCAAAGCGGGCATTCGCGCGGGTCGCCGCCATCGGCGCGCGGTGGGTACAGATGGGGGGCCAGCGCGTCGTCGATCGCCTCCAGCACCTCGCCGATGCGCAGATCGGATGTCCCCTCCAGCGCCTTGGTGAAATCCTTCCAGAAGCGGCCCAGAACCTCGCGCCACAGCAGATCGCCAGCGCTGATCTCGTCCAGTTCGTTTTCCAGATCGGCGGTGAAGTCATAGCTGAGATAGCGCGGGAAATACCTGACCAGAAACACCGTGACCAGACGGCCCTTGTCCTCGGGGAACAGGCGGTTCTTGTCCTTGCGGACATAGTCGCGGTCCTGAATCGTGGTGACGATGCTGGCATAGGTCGAGGGGCGGCCGATGCCCAGCTCCTCCATCCGCTTGACCAGTGTAGCCTCGGTATAGCGGGGGGGAGGCTGGGTGAAATGCTGGCGCGCGGCGACGGATGCGGCATCGTTGGCGATCAACCCTGCGGCGGCAAGCTGGCCCGCCGGGCTGTCGTCGATTACCTCGCCTTCGGTGCCGCTGGCCTTTTCGTATTCGGCCAGAAAGGCGTTCGGGACCAGTTTCGCCGCCTCGCCTTCGGCAATGGCGGGCAGGCGGGCACTGTCCTCGCCCTCGTCATCGTCGCGGCCCTGATCATAGACCCGCAGGAAGCCGTCGAACAGCATCACCTGGCCGGTCGCGCGCAGCCCGACCTGTCCGTCGGGGCTGGCGATTTCGACCGTGGTGCGTTCCATCCGCGCGGCTTCCATCTGGCTGGCGATAGTGCGCTTCCAGATCAGGTCGTACAGCCTGCGCTGATCCTCGGCGCTGACTTTCAGCTTGTCGGGCGACAGCATCATGTCCGTCGGCCGGATGCACTCATGCGCCTCTTGCGCGTTCTTGGCCTTGTTTTTGTACATGCGCGGGGATTTCGGCAGGTATTTCTCGCCGAATTTCGCCTTGATCGCGTCGCGCGCGGCCATCACGGCCTCGGGGGCCATGTCGATGCCGTCGGTCCGCATATAGGTGATCAGCCCGGCCTCATACAGACGCTGCGCCGCCGCCATGCAGGCCTTGGCGCCCATACCCATCTTGCGGCTTGCCTCTTGTTGCAGGGTCGAGGTCATGAAGGGCGGCCAGGGGTTGCGGCTGGCGGGTTTGGCAGTGACGCCGGTGACGCGCAGATCGCGCGAGGCGACGGCGCTGACTGCCATCGCGGCCTTTTCGGCATCGGGCAGGTCATAGCGGTCCAGCCGCGATCCGGCCAGCGACACAAGCTGCGCGTCGTATTCGTCGCCGCCGGGCGTCGCCAGACGCGCATGGACCGACCAGTATTCACGGGCCCTGAACGCCTCGATCTCCATCTCGCGGTCGACGATCAGGCGCAGGCAAACCGACTGCACCCGGCCCGCCGATTTCGCGCCCGGCAGCTTGCGCCACAGGACCGGCGACAGGTTGAAGCCGACCAGAGACTCCAGCGCGCGGCGGGCCAGATCGGCATCGACCAGCGCCTGATCGATCTGGCGGGGCTGTTTCATCGCCTCGGTCACGGCGGATTTGGTGATCGCGTTAAAGGTGACGCGATTCACCTCGCTTCCCTTTTTCAGCGACGAGGCCAGAACCTGTTGCAGATGCCACGAAATCGCCTCGCCCTCGCGGTCGGTGTCGGTGGCCAGAATCATGTTCGGGTCGTCCTTCAGCGCATCCTTGATCGCCTTGACATGCTTATTTCTGTCGCTGGCGACCTGCAATTTCATGTCGAAGTCATGGTCAGGATCGACGCTGCCGTCCTTGGGCGGCAGGTCGCGTACATGGCCAAATCTGGCCAGCACACGGTAGTCCTGACCAAGATAGTTCTCGATGGTTTTCGCCTGTGCGGGCGATTCGACGACAACAACTGGCATTTAGACCTCGGACGATCCTTCAAGGGGGCGGCATCATGAGTGCGCGAGGCCAGAGTGTCAACGGTCCGCAAGCGCGCCGGTTGAGGAATGCGATGGATGCGCAAGCTCGATCAGGTTGCCGTCGGGGTCGCGCAGATACAGCGAAAGGAC
>NZ_JBKEBL010000315.1:0-1882 GCF_047973135.1 Paracoccus sp. (in: a-proteobacteria)
TGACCGACGAACAGCTTGCGACCGCCCGCCCGTTCCGCAAGGCGCATCCCGAACTGCTTTCCGGGATGCAGGAAGAGGAGGCCCGCCGCGGGCGTCCGCCACTGGAAAATCCGAAGGTGTCCATTTCGGCCCGGCTGGACGCCGATCTGGTCGCGGCGCTGCGCGCGACCGGTCCCGGCTGGCAAACCCGCGTCAACGCGATATTGCGCGAGGCATTGGGACTGTAGGCCGCTGGCGCTGAAAGGAGAAACTCATGCGTTACGTTGCCTTCCTGCACACCGACGAAGCCGATGGCTTCGGCATCAGCTTCCCTGACTTCCCCGGCGCGATCTCGGATGGCGAGACCGTCGATCAGGCGATCCAGCGCGGCGAGGAAGCTCTTGCCTTCCATGTGCAGGGCATGCGCGAGGATGGGCTGGGTATTCCCGTACCACGCACCGTGGATGCCATTCTGGCCGATCCCGAGCTTGCCGAATGGCGCGCGGGCGCGCAGATCGCCCATGTGGCACTGATCCTTGACCGAGGGTCTCCGAAGCGTGTGAACGTGTCGCTGGACCCCGGCCTGCTGGAAGCCATCGATGCCGAGGCGGCGCGTCGCGGCATGACCCGCAGCGCCTTCCTGTCCTCGGCCGCGCGGGCGGAAATCAAAGCCGCGCACTGAGAGCTGCGAGACCAGCCGCTCGCCCGAGGCGTGATTTGTCAGTTGCCGTGAATTTCCGAAACGAAGTGTGTATTCAGTGCGCATTTCCGCTTGCGCTGCCCGCGTATAGTGTGTATTAAATACACATAAAAAGAGGATGACATGAAACGCCGTGACATCATCAGGAAACTTGAAGAGGCCGGGCTCGACCTGCGCGAAGGCGGCAACCACACCAAGGTCTACAAGGACGGCGTCTATGTCTCGGCAATCTCGCGCCAGCGTGAAATCGCGGAAAAGGTTGTCCTCGCCATCGAAAAGCAAACCGGCGTCAAGCTGAAATGAAAGGAGGGCGCCATGCCCAACACCTATTACCCCGCGATTCTGCACCCCGCCGATGCGGACGGCCTGTTCGGCGTGACGGTTCCCGGCATCAACGTGGGCGGCTCGGGCGCGACCACGCTTGAGGCGCTGGCCGATGCGGCGGCCATCGTACAGGAGGTTATCGACGATCTGGCGGCGGACCGGGTGGATATCCCGCAGCCCGCCTCGATTGACGGAATAGACCTCGATGGCGGCCAACTGGTCATGCTGCCTGCGGTCTTGCCCGGCCGGACCGTGCGCGTGAACGTCACCCTGACCGAGGATCTGGTCAGGCGCATCGACGCGGCCACCACGAACCGATCCGCCTTTCTGGCCAAATGGGCGTTGCGGGGCCTGCGTGAGGAACAGGCCGCGCGGGGCTGAGGCGCGGTTTGTCAATTGGCGCGAGTTGTTGTAAGCTATCTGTTGACATGTGTATGCGTGCGGCTTACAGATGCGGCATGATAAAGACTTTCGCCAACAAGCAGCTCAAGGCCCTTTGGGAGGGCGGGCGATCCAGAAACGATCGACGCCTTCATCCCCGCATCCTGCGCCGCCTGGACGCCCTCGACGCCGCCAGAAGACCGGAAGACATGAACCTTCCCGGCTTCGACTTTCACGCCCTGCGCGGCTTCACCCCGACGCGCTACACGGTCCATATCAACGGCCCGTGGTGTGTCACGTTCGAGTTCGCAGATGGCGATGCTTACGTGATCGACCTTGTACAATACCACTAGGAGACGGACATGACCCGCGACCCGAACCGCCGCCCGACCCATCCCGGTGAATTGCTGCGCGAGGATGTCATCCCCGCGACCGGCAAACCCAAGGCCGAGATCGCCCGCCTGCTGGGCATCTCGCGCCAGCATCTTTACGACATCA
>NZ_JBKEBL010000328.1:0-21965 GCF_047973135.1 Paracoccus sp. (in: a-proteobacteria)
ATCACCGTCATCCCCGAGGACGGGCTTGGCGAATGGCACGACGCCGGCCAGCCGGCCATCGACGCCTGGATCAAGTCGATGAACGATGCGGGCTTTGACGGGCAGGCCATGTATGACGACGCCAAGGCCATGCTGGCCAAGGCGCAGGGCAAGTAGCGCGACGGAGGGCGGCATGGCCGAACCAGTTACCGATCATTCCCATCCGGTGCATCTGCCCGGATGGGTCGTTGCCTTATGCCGGCTTTTTGCCGGCATAGGTGGGCTGACACTTGTGGCGATGATGCTGATGACTGTGACCAGTGTGGTCAAGCGCGGCGTCTTTGGTGCGCCGATCCCCGGCGATTACGAGCTGATGCAGATGGGTTGCGCCATCGCCATCTTCTGCTATCTTCCCTGGTGTCAGGCGGTTGGAGGAAATGTCCTTGTCGATTTCTTTACACAGAAGACCAGCCCGCGTCTGAATCACCTGCTGGAGGCGTTGGGCGACCTGCTGTATCTGCTGATTGCTGCGCTGCTGATGTGGCGCATGTATCACGGCGGGCTTGAGGCGCGCGAATATGGCGATCAGTCGATGGTGCTGCGCCTGCCAGCCTGGTGGGGCTATGCCATCGCCATGCCGGCCATGGGTCTGCTGGCCGTGACCAGCGCGGCCACCATGATCAGCCATTTCCGGAGGGCCTTTCAATGAGCGGAGTCGCCGCTGGCCTGACCGGCTTTGCCGTCCTTTTGCTGATGATGTTCATCCGCATCCCCATCGCCATTGCCATGCTGACCGTGGGGGTCGGCGGTTATGCGATGTGGACCGGGGTGACACCGTTGCTGGCGTTCCTCAAGACCTCGACCTACGATCAGTTCTCGACCTATTCGCTGTCGGTCATCCCGCTGTTCGTGCTGATGGGCGAATTTGCCACCCATGCCGGAATGAGCCGGGCGCTGTACCGCACCGCCGCGGCTTTTCTGGGGCATCGCAAGGGCGGGCTGGCCATGGCCTCGATCGGGGGCTGCGCGGCCTTCGGCGCGATCTGCGGATCGTCGCTGGCCACCGCCGCCACGATGGGGCAGGTCGCCCTGCCGGAAATGAAGCGCTATAACTACAGCGGAGCGCTGGCCACGGGGTCGCTGGCCGCCGGGGGCACGCTGGGGATCCTGATCCCGCCTTCGGTCATTCTGGTGCTGTATGCGCTGATGGCGGAACAAAGCATCGCCAAGATGTTCGTCGCGGCGATGGTGCCGGGCGTACTGGCTGCCGTGGGCTACATGGTCGCCGTGTCGGTCTTTGTCCACCGCCACCCCGAAGAGGGCCCCGCCGGTCCGCGCATGACATGGCCCCAGCGGCTGGAGGCCCTGCGCGAGACATGGTCGCTGATCCTGATCTTTGCGCTGGTCATCGTCGGCATGTATCGCGGCTGGTTCACACCGACCGAGGCTGCCGCCGTAGGCGCCTTCGGCACCGGCGTTCTGGCGGTGCTGCATGGCGGCCTGCGCATCAAGGGGCTGATGGAGTGTCTGCGCGGCACGGCCTCGACCTCGGGGATGATCTTCCTGATCCTGCTGGGGGCCGAAACCTTCAACGCCTTCCTTGCGCAGACGCAGACGCCGATGCTGCTGGCCAATGCGATCTCGAATTCCGGGATGGCGCCGATGCTGGTGCTGCTGGCGATGCTGTTCCTGTATCTGCTGCTGGGCTGCGTGATGGATTCGATGTCCATGCTGCTGCTGACCATCCCGATCTTCTATCCGATCATCGCGGGGCTGGATTTCGGCATGCCGCGCGAGGATACGCTGATCTGGTTCGGCATTCTGGCCGTGGTCGTGGTCGAGGTGGGTCTGATCACGCCGCCGGTGGGGATGAACGTCTTTGTCATCAACGGGATGGCCAAGGATGTGCCGATGATGGAAAGCTTTCGCGGGGTGCTGCCCTTCCTGATCAGCGATGTGATCCGCATTGCCGCCCTGATCGCCTTCCCGTTCATCACGCTGACATTGGTGCGGCTGTTCGGCTAGACATGCTATTGAAATTGCCGGATCGCCCTTTCCGGGCGGTCCGGCCCCCCGTATGTGCGGGTATGTGCGGGCGTCAGGAAAGGGCATGACCATGACCGACCGACCCGAAGTAATGATTCTGCATCCGCTGGCCCCTGATGCCATGACGCGGTTACAGGCCGCGTATTGCCTGCAACGTTGGGATCAGGCCCAGGACAAGGCCGATTTCCTTGCCCGTCACGGTGCGCATTGCCGCGCCGCCGTGACGTCGGGCCACACTCCTCTGACCGAATCCATGCTGACGGCCTTGCCCGCGCTGGAACTGGTCTGCTGTTCCAGTGCCGGATATGACAGCCTGTCGCTTGCGCCCATGGCCGCACGGGGGATCGCGCTGACCAATACCTCGGCGGCATTGCAGGCCGATGTGGCGGATACGGCAATCATGCTGATGCTGGCGGCGCGGCGGTCGTTGATTGTGGCAGACAGCTATGTCCGGTCGGGGGATTGGGGGCGGCAGGGGATGTTCCCGCTGCAACATACGGTCTTTGGCACAAGGCTGGGGATTGTCGGCATGGGCAGTCTGGGTGGCGCGGTCGCCGCGCGCGCGCAGGCCATGGGGATGCGGATCGCCTATTGGAACCGCCGCGCCAAGGACATGCCCTGGACCCATCAGCCCGATCTGATCCAGTTGGCCCGCGACAGCGACACGCTGATTCTGACGGTGGCCGGGGGCAGGGGGACCGAGGGGCTGATTTCCGCCCCCGTCCTGCGCGCGCTTGGCCCGCAGGGGCTGCTGGTCAATATCGCGCGCGGCTCGGTCGTGGACGAGGCCGCTTTGATCGCTGCGCTGACCGGGGGTGAACTGGGCCATGCCGCACTGGACGTATTCGCCAGCGAACCCGATCCCGATCCGCACCTGACGGCCCTGCCGAACGTGACCCTGTTCCCGCATCACGCGTCTGGCACCGTCGAAAGCCGTGCGGCCATGTCACAGCTTGTCCTTGATAATCTTGCGGCGTTTTTTGCCGGTCGCGACCTGATTTCGGCAATTGACTATGATCGACGCTGACCATATGGTCAAAAAAAAAATTCCCGCATAACGCGAATTTTCGGCCATGTGGTAAACTCCGGATCATCCGGTCAAACTTGGGGAATCAGGGGGTTTTATGGCCAAAGCCGACTTCAACAGGTTGCCGGATGGCAGAGGATAAGCCATCCTGTGGTTGAGAGGGAATCAGTTAGCCGCAGCATTAATAACGGCGTATTGTCCAGGTGCCGTTTATTCAGGCAAACGTGACCGGAATGATCCGGATGCGGCCTCAGGATGATCAGAATCAGCGGTGGTTGCCAGTTTTTTAGACACAAGCGATCAACGATGGGAGCATAGCCATGAACACGCAATCTTTCCCGATACCTTCCGTCTTCAACGCCGTGGCAAGCATGGCACAGACGGATACAGATGATGTCACCTTCGGTACTGATTTCTGTTCTGTGATGCGCGACGCCGGTTCGGCCTATGTGGCCGGTCTGATCGAGATGGGGCGGCTGACGTCGGAATACAGTTCCGAGGCAATCGACAATGCCAGCACCCAGATGCGCGCCTCGTTCGAGGCACGGACACCGCTTGAGGCCGGATCACTGTATCTGTCCTATTGGCAGCGCCGGATCGACCGCTTCATGGTCTATTCGAAGGAACTGACCCTTGCTGCGGCGCAAAGCGGCAGCGCTGTCACGGCACCGCTCCTGTGCCGCAAAGCCAGCGCCGCGTAACCACAGGTTCGTTCCATAACTCATACCAACGGCCCGATGACCCGACTCGGCTTAGGGATTCCCTGCCTGTCGAAACTCTGCCTCAATGGCGGCGTGAGCAGAGGCAGGAATGGGTCGTGCGGTTGAGGTTGCGCGCCAGGACTTGACGGCGCGGAAATTGCGCCGAAAGGCCGGGCGCAGGGTCAGGCAGGTTTCAATTGCCAGGTCGGAATATCTACGCCGCCCGACACTCGCTGATGCCGGTGGTCCGCCCGCTTGCTCAACCCGCCCGAACCGCCACCAGCCGCGGCGGTTGTGTCAGCCCCGAGGGCAGCGGCAGATCCCCGCGATAGCCGGTGCCGGTATAATATTTGTTTGCCGCCGTGTTCCTGACATGGATTTCCAGCCGACCCCCGCATAGCAGCGGAAAGGACTGCGCTACGGCAATCTGGCGGCCCAGATATTCGCCGTTCAACCAACATTCCGCCATCTCGTGCAGCCCCGGCAGTTGCAGCGCCCATTGACAGCCTTCGGGCGGGGGCGGCGGGGTGATGTCGCAGCGATAGATCCCGGTTCCCGCGAATACCGGATGCCCCTGAACCTCCCAGCCTCGCCACACGGAAACGGGGCGAGGCGGGGCATCGCCGATTTGCAGCCTCCAGCCCTGCGCCAACCGGATCGGCGGGGGCAGGTCGCGCGGCTTCGGGGCGGGCACGGGCGGCACCGCCTCGCCAGCCGCAAGCTCAAGGCACAGGATTTCCTGCGCGGCCAGCGGCAGGACCATCGGCACCGGGCCGCACAGCGGGGCGACCTCTCCGCTGACCGGATCCCACCGCGTGCCGCGAATCCCCGGCCCCGGCAGCGTCACCGACAGGCGCGCCGGATCGTCGCGGTCGTTGAACGCGACCAGACGCCACCCCGCGCCGACGCGCGATATAGCGGTCCAGCCGTTTCCGGTGATGAAGTTCGCATCGCAATCGGGCCGGGGCAGATGCGCCACCATCCTGCGGATCGCGGCCTGTCCCGTCGCATCGTCGCCACCGGTCGCAACGATGCGCCCCGCAAAACCCTGCGTGGCCTGCGCGCGGCACGCCGGGGCGGCGGCAGGCAGCACCAAAAGGCGATAGGGCGTCAACGCCTCGGGCATCCGGCTTTCGTCGATGATGTCATAGCCCAACCCCGCCCGCGCCAGTTCCTCGGCCCACCAGCCGAAATGTGCGCAGCAAGGGGCCTGCGGGCCTTCGGCCAGGATCGTGTCCAGCGGGTAAAGCAGGGCGATGTCGTGCTGCGGCTGGCCCTGATCAAGAAAGGCCGAAACACGGGCAATTTCCGCAAACAGCGCGGGGCAATCCTGCCACCATGGCAGATGATTATAGGCCGGGGCAAAATCGAACCGCGCGCTGAACAGCCCGTCGCCGGGCTGGCCATCGGTCAGGTTCACCGCATGCAGCAGGATCTGCCGCGCGCCAAGGATCAGGTTGCGCAGCGCCTGCGCGCGAAAGACCCGCGCGCTCAGCCCCCATTGCCCCGCCAGTCCCGGCGCGCCGTCGCCTCGCCCGGTGGCGTATTGTTCCACCAGACAGCGGCTTCGGCCGCTGGCGCGGGCGATGCTGTCGCCCATCCGGGCGCTGACCTGCGGGGCGAAATCCGCGCAATCGGCGGCGGTTTCGGTGCGGAACCGGTCTATTCCGAAATGATCCAGCCCCGGCATGGTGCGGGGGTCGATGCCACTCAGGCCACCTGCCAGTCTCCATCCGCCAACATGGGTCAGCAGCTCATGCCCTGTGAACCCCAGCCCCCGTTTCCGGGTCCAGCGCGACAGCGTGCCGAAAAACGCCTCGTGCAGCGCTTCGCCATAGCGGCGCAGGAACGCGGCGCGGCGGCGGGCGGCCTGCCCGTCGCCGCCCGTCAGCGCAAGGAAATCGGCGGGATCGGGCGGCACGCCAGCCAGCAGGCTTTCATCCCACAGGATACTGCCTTGCAGATTGCCATGCCGCTGTGCCCAGTCGTAAAATCCTGCATAGGGATGATCGAAAAAGAACCCCTCGGCGGCATCGCCCGCCGCCTGCAACAGCGGCGCATAGACCTGTTCGGCAAAGCGCGCGGCGGCCTCGGGCAGCAGATAGTTGATCAGGCGCGAGGTGGCGCAGCGTGCGGCGGCAAAGACGGTCAGCGCCCCGCCCGGCGCCACCTGCGGCCCGTGCAACAGCTCGATCCGGCAGCTTTGCGGGCCGGTCGCGACAATCGTCGCCGGGCAGGTCAGCCGCCGCGCCTGCGGGCCCGCCATCAGCACGATCCGCCAGTCGGTCCAGCGCGGCACGCCGCCCTCATAGACCCAGTCTCGCCCCGCCTGCCCCAGAAAATCCAGAAAGCCCGAGCGGATGCCGCTGATCCGCAGCACCGTCCGCTCGGCCTCGGCGTGGCCCGAGGTCCAGAACAGATGCCGTTCGCGCAGATGATCGGCGCCCTGAACCGTCCTTCCGCCCCCATGGCCCGACATCCAGCCATATTCGTCATAGATGGTCAGCCGCAGCCCCAGCCGTTTCGCCTCGTGCGCCGCGTCACGATAGGCGGCCAGATAGGCGGGGGACAGATAGTCGTGGATGGGCATGGCCGGGCGGGCCTGGATCATCACCCGCGAAATCCCCTTGGCGCGCATATCGGCAAGCTGGTCGCGGGTTTCCTCTGGCGCGGGGATGCGATGCCAGAACCAGAAGGCCGCCATGCGGAACTCTGGTCCCGGTTCGCGGAACTGCGCGATCGCCAGCGGCGTCATTCGGGCAGGGTCAGGTACATGTCGATCCGCGCCCCGGCGCGCAGCCCAGACAGATCCAGCGCCCCGTCCGCCATTGCCACAGGCGCGCCATCGACCCGCACCTGAACCAGCCGGGCGGCCATATCGGCACCGGGCCGCAACAGGGCGCGGTCGCAATCCTGCCCCAGCCGAAGCGAACACAGCCCGCGTTCCATCACGATATGGCGCAACGGGCCGGCGTAGTCGGTGGACCACAGCAACTGCCCGCCGCGCGACAGCGTCAGGATGCCGCCCTCAACCGACACCACCACCTCGCCCACGGGCGACAGGATCGGGCCAAGCCGGGTATCGTCGCCGGGATTCCGGATTTCCCAGCCGTGCCAGGCCGAGACATCCATGATCCCCGACACTGCCATCAAGGGCAGCATCGCGCCCCAGGTATAAAAGGGATCGGCATCGCCCTGATCGGTGATCCGACCGGTTTCGGCATTGTAATTCTCGCCGCACAGGCGATCATCGCGCCAGCTTTGGTTGAACATGGCAAGGCTTTTGGCGGCAAGATCGTTTGCGGCCCCGTCAAAGCCATAGCGGCGCAGACCCTGCCAGACAAAGTAATTCACATTCGCCCAGATCCGCCCCCGCCAATAGACGTTCTCGGCAAAGGCCGGTTCGGATCGCGCCGTGTTCGGGATCATGAATGGCCCGCCGAACATCTGCGGATCGGCCAGATGATCCAGCAGGCGCGCGGCCTGATCCGCGCTGGCCGCGCCGCATAGCAGCGGGTAAAAGCTGGTCGGCGCAAGGCTTTGGACAAAACCGCCGCCGCGCTGGCGGTTGGCAAAGATGCCGCGCGCCTCGTCCCACAATTCCGTGCGGATCCGCGCGCGCGTGTCATCTGCCAGCCGGTCGAATGCCGCCGCGTCCCTATCATGGCCCAGTTCCCGCGCGATCAGTGCCAGCATCTCGGCATCCAGCGCCAGCGCGCAGTTCAGTCCAAGGTCGATGGTGGACAGGCTGCGGGTCCGGGGGTCATAGACCGCCTCGTCATGGGTTGCGGAATTGTCCATGCCGGTCTCATTCCGGGCGGCGAAGGCCGTACCCTGATACAGCGCCTGCCCGACATCCGACGTCCCGCAGGATACCAGCCCGATCCCGTCCGGGTCGCGATGCGCCCGCCACCAGCGATGATTGCGCGCCAGCGCCGGATAGGCCATGCGCAGCAACCCCGCATCGCGGCTGCGCAGAAAGGACAGCCAGACCATCAGCGCCCCATGCGGCGGCTGGCTGCGATCCACCCAGGCATCGCGAGAGGTCACAAGACATGCAAAATTGCCCTGTGGCGTGGCATTGGCCAGCGCCACGCGGAAATTGTCGCGCGCAAGTTCAGCGTCGAACAACCCCGCCATCAGCGCGGCAAAGGTCTGATCGTTGAACCAGACGGCGAAATCGCCAAGGTTCCAGATGCGGCTGATCGCGGTATAGCGGCGGCGGTTGATCTGATCGTAAAGCGTATTCCAGCCGATCACATCGCGCACCGCATCCAGCGCTCCGGCATCCACCCCCTCGTGCAGAACCGGCGCGGACGCGGGCGGTTCCCGCAGCGCCTTGCGCGCGGCATCCAGCGACAGGGCCTTGTCATCGGCCACGGTGGCAGCAAAGCGCAGGGTGGGCATCATCTCAAGGTTGAAGCGCAGGGCGATCACCTTGCCGCTGTCGGCACGGTTCCCCAGATGGAAATAGCCATTCGCGTCGAAATCGGCGATCAGCTCGTCCAGACTGTCATGCCCCGTCACCAACACCGGTGCCGCCCCTGTCAGCAGCGTGACATGCTGCCGCCCCAGGCGGATATGGGCGGCACCGGTTTCCGCATCGAATCGCGCCTCGGCCCCGCCTTCGGCAGACAGGCACAGCGTCACCCAATACCGCAGCCCCCATTCCTGCGCCTTCTGCGCCGCCCATTCGCCCGTCACGCTCCACGGGTCGCGGCTGGCAAGGCGAAACCCGATCCGCGTGCCGCCATGCGCTGTCTCAAAGGCGACCGGGCCGCCCGACGGGCCATGCGCGCCAAACCGCATGTCCTGCGCCGCTGGCGTGATCGCCTTGCGCGCCTGCGACGAATAAAGAACCGGGGTGACACGCACGCCTGCGGGCAGACAGACCATCTCGGCCGGGCGTTCGGACCAGGTGTTCCAGAAATTTCCGATCATGTCGGTGTCTTGCAGCATTTCCTGACCCCGGTAAAACGCGGACAGCTTAGCCCGATGGTGCGGCGATGCAACGGCCCTTGCGGCTTGTGTGAACGTCCGAGTTGGTGAAGGATGACACATGCCTTGCGGCCCCGAACAAGAACGAACACGTCCAGAGGGAAAAGATCACATGACACAGACACGCCGCCATTTTCTGGCCAGCGCGGGCGCGGTGGCCGCCGCCGCCAGCCTGACCCTGCCGACGCGCGCGCGCGCCGCCACCACGATCACGGTGCTGAACTGGCAGGGCTATGGCACGGACGAAGCATGGGCGCTGAAGAAATTCACCGAGAATACGGGGATCGAGGTCGTCCACGACTATTTCAGCTCGGAAGCCGAGATGCTGACCAAGCTGCGCACCAATCCCGGTGTCTATGATGTCGTGCTGATCAACAGCGCCCGGACCCGGCAGGCCGCATCCGAGGAACTGCTGCTGGCAATTGATCTGGCGCAGGTGCCCAATGCCGCCGCGCTGTCGCCGGAACTGCGCGAACATCCGAACCTGATGTCCGACGGGCAGAATTTCGGCGTCGCCTGGGTCTGGGGCATCACCGCCCTTGCCGTGCGCGAGGGGGACGCCCGGCCCGACAGCTATGCCGCACTGGCAGATCCGGCCTATCAGAATCGTGTCGCCTTGTTCGACGACGCGGTGACGGCAGTGGCCATCGGGGCGCTGCTGAACGGGCAGGACATGAACGCGCCAACCGATCTGGCGCAGGTGGGCGAGACGCTGAAATCCTTCAAGCCGAACGTCAAGCTGCTGTGGTCCAGCGAAGATCAGTGGAACAAATCCTTCGCCGCCAGGGAAACGGATCTGTCCGTCTATTGGTCGGGCGCGGCGGTGCGGTCGCGCAAGAACAGCGGCCTGCCGGTGGATTTCATCGTCCCGAAAGAGGGCGGCATCGGCTGGCTGGACAGCCTTGCCATCCCCGCGACCAGCGGCAATGCCGAGGCTGCGCTGCAATTCATCAACTATATGATCGATCCGGGCTTTTACGTCGAATGGGCCACGAATATCGGCGCGCCGGCCTCGGCCAATGCCTCGGCGATGGATGCGCTGCCCGCTGATGATCTGAACCGCAAGGTGCATGATCCGGCCTATCTGCAAAGCCTGACCATCCAGTCGGCCCTGCCCGACGATCTGCGCCAGAACTTCAACAACCTGTGGCAAGAGGTAAAGGCCTATTATGCCGGCTGACGGCGCGGGCGGGCGGGTGCTTGCGGGCACCCGCTTTCCCCCATGGATAACCACCGCCGCGCTGCTGCTGCCCACCTATGCCTGGCTGACTCTGGCGGTGTTTCTGCCGCTATGCATGATGTTCGGCTTTTCCTTCCTGTCGCGCACGCCGATGGGCAAGGCTCCGGCAGAGTTTACCTTTCAGAACTATCGCGCCTTCATCGACCAGCCCTATCTGCTGGGCGTGGCCTGGGATTCGCTGATGATGGGGGTCTGGACGACGCTCATCTGCGCCATTCTGGGCTTTTTCGCGGCGCTTGCGCTTGTCCGTCAGGTGACGGGCCGCGCGCGCGAGATACTGCTGATCCTTGTCCTGCTGCCTTTCTGGTCGAACGGGCTGGTCCGGGTGTTTTCCTGGACCATGGTACTGCGCGAGGGCGGGTTTCTGGACGGGCTGCTGCATGCCGTCGCGCCCGAGGCCGCCAGCATCGGCTTTCTCTATACCCGCCCCGCGATCATTGTCGGGCTGGTGCATGGCTATCTGCCCTATATGATCCTGACCTGCTATATCGCGCTGTCCAGCATCGACACCGCCCTGATCGAGGCCGCCTCCAGCCTTGGTGCGCGCTGGTGGACCATCCTGCGCAAAATCCTGCTGCCGCTGGCCATGCCGGGGCTGGTTTCCGGCGCGATCCTGATCTTTGTCCCGGTGATCGGTTCCTTCATGGAGCCGCGGATCCTTGGCGGCCGCGTCGGCGTGACCATGGGCACCGTGATCGAGGATCAGTTCACGCAGGCCTTCAACTGGCCGCTGGGGTCGTCGCTGTCCTTCACGCTGCTGGTTGTCGTGCTGGCGATCTTTGCCACATTCTCGGGCGTGCTGCGCCGCCAGCAGATGTAAGGGGCCGGACCATGAAACAGCTTTCCCGCATCTGGCTGGCCCTGATCCTGATCTTTCTCTATCTGCCGGTCTTTGTGATGATGGCGATGGGGTTCAACGAATCGCCGCTGTATCAACTGCCCTTCAGTTTCACGACAAAATGGTATGCGGCGCTTGGCGACAATCCCCAGCTTGTGCGCTCGGGCGTCAACAGCCTGTGGATCGCGCTGGCCACCTCGGTCATCGCGACGGTTCTGGGCACGGCATCGGCGGTGGCACTGGGGCGGCGCGCGGTCAGGGGCAAGACGCTGCTGCAAATCCTGCTGCTGCCGCCCATCGCGATTCCGTGGCTGATCACCGGCACGGCGATGCTGGTCTTTTTCTTCTATACGGGCATCGGGCGCGGACTGCATGCGCTGCTGATCGGGCATGTTGCGCTGGCCGTACCCTATGTGGTGCTGGTCGTGGGCACCGGCCTGCAAACCCTGCGCGCCGACCTGGAAGAGGCCGCGATGAGCCTTGGCTCCACCCCCCTGCACGCGTTTTTCGCGGTGACGCTGCCGCTGTTATATCCCAGCATCCTTGGCGCGGCGCTGTTCGCCTTTGCCGTCTCGCTGGATCAGTTCGTCATCTCGTATTTCCTTGCCACGCCCGGCTTTACCACCCTGCCGGTGCAGATCTATTCGGCGATCCGCAAGGGCTTTACCCCCGAAATCAACGCCATCTCGACGATCCTTCTGCTGGGGTCCATGGCGCTGATTCTGATCTTCGCCCTTTTCGCCAAACCCGGAGCGTCACGTGACAAACGTTAAGATTGATGCCGTCGCCAAGACCTATGGCACCGTCAGGGTTCTGACCGACATCACCACCAGCTTCGCGGCGGGCAGTTTCACCTCGCTTCTGGGGCCTTCGGGGTCGGGCAAGACCACGCTTCTGCGCATCATCGCGGGCTTCATTCTGCCTGACAGCGGCACTGTCCTGCTTGGCCCGGACGACGTGACCCGCACCCCGGTCTGGGCGCGCAATATCGGCATGGTGTTCCAGTCCTACGCCCTGTTCCCGCATATGAGCGTCAGCCAGAACGTCGCCTTCGGCCTGGCCCGCCGTGGCATCAGGGGGGCCGAGGCCCGCAGGCAGGTCTCTGAGGCGCTAAAGATGGTGCGCCTGCCCGATTTCGGCGACCGCAAGCCAAAGGAACTGTCCGGCGGCCAGCAGCAGCGCGTGGCGCTGGCCCGCGCCATCGTGACGAAACCCGGCGTGCTGCTGCTGGATGAACCGCTATCGGCGCTGGACCGCAGGCTGCGGCAGGAAATGCAGGTCGAACTGTTGCGCATCCAACGCGAAAGCGGGCTGACCACGGTGTTCGTGACCCATGATCAGGAAGAGGCTCTGACCCTTTCCGATCAGGTCGCCATTCTGGATCGCGGCCGCATCGTGCAGATGGGTCCGCCGACCGAGGTGTATGAACGCCCCCGCACCCGCTTTGCCGCCGAATTTCTGGGCGACACGAATTTCCTGCCGGGCCGCGTGGTTGCGGGCAAAGTGCGGCTGGCGGGCGGACAGACCCTCGCCGTCGCCGCCCCCCTGCCCGCCGATGGCGAACAGGTCACGCTGGCGTTGCGCCCCGAGAAAATCCTGATCGGGGCGGGCGGCGACGCGGCGGTGAACCAGCTTCGGGCGCGCATCACGCACACCGTCTATGCCGGCACCGCGATCACCTATCAGGCCGATGCCGGGGGCATTTCGCTGAAAATCTTCGCCCAGAACAGCGACGCACGCCCCCACGCGCCGGGGCAAGAGGTCGATCTGTCCTGGTCGCCCGCCCATCTGGTCCCGCTGGAGGCCACGCCGTGACCGCCGCCCTGCCCCCCTTGTCGCACGCCGTGCATCTGTGCGTGGACATGCAGCGCCTGTTCGCCGAACCCGTCGGCTGGCAGGTCGCCGGGCTGGCGGCGATCACGCCCAATATCGCCCGCATCGCCTCTGCCCTGCCTGACCGGACGATCTTTGCCCGCTTCACCGTCCCGCCCTCGGCTGACGCGGCGACGGGCGCGTGGCGCGGCTATTACCGGCATTGGTCAGGCATCGTCGCGGCGGTGGCGGCCGATCCGGGCCTGATCGATCTGGTCCCCGCGCTTGAGGCCCTGTCCGGGCCGAAGGAATATCTGGACAAACCCACCTATTCCATGTTCACCGCCCCTGATCTGGATGCCCGCCTTGCCGCGCGCGGTGCGGATACGGTGATCCTGACAGGCGTGGAAACCGATATTTGCGTCCTCGCGACGCTTGTGGATGCGGTCGAACGCGGCCTGCACGTCATTGCCATCGCCGATGCCATGACCAGTTCCGACCTTGCCGCCCATGACGCCACCCTCTCGCTGATCCTGCCCCGCATGCCCGATCAGGTAACAATCACCGACTCCGCTACGCTGATGGCACGGCTGGCGCAAAATGCCTGACGAAAGCCGGTGCGATGATCAAATTGGCTTCCGTCAGGCAATATCCGCCGCAGCCCTATCCCGCCCCCTGACCCAAAGGCCGAAAGGCGTGATCCGTCGCCTGCGTCAGAAACATCGCGTCCGACCCCTCGATCACGAAGCCCAGCCGTTTCAGCCAGCGGGCGCTGGTTTCGCTGTCCGGGGTAAAGATGCCCGCCGCCACGTCTGCCGCTTCCGCGGTCGCAAGCACGTGGTCGATCAGCGTCTCCAGCGGATCGGAACAGCCCCGCGCCGCATGATCGACACCCAGATCGCCGGGCCCGACGAAAACCAGATCGACCCCCGGCACCGCCGCGATCCGCGCCGCCTGTGATACCGCCTCCAGCGTCTCGACCTGCACCGCCACGACCGTGTCACGTCGCGCCCGTGCCAGCGCGCAGGGGATGTCGCGCAGATAGGCGCTGGCGCGGCCCGGACCGGCCCCGCGCGCGCCCTCGGGCGGGAAACGCGCGGCGCGCACGGCGGCCCCGGCCTCGCTGGCGCTGGAGACATGCGGCACCAGCACGCCGCAGGCCCCGGCATCCAGCGCGGCGGCAATATGTTCGGGCGCCTTGCCGCGCACCCGGACCAGCGCGGGCACACCCGCCAGATCGGCGGCGCGGATCATATCGGTCAGCAGCGCATCGGAAATCGGGTTATGCTCGGTATCGATGCAGATGAAATCGGGACGCGCGCCCGCCACGATCTCGACCGCGACGGGCGAGGGAATGGCGATGAACGGCCCGCGCAGCGGCACCCGCTCACGAATGCGGTCGCGCAGCCGCGTCATCCCGCCGCCGCCCCGTCAAAGCTTTTGCCGGGATTGAGAATGCCCTTGGGATCCAGCGCTGCCTTGATGCCCCGCATCAAGGCAATTTCCTGCGGCTTGCGAGAGTAACCTATATAATCTCGCTTGATTTCTCCGATCCCATGCTCCGCCGAAACAGTGCCACCGAAATCCCGCGTCAGGTCATAGACCAGCGCCTTGACCGGACCATGCGGCTGATCATTGCCCGCCTCGGGAACGTTCACCACGACATGCAGGTTCGAATCGCCGATATGCCCATAAGACAGCACACGGGCCGACGGGAACAGCCCGGCCACCCCGGCCTCGATCCGCTCCACCGCCTCGCCCATGCGGGCGATGGGTATGCCGATGTCAAAGGGGATGATCGGGCCCAGCAGCGCAGGATAATCCGCCGGGCTTTCGCGCACGGCCCACAGCGCGCGCTCGTCCTTGACAGAACCGGCCAATACGCCATCCTCGATCACCCCTTCCTCAAGCGCCCGCGCCAGCAACGCCTCGGTCGCGGCGCGGGTGGCGGCGGCGTCGAAACCCGTCGCCTCAAGGATCGCATAGGCCCCGTGTCGCCCTGCCAGAGGCGATCCCAGCCCCGAAGCCTGTGACATGTAATGGAAAAAACTGGGCCACATCACCTCGAACCCCGACAGCATCGGCCCCAGGGCCGCGCGTGCCGCGCGCAGCAAGGCAACCGCCGCATCGGTCCCGTCGCAGCCCACGAATGCCGTCGTCTTTGCAGGCGGGTTCGGGTGCAGGCGCAGCACGCAACGGGTGATGATACCCAAAAGCCCCTCGGATCCGATGAAAAGCTGTTTCAGATCCAGCCCGGCATTGTTTTTCAGCAGCCGGTTCATACCCTCGATCACCGTGCCATCGGCCAGCACGACCTCCAGCCCCAGCACGTGATCGCGCGCCATGCCATAACGGATCACCGTGTTGCCGCCGGCATTGGTGGCCAGCACACCCCCCAACTGACAGGAACCGCGCGACCCGATGTCGATGCCCAGCATCATTCCGTGATCAAGCGCGGCTAGTTGTGCGGTCTCCAGTACCACACCGGCCCCGGCGACCATGACGCCCGCATCGGCATCGACAGCCTCGATCAGGTTCAGCCGCTCAAGCGAAAGGACCACGCCATCCGCGCGCGGATGGGCCGCACCCGACACGCCCGTCAGGCCGCCCTGCGGCACCACCGGAATCCCCGCCTCGTGACAGGCGCGCATCAGCGCGCTGACCCCCTCGGTATCGCGCGGACGGGCAAGGGCCAGCGGTCGTACTGGTTCCAGCCCGGCCCAGTCGCGATGGTATTTCGCGGGGATGGCATCGCCCGTGGCAATCATGTCCGCCCCCAGCCGTGCCAGCAGCATATCGCCCGCGCCGCTCATGCCGTCGTACCATCGGCAATACGCGCCTCAAAAACGCAGGCTTTCGCCCCCATCGCTGCGCATTCGATCTCGGTCACGACGACCGGCGCGTCAAGGATCATCCCCGCTACTGCCGTCAGCATTCCCGTGATGGGCGCACAGACCGGCACATCGGACGGCCCAAAGCCTTGCGCAAAGGGCGATCCCTCGACCGTCACGCTCAGCCGCCCCGCAGCCAGTTCGCTGTGCCACCGCCCCCAGCCAAGCTGCCCGGCGGTTTCGCGGATCACCGCCAACAGCGCCTGCGGATCCGCCGCCCCCTGCGCCCGATAGGTCTGCGCCGATTTGCCGCCATTGCGGATCACCGTGCGGATCATCGCCCCGAACACAGCCGGGCGCAGTTCTGCGGGCATCTCCAGCGCGACACCCATGAAAGCCTCGGGCTTGATGAAGATATAGCGCATGCCGCTGTCGTGATAGGTACCGGCGCTTGCATCATATTGCAGCCTGTCGCGAAAACTCATCGTCATCTCCGGGGTTACATCAACGAGGGGATCAGCGTCGCCAGCGGCGGGAACATGATCACCAGCGCGATCAGCAGGAACACGCAGCCGATATAGGGCAGCGCGGCGCGGGCGACCTCGGGCAATGTGGTGCCGGGCGGGCTGACGCCATGCATCACGAACAGCAGCAGGCCAAAGGGCGGCGTGGTAAAGCTGACCTCCAGCATCAGCAGCATGATCAGCCCCCACCAGATCATGTCGAAATGCAGCGCCATCGCCAGCGGCACAAAGATCGGCAAGGTGATCAGCATCATCGAGACCTGATCCATGAACATCCCCAGCACCAGCAGGATCAGCGCCATGACCAGCAACGTCTGCGTCGGCCCCATCTCAAGCGAGGTCGCCCACCTGACCATCCCCGAGGACGCGCCCGAAAAGGCCAGCAACTGCGCAAAGGTCGAGGATGCGGTGATCAGCAGAAAGGTCATGCCGGTCACGCGCGCGGCATCGGTGATCGCGGTGGTGACGGCCTTCATATCCAGCGCCCGAAAGGCCAGCGCCAGCGCCGCCACGGCCAGAATCCCCAAAGCGCCGCTTTCGGTCGGCGTGGCAAAGCCCGTCAGGATCGAGCCGACCACGGCCACGATGATCACCACCATCGGCATCACATCGCGGATAAAGATGAACAGCCGTGTGCCCAAAGGGACAGGCACATAGTCATAGCCGGGCGCGGCCTGCGGATCGATCCGGGCCTGTACATAGATCAGGATACCGTACAGCACGGCCAGCACGACGCCGGGCAACAGCCCTGCCACCAGCAGCCCGCCAATGTCGATCCGCGCCAGCGATCCGAACAGCACGGCCAGCGTCGAGGGCGGAATGATCACTGCCAGCCCGCCCGACCCCAGGATCGGCCCGATGGCCATGTGCTTTTTGTAGCCGCGCTTCATCATCTCGGGAACCATCAGCGTGCCCAGCATCCCGGTATTGGCCAGCGACGACCCCGACAGCGCCGCGAATACCGTGCCTGATGTGACGGTCAGGTAACTCAGCCGCGCGGGCAGCCGCCCGATCAGCACGTCAATCGCATCCAGCACCCGGCGCGCCAGCCCCGAATGAAAGAACAGCGATCCCATGACCAGAAACAGCGGCACCGGTGCCAGCGCATAGGTCGAAACCGCCATCGTGGCATTGGCCAGCATCTGATCGATGCCGCGCAAGCCGCCCATGAACAGCACCACGCCGATCAGGTTGATCACGAAGAATCCCAGTGCCACAGGCAGCCCGATCCCCATCGCAAGGATCAGCCCGCCGATCAGGATAGCCGTCGAAAGGGTCCAGTCCATCATCGCGCGCGCCCCCTACAGCCCGGCATGGGCGTCTGGCGGCGCGCTATAAAAGCTGTCGCCCTTCAGCAGGAAGGCCAGAAACTGCAACCCGCCAAAGCCGAACCCCAGTGGCATCGAGGCATACAGCGCCCACATCGGCGCATCGAAGGACCGCACCTCATAAGACCCGTCCGCCCAGACCTTCGCAAAGATCTGCCCGCTTTTCCAACACAGATAGAAACAGATCAGCGCCGATGCGATATGCAGCAAAAAGACCCAGCCCCGCCTGACCCCTCGGGGCAGATAGGTCAGCACGATCTCGACACAGACATGCCCGCGCGTCAGCACCAGATAGGGCAGGCACAGAAAGGTGATGTGCAGCATCGCATATTCGACCGAATTGACGGCCCATATCGCGGTCGGCAGGCCGATATTGCGCGACAGCACGTCATAGGTGACGACCAGCACGATCCCCGTGACCAGCAGGCAGGCAAGGCGGAACAGCAAAAGCGACGTTACGTCAAGAAAACGAAGGGCGGCTGTCATCGAACGGTCCTTTTGAAATAAGGGGCCGGTGCGGCCCCCTGCCCCGGCAATCAGATTCCCGCGAAAAAGATCTTTTTCAGCGCGTCATGCATGGTCGGGTCACGTTCCTTCAGCCGCTCCCACGCGATGTCATAGGCAGTGGTCAGAAACATCTCGCGCTGCGCTCCGGTCAGTTCGATGGTCTCGATCCCCTCATCGGCCAGGATCTTGCCCTCTTCCTCGTTCAGCTTGATATTCGCATCATAGGACGATTGCTCATGGTCGATGGCCGCCTGGTTAACGATCGCCTTCGCCTCGTCCGACAGCCTGTTCCACGCGTCCAGATTCATCGAGATCAGCACGTCGGTCTGAAAAAAGCCCGGATCGATGCGGTATTTCAGGAACTTGTCCCAGCCATAATCGCGCAGGCCCGTCACCGGATAGCCGGTACCCTGAATCACTCCGCGCTCAAGCGAGGTGTAAACCTCGGTCGCGCCCTGCACCACGATGGTTGCGCCCAGCTTTTCCAGAAACGCCCGGTACAGCGGTGCTGACCTGATGCGGATCCCGCTCAGATCAAGCTGGCCATCGGCGTCGATGCCGGGCTTTTCGATCGTCCACAGGTGAAAGGCCGCGCCGCCATCGACATGGGCCAGCACATGCGCGTTGCCCTTGGCGTGAAAGGCTTCGTTCACCAGATCCAGCCCGCCATCGGCCCGCACCTCCATCGGGTTGCGGTTTGATCCCGCAAAGGCCTCGCCCTCGGGCACCATGTTCAGATACAGCCCGGCGGGCATCAGGAACATGTCGGCGATACCGTTCTTCTGCGCCTCGCCCATGCGCTCCTGCGGGATGGTCTCGGGTCCGCCGATCACCTGAATCTGCACGACCCCGGCCCCGCGCTCGTTCACCAGATCGACAAAGCCCTGAAAATTGCGCGCGAACGAGACCTGCGCCGGCGTGAATGTGACGGCGCGGATAATATCCTGCGCATGGGCTGACAGGGCGCTGACACCCAGAACCGCGGCGGCGGCGATGCTTTTCAACAAGGGAAATCTGATCATGTGGTCCTCTCTGTTATACGCTGGGCCGGTCGTTCGGGCGACCTTGTTACGGCATGCAGGATATTGCAGTCCTGCCGGGGCCGGGCGGGCTCCGCAGCAGGTTTCCGGGCATACTTTCAAATTCAAAATTTTTTGCAACAAAAAATTTCGACGCCAAACGATCCTTCCGGTAAATGCGCTGGCGACACCCCGTCCCGGTTCTTGCGGCGGCATCCCCCACCACGTGAAAAGGCCCCGCGAATGCCGCAGGGCCGGATGATTTTGGTCTGGTTGTATCAGGCCGTAAATGCGTGTCGCCCTGGCTTTTATCCGCAGATTCATCGTTTTTTGCGGATCACTTGGACGCTCGATTTTCCGCTGATCTTGCTGCTGCCAAACGGGGGTTTCGCGGCGAAACCGCCTATCTTTCCAGCAGGGACCGCAGCTCTTCCATCAGGCTGTCCATAAGGTCGATTGTGACAGGATCGCCCTCAAATCGCAAGACATGTCCTTTGCTATCGCGCGCGCGACGGATGGTGATGCCGCTGGACAAGCGCAGGGTCTGATCGTCGATCCAGCCATATTTCACCGTCGGCGCCTTCGGTCGCCCACCCCGGCTAAGATCGCGCGGACCCTGATCCAGCCGCTGCACCACCGGCTCCAGCACCGCCCATTCCTCATCCGCATCTGCGGGGGAATGCTGCGACAAGGCCTCGCGCAACTGCGCCTCGGCCCCCCGCCGCAGTGCCGAGGCAAGCTGCAACCCCCGCCTCTCGGTCAACCCTTCGGGAAAACCCAGCATGTCGCCCAGTTCCTCGAAGATCAGCGCAAAAGACCGGATCTTGGACCTCTTGGCCTTGGACCCGGTCGCGAACAATTTGTCCACCGCCTCTTCGGTATTCAGAAACGCCCCCTGATTGGCCGCGATGACCGAGATGCGGCCCCGTTCAAAATGGCTCAGTTCCTCGCGGACCTCGTTTTCCTCGATCATCGACACAAAGGCCCCGCCGCTATCCTCGCGCGGGCGGATCAGCGCGCGGATGCTGCGGTACTTGTCAGCCTCGGTCAGTTCCAGCAAGCCGCGCATCGCCAGCAGCCGGCGATAGCCCGATAACAGTCCGTAACGCTGGCCGCCCCTGCCCGGTCGTTCCAGTTCGAACACTTCGATCGGCAACCGCAACCCATGCGCGGCGATCGACTGGCGCAGTTCCATGATAGCCTCTTCGCTCATGGTCATGCGGTCGCGGATCATCGCGCCCTCGTCTATCTGCTCCAGCGGCAATTCGACCATCAGCAGGCCCTGTTCCTGCGCGGCATGCAGCCGGGCGGCATCGGCCTCCAGCCGGGCACGCTCGGTCCGGGCCTGCACCCCTTCGGGCTGCGCCTGCGCGGCGCTTTCGGCGGCGACCTGCGCTATCGGTGCGATGCCCCGCAGCGGTGCCGGCCGCTCGGGGGTTTCGCTGCGAAACTCTTCCTCGATCCGGGTCAGATCGTCACTGCTGGGGGTTTCAAGACGCCTGCGCTTAACCATGTGCCCGATCCTCCTCATCGGCATTCTCCATCTGCAAATCACGCCACCATGTTCCAAGGATCAATTCCTTGACCTCGGCCCAGGTCCGGTCAAACGTCTCGCGCCCGCGAACATAGGTGTCGCGGTTAAACTCGCGATAATCCGCCTCGTAGATACCGTTCACCTGTTCACCCGCCTGCCCGACCATCGCCGTCAGTTCCTGACGATAGGTCGTCATGAAATCCCCGAAATAGGCCTGTATCACATTTGCCAGATCCGTCTGCTGCCCGGCGTCAAAGCGGGTGATGATCGCCCGCACCGCATCCCATTCGAACCGCATCTCGGGCAAACCATCGCGACGCCGCGCCGCGTTTTCACCATCTTCGACGCTGGCGAAGGTGGAATAGAGCATGTCAAAGAACCGTCCCGTCGAATCGAACTCCAGAAAGGTGGCGCCAAGCGGAACCAGCAGGATATCGGCCGCCGCCAGCGCATTAATCGTCAGATAACCAAGCGCAGGGGGCGTATCGAGGATAATGATATCGTAGTCATTGACAATACGGTCGCTTTCCAGACTGTTCGCAAGCGCATCCCACAGCGGCCAGCTACGCAGACCCATGCGCCAGACCGGAACCTGAAACTCGGCCCAATAAAGGTTAAGCTGCGCACCCAACAGGTCGATATTCGGCCAGTGTGTCGGCTGGATCAGATCGCGGGCTGTCAGCTTCAGCGCTTCGGTCAGGGTTTCATCGAAGGGCAGCGGAGGTTGCCCGGCCGCGTCGCGCACCTTGTTTTCATCTTGCACGGCCAGTGCATAGTCGCGGGCCAGCAGCGGGAAGGCGGTGGACCACTCGTCCGGAACCTTGCCGCCCATGATCGAGGTCATACTGCCCTGACTGTCCAGATCGACCACCAGTACCTTGTAGCCGTCAAGCGCCGCCGACATGGCCAGATGCGCGGCGGTCGAGGTCTTGCCGACGCCGCCCTTGAAATTGGCGACCGCAATGGTCTTGGCGGGCAGGCCGTCGGGGCGCCACGGGCGGTATTCGCGATCTGCGGCACCCTCGGCCACAAAATGATCGCGCAGGCGCAGCACCTCTTCCAGGGTGAACCATTTGGAATTGCCCTCGCCCGTGCCCTGCGGCAGGTCGGGGAATTTCCGCAGCACGCGACGGAAATGCGCCGGAGCGACCGGGATCAGGTAGCGGCAGACCTCCCATGTGGAAAAGCGGCGCAGTCGCTTGCGTCCGTCAGGGGCATAGCCTCGCTCGGCCAGATCCTGTCGGCCGCGCGCCGCGAAGGCCGCGGCTTTCGCGAATCGGGCCGTGCCGATGGGATCGGACAGGCGCCGCGCTGCCTTGGCCGGATCAATGTTGAAATATGGGGGAAGGGGTTCCTTGCCTGACATCTCGCTACCTTTGCGATGTACTGCTTCATTATGCGTTTGGGCAATTCTATCGCACATGATCAGGCGAAAGGGAATCACTTAAGCAGGTTTCGCCGCGAAACCGTCAAAAATAGCAGAAAAACAACGGCAGAAAGCTTGTAGTGAGTTTAGGATCTTTAGAGTCTTTACGCCATTATTACTCAATACTATCAAATAGATAAAGCGAATAAGGAACC
>NZ_JBKEBL010000185.1:0-16623 GCF_047973135.1 Paracoccus sp. (in: a-proteobacteria)
CAGCTCATCCAGCGCGGCGGCGTCCAGTTCCGCCTCGTCCGAGAAGGGATTCCTGACCAGCCGCGCCAGATTGACCGAACCCAGCAGGCAGGCGCCATAGGGCGGCAGGGGCTGTTCGCCGCAAGGATTGGTCGCGGCGATGGTTTCGGCATAGTTCAGGTTGTTGGCCGCATTGATCCGGTCGATGAAGATCACCCCCGGCTCGGCATAGTCATAGGTCGCGCGCATGATCCGGTTCCACAGGTCGCGCGCCTGTACCGTGTGATAGACCTTGCCGCCGAAGGTCAGCTCCCACGGGGCATCGGCCCGGACGGCCTGCATGAAATCGTCGGTGATCAACACCGACAGGTTGAACATGCGCAGCCGGGCGCTGTCCTGTTTCGCCTGAATGAACTGTTCTATATCGGGGTGATCACAGCGCATCGTGGCCATCATCGCGCCGCGGCGGCTGCCCGCCGACATGATCGTGCGGCACATCGCGTCCCAGACATCCATGAAGGACAGCGGCCCCGAGGCATCCGCCGCCACCCCATGCACCGCCGCGCCGCGCGGGCGGATGGTACTGAAATCATAGCCGATGCCGCCGCCCTGTTGCATGGTCAGCGCGGCCTCTTTCAGCATCTCGAAGATACCGCCCATGCTGTCGGGAATCGTGCCCATGACAAAGCAGTTGAACAGCGTGACCGCCCGTCCTGTGCCTGCGCCCGCCAGAATCCGGCCTGCGGGCAGGAATTTGAAATCCTCCAGCGCGGCATAGAACCTGCTTTCCCATGCCGCCGGGTCCGCCTCGACTGCGGCCAGATCGCGGGCGACGCGGTGCCAGCTATCCTCGACCGAGGTGTCGATGGGCTGCCCCGCAGCGTCTTTCATCCGGTATTTCATGTCCCAGATTTGTTCGGCGATGGGGGCGGCAAAGCGGGTCATCAGACGTTCCTTGGTGGGTTGGGCGCAGAGCCCCACCGGATATTGTGGTCAGGTCGGCTGTGCAAGCCGGGATCATCATACACCGGATCGCGCGATTACCGAAAACCTTCGCGCACCCGCGCCTCGACCTCGGCGGACAGCGACTTGCGGTTGTGGCCCGCCACCGTTACCGGAGGGCCAAGCCGGATCGCCACCGATCCCTGTCGCCGTGCGGAAAGCACTGTCAGAATGTGATTGGCCAGGGCCATGTCGCCCCACCAGCCGTAAAAGCGCGGATCGGCACCATCGGGCGCATGATAGACCGCGCTTAGCGGCTGAATGGCCAGATCGGGCGGCAGGTCGGGATCCAGAAAGCCCTGAAACAGCGTCGGCTTGAAGGGCAGCACGCGCAGACCGTCCGTCGATGTGCCTTCGGGAAAGAACAGCAGCCGGTGTCCCGCCCGCACCCGCGCCGACAGTTCCAGCGCCTGCGCGCGGGCCAGTTTCGGATCGCGGATCACGAAATGGGTGTTGGTCACGGCAGTCAGGATATTGATGCCGGGCCAGCGGCGAACCTCGGATTTGCTGACGAAAAAGATCGGCATGGCGGCGTTCATCGTCAGGATATCCAGCCAGCTTGAATGATTCGCGACGACCGCGCCGGGGCCGCGCATCGGCATCCCCTCGCGCTGCCAGCGCAGGCCCATGCAGATCAGCACAAGGCGGCAGATGCCCTGCACATAAGGGCCGGTCACGGGGCGGCGGCTGCGCCAGACCGCCCATTCCAGCCCCCGCAACGGCAGGATCAGGATCACCCCGACCAGCAGCACCGCCACGGCCGGTACCCCGCGCCGCAGCACCCGCCACCAACCGCCAATGCCGTCGGGGCGCGGCAATTCGGGCGCGATGGTTCTGTCCCACTCGGCCGCATGTCTGCCCGCATCACCGTTTTCCCGCACGGGAATCATTGTCCCCGCCGGTTCTCATAGAATTTGAGATGTTTTTCAGACATCGCCTTGGTATCCATGCCCAGAAACACATCTGTCGTATTGAAGGAGCGGTCGATAAAGGCCCCCTCGCCCACCAGGCCTCCAAGCCGCAGATAGGCCTTGATCAGCGCCGGCATTGCGGTCATCGCCTCGCGCCGGTCCAACCGGTCGGCGGGGATCAGATCCATCCGCTGAAACCCCTCGGCCCGCGCCACGGGACGCAGGGCCGAGGGTGCCAGATGATGATGATGCAGCCAACTTAACGAGGGCGCAAGCGCATCTATGTCGGTGCCGTGGAAACTGGCCACGCCGAACAGAACCTCGATCTCCAGTTCCAGCACGTAATCGGCCAGCGCGTTCCACAGCAGAAACATCCCGGAACCGCCGCGATACGCGGGATCGACGCAGGATCGCCCCAGCTCCAGCAGCGACCGCCCCGATTCCCGCAACCGCGTCAGGTCATATTCGCCATCACAGTAGAAACGCCCGAATTCCTTGGCCCGCTGGCCCGGCAACAGGCGATAGACCCCGACCACGTGGCTTAAATCGTCATGGGGGCGGCGCTTGTCGATCAGGCAAAGGTGATCGACCACCGGATCGAATTCGTCGCGTTCAAGCCGCCGGTCATGATCGACCAGTGCGCCATCACCCCCCAGTTCCTCAACAAAGACGTGATAGCGCAGCCGTTGCGCAGCCAGAAGATCCCGTTCGCTGGTCGCGATGCGGATATCGAAATAAGAGGGGTCGGATTTCATCAGGTCGGGGTCACTGGGATGCACAGGCCTGACTGTCTAGGCAGTCGGACCCGCCTTGGCAACAAGATGCGTAAAATCAAAACAATTTCAGAGAAAGTATTGGCTGTACAATACCACCATAACGTGTAAATTTCAACCTCATGGGACACTACCTTTCACTTTTTCCTGCTATTTCAAGAACGACCCGCCTGCCATCAATCACTTGCTTGCCCGCCTCGGTGAAATTGACCGTGATTCGGTCTCCGATTCGGGACTGGACCTGGCCCTCGCCCCATTCGGGCGCGCCGGGGTGACGGACGATCATGCCGGGCTCAAGCATTTCATTCACGCGATTGTCCCCTTTTGTCACAAACTGAAGGTATGCAAGCATGACTGCCGAGACAACGCGTATTGCACCCGCAGAGCTGGCCGCGCTGGTCGGATCGCGGCTTTGTCACGACCTTGTGTCTCCGCTGGGCGCCATCGGAAATGGCGTTGAACTGCTGGAAATGTCCGGTGGGCTGGCGGGGGCGGGGCAAAGCCCCGAATTGCGACTGATATCCGAGTCGGTGGGTGCCGCCCGAAACCGCATTCAGGTGTTCCGCATGGCCTTTGGCCTGCCTTCGGCGGACCAGCGGATCGGCAGGCCCGAATTGCTGCGGCTGGTCGCCGCGCTGTCCGGACAGGGCCGGCTTGCCATCGAACTGGATGCCGGGGGCGATTTCGCCCGAGCCGAGATTCGCATGCTGATTCTGGCGCTGATGTGCATGGACACGGCCATGCCCTGGGGCGGGCGCGTGATCGTGCTGCATGACGCGCCGGGCTGGCGGCTGGTCGGCGAAAGCGACCGGACACGGGCCGATCCCTCGCTGTGGTCATGGCTGGACGGAAGGGCCCCTTGCCGCACCCCCGCCCCCGGCGAGGTGCAATTCGCCCTGCTGGCCGAGGCGGCGGCAGAATCGGGCCGCAGCCTGCACTGGGAACTGGATGATAACGGCGCCGAAATCACCTTCTGATCGCGGCAAGGCAGGCGCAGGGGTCGTCCCGCGCACCTGACCTGGCAGGCGTGGCGAGGCGGAAAGGGGGTGCGGACCAGGCAAAGCCCGTTCCGCGCGCTGCCGCCCGGCCGGAGGCGCGCCTTCGGCGCGCGCATTGGTCTGCGGATGGCGGGGACGGGCGCAACATTCCGCTGCGGCCCGGCCCTTCGGGCGCGGGCCATTCAGGCGCGGATCGTGCCGTTTCCCGTCACCAGATATTTGAAGCTGGTCAGTTGCTCGGCCCCGACCGGCCCGCGCGCATGCATCTTGCCGGTGGCGATGCCGATCTCGGCGCCCATGCCGAATTCGCCGCCATCGGCAAACTGGGTCGAGGCGTTGCGCATCAGGATTGCGCTGTCCAGCCCGGCAAAGAACCGCGCGGCGGTGCTGTCATTTTCGGTCAGGATCGATTCAGTGTGCTGGCTGCCAAAACGGCGGATATGGGCGATGGCACCGTCCACACCGTCCACCAGACAGGCGGCAATGATCATGTCCAGAAATTCGTGCCCGAAATCTTCGGGTTGTGCCGGAACCACGCCGGGCAGACCGGCCAGATCGCCCTCGGCCCGGACCTCGACCCCGGCGGCGACCAGATCGGCGATCAGCGCGGCGCGCAGCGCCGGATCGGCGGCGCGGTCGATCAGCAGGCACTCGGCGGCACCACATATCCCGGTGCGCCGGGTCTTGGCGTTCAGCACCACGGCCCGCGCCTTGACCGGATCGGCGTCGCGATCCGCATAGATGTGGCAGATGCCCTCCAGATGGGCAAAGACCGGCACCCGCGCCTCGCGCTGGACCAGCCCGACCAGCCCCTTGCCACCGCGCGGAATGATCACGTCGATCAGCCCCTGCGCCCGCAACATCGCGCTGACCGCCGCCCGATCACGCGTCGGCACAAGCTGGATCGCGGCCTCGGGCAATCCGGCCTGGCGCAGGCCCTGCACCATGCAGCCATGGATGGCGGCGCTGGAGTGCAAACTTTCCGAGCCGCCCCGCAAAATCACCGCATTCCCGGATTTCAGCGCCAGCGCGCCGGCATCTGCCGTCACATTCGGGCGGCTTTCATAAATCACCCCGATCACACCAATGGGGGTGCGCACCCGCTGGATATGCAGCCCCGTGGGCCGGTCCCATTCGCTGACCACCTCGCCCACCGGATCGCGCTGTTCGGCGACGGTGCGCAAGCCATCCCCGATCCCGCGCAGCCGGTCTGCATCCAGCCGCAGCCGGTCCATCATCGCATCGGTGAGGCCCTTTCCGCGTCCGAATTCCAGGTCGCGGGCATTGGCGTCAAGGATCTGTGGCGCGCGGGTACGGATCGCTTCGGCCGCACCGATCAGCGCGGCATGCTTGCGCTCGGCCGAGGCCACGGCCAGATCTACTGCCGCCGCCCGTGCCGCCTGACCCATTTTCGCGATCAGCGCCTCTGCGTCATCCATATCCTTCATCCTTTACCGCCCTCTGCCCCGGTTGAACCGCCCGATCCGCCGCTTTCTCATGCAGGCCGGGCCCCTCCATACCCAATCGGGCCGGAAAAAAGGAGTCCCGATCACGACCTTTCGCAAGGCCCGACAGGCCAGGTGCCCGCGCAGGGGGTCCGGGGGGAGCGAACTCCCCCGGCTATCGCGGGACGCAATCGACCACGTCACCACCGGGGCAACCATGCATGGCAGCCGGGCGCAGGGACAGCAACGAGCAGGAACGGGGATAATGGCGCGGTTGACGGGGCTCGAACCCGCGACCCCCGGCGTGACAGGCCGGTACTCTAACCAACTGAGCTACAACCGCGCATATATCGGGGCGAAAGGGGCAAGTGGCGCGGTTGACGGGGCTCGAACCCGCGACCCCCGGCGTGACAGGCCGGTACTCTAACCAACTGAGCTACAACCGCACACTCACCTTCCCCGGCCGATCGCCCGCCGGGGTGAGCGGGGTTTACGCAGCTCATGCGCCCCCGTCAAGAGAGTGCGGCAGAATTTTCGCCTCATCCTTGCCAACCGCGCGCGGATGACTGACGCGGATGACTGATCCGTCCGCCGCAGACCGGCGCAGGCACCCCCGTCGTCATCGGCCCCGAAGTCGGCAGGCCCCTCTGCACCCGCACCGCCAGCCAGCCGAATGCCTGCGCCTCAAGCATATCGCCATCCAGTCCCACGGCCTCGACCGGTTGCACCTCGGCCTGCACAACCCCTTGCAATGAGGCCATGATCTGCGGATTGCGACGCCCGCCACCGCAGACCAGCAGCGCCTTCGGGGGCGAGGGAAGCCAGCGCATCCCCGCCGCGACCGACCCTGCCACCGCAGCCACCAGCGTTGCGGCGGCATCGGCGTCGGCCAGCGGCTGCACGGCTGCCACAAGCCCCGCGAACTGGTCGCGGTCCAGCGATTTCGGCGGCTGGCGGTCGAAAAAGGGATGGCTCAGGAAGGCTGCGATGATCGCGTCATCCACCTGCCCCCGCGCGGCCAGCGCCCCCCCGGCATCATATGGTTTGCGCAGCCGCGCCCGCATCAGATCGTTGATGGGTGCATTGGCGGGGCCGGTGTCAAAGGCCAGACAGGCACCCGAAGCCTCGGGCGCGGGCGCAGCGGGATCGACCCAGGTGATATTGCCCACGCCGCCAAGGTTCAGAAAGGCAACCGGCGCGGCGGGCAGCCGGCCCTGCCCCACCGCCCATTCCGCGCAGGCCCAGTGAAAGAACGGCACCAGCGGCGCGCCCTCGCCGCCCTGCCGCACATCTTCTGAACGGAAATCCCAGACGACGGGCCGCCCGGTCCGTCGCGCCAGTTCCGCGCCGTCTCCGGCCTGATGCGTACCCCGGCCACGCGGATCATGCGCGAGGGTCTGCCCGTGAAATCCGATCAGCCCGGCCTCGGGGAAATTTGCGGCCAGCGCAGCATGGCTGGCGACGGCAATCTCTGCCGCGCCTGTCACGCCGGGTTCATCCGGCCAACGGCCAAGCGCATCATGCAGCACGGCGGCTTCATTGTCCGACGTGGCGCGAAAGTCGCTGCGGCCAAAGCCGCCAATCCGGATGCCGTCCGTCTCGATCATCGCCGCATCGACCCCGTCCATCGAGGTTCCCGACATCATCCCCAAAGCCCGGATCATCATGCTTTTCCTTTGCTGCCACAGCCGGTATATCCGCCCCGATCAGAAGGAAAAAGCCATGACTCACCAGCCGAAATCCGATTTCCTGCGCGTGATGATCGAACGCGGCTATGTCGCCGATTGCACGGATTACGATGGGCTTGACAAGGCGCTGCTGGCCGGGCCGGTGACGGCCTATATCGGCTATGACGCGACCGCTGCCAGCCTGCATGTCGGGCATCTGCTGAACATCATGATGCTGCGCTGGTTCCAGAAAACCGGCAACCGCCCCATCACGTTGATGGGCGGCGGCACGACCAAGGTGGGCGACCCCTCGTTCCGTTCGGATGAAAGGCCACTGCTGGACGCTGCGGCAATTCAGGCGAATATCGACGGCATGCAAAGGGTCTTTGCGCGCTATCTGGATTACCGGCCCGACGGCGCGATGATGCTGGACAATGCCGAATGGCTGGACGATCTGAATTATCTGGAATTTCTGCGCGACATCGGACGGCATTTCAGCGTCAACCGCATGCTGTCCTTTGAATCGGTGAAATCCAGGCTGGACCGCGAACAATCGCTGTCCTTTCTGGAATTCAATTACATGATCCTGCAAGCCTATGACTTCCTTGAACTGAACCGCCGCCACGGCTGTCAGTTGCAGATGGGCGGCAGCGATCAATGGGGCAATATCGTCAACGGCATCGACCTGACCCGCAGGGTGGATGACAGGGTGATCTGGGGGCTGACTTCGCCGCTGCTGACCACCAGCGACGGGCGCAAGATGGGCAAGTCGCAGGGCGGTGCGATCTGGCTGAATGGCGACATGCTCAGCCCCTATGATTTCTGGCAGTTCTGGCGCAACACCACCGATGCCGATGTGGGGCGGTTCCTGAAGCTGTACACCGAATTGCCGGTCGCTGAATGTGACCGGCTGGCCGCCTTGCAAGGGTCCGGGATCAACGAGGCCAAGATCCGGCTGGCCAATGAGGTGACGACCCTTCTGCATGGTGCCGATGCCGCCGCCAGCGCCGAAGCGACCGCGCGCGAGGTGTTCGAGCAGGGCGGTGCCGGGGGCGATCTTGAGGTGGCTGTCCTGCCTGCCGATGTGCTGTCGAATGGCATCAATGTGGTGCAGATGCTGGTCCAGACGGGAATCACCGCCAGCGGCAAAGAGGCCAAGCGGCTGATCGCCGAAGGCGGGTTGCGGCTGAACAATCAGCCGGTCACGGATCCGCTGCTAAAGGTTGACGCTGCGTTAGTTGGTGGCGGGCTGAAAGTCTCGGTCGGCAAGAAAAAACACAGGATGGTGCAGGTCGGATAAGGCGCTTGCCGCAATGCAGCAATGCAGTGGCAGCATAGGTCGGAACATGGCGCTGGATTTCGTTACAGTTTGTTCATAATTGAGCATATGTACTCATAAATCCGCCCCGACAGAAGACGCCTCAAATGCCCAAACCGCAGACCATCGCCGACCGGATTCGCGAAGCCGAAGTGCAGGACGCGCTTGAACAACTGTTCGGCGACGACCGCCGAAAAGACCGCACGAACAAGGCCATCGTGACCGATCTGGACGCCGCCAAGGACGCCTGAACCGGCAACCTTGCACCTGCCACGCCCGCCTCGCGGGCATGGCGAATCATCTTAGCGGGCAATTGCATGCGGATAGCCATGCGCCCGCAACCGGTTCAACGCTGCAACCAGTGCCTGCCTGTCTGTGAACGGCCCCGCCAGTATCAGGCGAACGGCCCGGTTGTCCCGCCGCTGGAAACTTTGCGCCGTCTTGTAACCCAACCCCGACAGCCGCCGGATGGTTCCCGATGCGTTCTGGTCTTCGGCATAAATACCGACCTGAACATAACGGGCCGAGGCCGGGATCATTTCGACAGCCCCGGCGGCGGCCGGTCGCTTTGTTGCGCGCCGCGCGCTCGCCATGGCCGGCGGGCGCGGCGCGGCGGCTTGCTGCCGGGCCATCGGCGGTTGCGCAGCGACGGGGTGCGCGGCCTCTGCCGGTGCGGATGGCGGCATCCCGGCCCTGGTCCGCTGACCGGCCAGAACACGTTCCTCGGGCGTGGGCGCGCGCATGCCGGGGCACAGGCCCTGGGTCACATCCGCGCCCAGAATCGGTTCCGGGCTGACATCGGGACGATAGCCCAGTTGCGCGCAAAGCCCCGAGGTCGAATTTCCGGCCGCCGCAACAGCCTGTTGGACCCTGGCCTGATATTCGGCCATCTGCCCCAGCCTGCCCTGAAGGGGATTGGGCATGTTGTGCGGCGGCACCTCGCGCCGGGTCTCCGCCGGACGCTGATCGGCGGCAAATTCGCCCTGTCGCAGACCAGTGGCAAGTTTCCGGGCCAGCAATTCCTCGGCCCCGGCGATTTCGGGCTGTTCGGGTTGGGTCAGGACCGACACCGTGTCGGGATCCTGCCGCCGTGACGACATACTGGGTGGAAAGCCGCAAACCGGCTGGCCCGCGCCATCCCGGCGGCGGACCCATGTATCATGCTGCAAGACAAAGACGCAGCCTGTGTCATCGACATATTGCGCCCCGCCGAACCCCTCGGGCGGCGGCGGCACGGGCTTTGCCCATGCGGTCGCCACCAGCACCACATACCAGCCCAAGGCCCAGAATACCCGCATAAGCCACCCCGCGATTTGACCGTTCGGGCCAATCCTTAGCGGGATTTTCTGAACGCCGGGTTAAGGCGCGCCTATTTCGTGCCGAACATCCGGTCCCCGGCATCGCCCAGACCCGGCACGATATAGCCGTGGTCGTTCAGCTTTTCGTCCAGCGCGGCAGTAAAGACCGGCACGTCGGGATGGGCGTGCCGCATCCGCTCTACCCCTTCGGGCGCGGCGAGAAGGCACAGGAAACGCAGGTTTCTGGCGCCATGTTCCTTAAGCTTGTCAATCGCCGCAACCGAGGAATTGCCGGTCGCCAGCATCGGATCGACAACGATGGTCATCCGCTGGTCCAGAAGATTCGGCACCTTGCAGTAATATTCGACCGGTTGCAGCGTGACGGGGTCGCGATACAGCCCGACAAACCCCACCCGCGCCGAGGGAATCAGTTCCAGAATTCCGTCCAGCAGCCCGTTCCCCGCCCTCAGGATCGAGATCAGCGCCAGCTTTTGTCCCTCAAGCGTGGGGGCGTCCATCGGGCAGATCGGGGTATCGATTCGCGTCGTGGTCAGCTCCAGCTCGCGCGTGACTTCATAGGCCAGAAGCAGGCTGATCTCGCGCAGGAGGCGGCGGAAACCGGCGGTGGATACGTCCTTCTTACGCATGATCGTCAGCTTGTGCTGCACCAGCGGGTGATCGATGACGGTCAGGTGCTGTTGGGTCACGAAAATTCCTTTCTCAGCCGGTCGCGGGTCGCCGCATCGCAGAATGCAGCTTCGGCGGCCCATAGATTGATCTGCGCGAACTCGGTATCGCCCCAGCCGAAGGCATCCGCAAGTCGGTCGTATTCGTGTTGCATCGTGGTGTGAAAAAACGGGGGATCGTCGGTCGAAACGGTGACTTTCACCCCCGCATCCACCAGGGTCGCGATGGGATGGGCCTGCCAGTCGCGCCATAGCCCAAGTGCAATGTTCGAGCCGGGGCAGACCTCAAGCACGATGCCGCGCCGGGCCAGATCGCAGACCAGTTCCGGGTTCTCGATGGCGCGGACGCCGTGGCCGATGCGGCTGACACCCAGATCCAGCGCCTGCCGGATGCTGTCGAACCCGCCCCATTCTCCTGCATGGCAGGTCAGGCCCAGACCGGCCTCGCGGGCGCAGTCGAAACTCCAGCCGAAATCGGTCGCTTGGCCGACATCCTCGGCCCCGCCCATGCCGAACCCGGTGATCCAGCCGCCCGAGGTTTCAGCCGCGCAGATGGCGCTGCGGCGGGCGCGCTCGGGGCCGAAATGGCGGATGCAGGTAACGATGCCGCGGCTGTCGATGCCCTGTGCACGCATGCGGTCGGCAACCTCGGTCATGGCGGCAAGATAGTCGCGCCACGCGGACAGGTCTCCGCCGCCGCAAAATTCGGGCGAGACGAATAATTCGGTATAGATCACACCGTTTTCTGCGCTGCGTTCCAGGACTTCGGCCAAGAGCCGCGCATAATCCTGAGGGGTGGTCAGGGTGCCGGTTGCGGCTTCGTAGACACGCAGGAAATCGGCAAAGCCGGAATAGGCATAGTTGCCGTGCGCGTCGAAAATGCGGCCGGGATCAAGGCCCTTTTCCAGAGCAAGGCCACGGATGAAGGCAGGCGGTGCCGCGCCTTCAAGATGCAGGTGCAGTTCGATTTTCTTCACAGGAACGACTTTCCATGTCCGGGGGCGGGCAGGCCCAGATGCGCCATGACCGAAGCCCCGATGTCGCTGAAGCCGACCAGCCCCACCGCGCGCGCGCCGACCCCATGCCCCAGAACCGGGATGCGTTCGCGCGTGTGATCGGTGCCGTGCCAGGACGGATCGTTGCCGTGATCGGCGGTAAAGATCGCCAGATCGCCGGGACGCAACGCCGCGATCAGCCTGCCCGCGATGCCGTCGAACCATTCCAGTTGCGCGGCGTAACCGGGAATGTCGCGGCGATGGCCAAAATTCGAATCGAATTCGACGAAATTGGCGAAGGTCAGGCTGCCTGGCGCGGCCTCGTGGCCCAACCGGATCAGATGCCCGGCCAGATCAGCGTCGGATTTTCCCTTGTGCAGATGCGCAATGCCGCGATGGCTGAAAATATCGCCGATCTTGCCGATGGCATGGGTGACGCGCCCGGCCCCGGCGGCGATGTCCAGAATCGTGTCGGCGGGCGGGGCGATGGCGAAGTCTCGGCGGTTGGGCGTGCGCGTGAAACGCCCCGGCCCGTCGCCCAGAAAGGGCCGCGCAATGGCCCGCCCGACCTTCATCGCATGCAGCATCGGGGCCAGCCCCTCACACAGCGCCAGCAGCCGTTCCAGCCCGAAGACCTGTTCATGCGCGGCAATCTGCAAGACGCTGTCCACCGAGGTATAGCAGATCGGCCAGCCCGTGCGCAGATGTTCGGCGCCGTAATCCTCGATCACTTCGGTGCCCGAGGCGTGGCAATTGGCCAGAATGCCATCCGTGCCCGCCAGTTCGCAGATCCGCGCCGTCACCTCGGGCGGAAAGGCGGGCTGCGTGTCGGGAAAATAATGCCAGTCCCAGGGCACCGGCACCCCGGCGATTTCCCAATGCCCCGATGGCGTGTCCTTGCCGCGCGACAGCTCGGTTGCGGCACCCCACAGGCCGCGCGGTTCCGTCCCCAGCCCCGGCGCATCCAGATCCGAGGCCAGCCGAACCGCCGCCCCCATGCCCAGTCCGTCCAGATGCGGGATGCGCAAGCGCTGCGCCTGCGCGATATGGCCCACGGTATTTGCGCCGGTATCGGGCCTGCCATCGTTGAAAAAGCCGTCGGCATCCGGCGCGCCACCGATCCCCACACTGTCCATGACGATCAGGAAGGCGCGGCGTTGGTCAGTCATTCATGGTGATCCTGTGGCGGACAAGCGGGCCGGGCGTCGCGGCCTCGCCGATCGTGTAAGCCGCCTGAACGGCGGCAATGGCGCTTTCGGCGGCACTGGTGTCGGCGGCGTGAACCATCGCCAAAGGCGCATCCGGACCAACCGTTTCGCCCAGCCGGGCCATGCGGTCAAGCCCCACACGATGATCGATCCTTTCGCCCGCGCGCACCCTGCCCCCGCCCAGGGCGACCACGGCATGACCCAGAGCGGTGACATCGATTGCGGCGACGGCACCGGCGGGCGCGGGCACGGGGCGAATGACCGGAGCGGTGGCCAGATGATCCTGCGGCCGGTCCAGCAGATCGCGCGGCCCGCCCTGTGCGGCAACCATACGGGCAAAGATTTCTGCCGCAGCCCCGCTGTCCAGCGCATCGGCCAGCCCCGCCGCATCCTGCCCCGCCAGACGCAGGCATTCCGCCGACAGATCCAGCGTCAGGTCGCGCAACGCGCCCGCCTCGCCCCGCAGGACGCGGATCGCCTCGGCCACTTCAAGCGCGTTTCCGGCGCTGCGGGCCAGCGGCTGGTCCATGTCGGTGATCAGCGCCGAGGTCCGGCAGCCCGCCCCGTTCGCCGTCTGCACCAACGCGCGCGCCAGTTCCATCGCCGCATCCACACCCTTCAGGAACGCACCCGACCCGGCCTTGACGTCCAGCACCAGCCCTTCAAGCCCCGCCGCCAGCTTCTTGGACAGGATCGAGGCGGTAATCAGATCGACCGATTCCACCGTCGCCGATTCGTCGCGAATGGCGTAAAGGCGGCGATCGGCAGGGGCGAAATCCCCGGTCGCGGCTACAATCGCGCAGCCCGTGTCGCGCACGATGTCACGGAACCGCTCGCCGGGCTGGTCGCACATATAACCCGGTATCGCCTCAAGCTTGTCCAGCGTGCCACCGGTGTGACCCAGCCCCCGCCCGGAAATCATTGGCACGAACACCCCCCGCGCGGCCAGCAGTGGCGCAAGGATCAGGCTGACCGTATCGCCGATTCCGCCAGTGGAATGCTTGTCCACCACCGGCCCCGGCAGATCCCATCGCAGCACCTCGCCCGAATCGCGCATCGCCCGCGTCAGCGCGACCCGCCCCCCCTCACCCGCGCCGCGCGTCAGCACGGCCATCGCGAATGCCGCCGCCTGCGCATCGCTGACCGAGCCGTCGGCCAGCCCCTTTGCGATCAGCGCGGCGCCGGGGCCGTCCAGCCCCCGCCCGTCACGGATCGCAGCAATCACCGGTCGCGGATCGGCGGTCATTTCGCGTGGCTCATATGGGCGACGTCGAACCGGCCGGGCAGCAATTCGCCAATCGTCGTGGCCAGTGTCTCGCCCTCGACTGTGGCCAGCAGGACCGGCGTGTCGGCCTTGCCAAATTCGGCCAGCTTCTGTCGGCAACCGCCGCAGGGCGGACATGGCGCGGGCGCGTCGGCGATGATGGCGACCTCGATCAGCTCGGTCTCGCCCGCTGCGACCATGGCGGCAATCGCCCCGGCCTCGGCGCAGGTTCCTTCGGGATAGGCCACATTCTCTACGTTGCAGCCCCGATAGATCGCCCCCGAGGCCCCGCGCACGGCGGCCCCCACCTTGAAATGCGAATAGGGGACATAGGCCAATTCGCGCACTTCGCGCGCAGCATCCAACAGCGACATCGTTCCGCCTTTCCTCTGCCTTGCCACAATTTGGGCCCTGAGCTGCTGCAAAGCAAGCCGAACCCTGTTGTTCCCCGCCGCCGATATGGTTTAACGGTCAATCAATCGGGTAACGGAGAGGTACAGGTCATGGACGAACGCAGGCAGGAATCGCCGCGGCAGGCGGCTTTGGATTATCACGAATTTCCAAAGCCCGGAAAGCTTGAGGTGCGCGCCACCAAACCCCTGGCCAATGGCCGTGACCTGTCGCGCGCCTATTCGCCCGGAGTGGCCGAAGCCTGTCTGGAAATCAAGGCCGATCCGGCGACGGCCAGCCGATATACCTCGCGTGGGAATCTGGTCGCCGTCGTGTCGAACGGAACAGCGGTTCTGGGCCTTGGCAATATCGGCGCGGCCGCGTCCAAGCCGGTGATGGAGGGCAAGGCGGTCCTGTTCAAGAAATTCGCCAATATCGACTGTTTCGATCTTGAGGTGAACGAACCTGACCCCGAAAAGCTGGCAGAAATCGTCTGTTCGCTGGAACCGACATTCGGTGCGATAAACCTTGAAGATATCAAGGCACCCGATTGTTTTATAGTCGAAAAAATCTGCCGTGAGCGGATGAACATCCCGGTGTTCCACGACGATCAGCACGGCACTGCCATCGTTGTCGGCGCAGCGGCGACCAATGCGCTGCGCGTGGTTGGCAAAAGTTTTGACCAGATCAAGGTCGTCTCGACCGGAGGCGGCGCGGCGGGGATCGCCTGCCTGGATATGCTGCTGAAACTGGGCGTGAAACGCGAAAACGTCTGGCTGTGCGACATCAAGGGGCTGGTCTATGCGGGTCGGACCGAGGAAATGACCCCGCAAAAGGCCGCCTATGCGCAGGCCAGCGAACTGCGGACGCTGGATCAGGTGATCGAGGGGGCGGATCTGTTCCTTGGCCTGTCCGGCCCCGGTGTGCTGAAGCCCGAAATGGTCGGAAAAATGGCCGATCCGCCCATCGTCTTTGCCCTGGCCAACCCGACCCCCGAAATCCTGCCCGACGAGGTGCGCAGCGTTGCGCCGAACGCGATCATCGCCACGGGCCGCAGCGATTTTCCCAATCAGGTCAATAACGTCCTGTGCTTTCCTTTTATCTTTCGAGGGGCGCTGGATGTCGGGGCCACGACGATCAACAGCGAAATGGAGGTCGCCTGTGTCGAGGGCATTGCCGCCCTTGCCCGCGCCACCACCGCAGCCGAGGCCGCAGCCGCCTATCGCGGCGAGACGCTGACCTTTGGCCCGGATTATCTGATCCCGAAACCGTTCGATCCCCGGCTGATCGGCGTCGTGTCCTCGGCGGTAGCCCGTGCCGCGATGGCAACCGGCGTCGCGATGCGGCCGATCGACGATATCGAGGCCTACAAACGCAAGCTTGACGGCTCGGTCTTCAAATCGGCTTTGATCATGCGACCGGTCTTTGAGGCCGCGGCGACGGCGGAACGCGGCATCGTCTTTGCCGAGGGCGAGGATGAACGCGTCCTGCGCGCCGCCAATGCCATGCTTGAGGAAACCACCGACGTTCCCATCCTGATCGGTCGCCCCGACGTGATCGCCACGCGGGCCGAGCGGGCGGGGCTGCAAATCCGGCCCGAGAAGGATTTCCAGATCGTGAACCCGGAAAACGATCCGCGCTATCGCGACTATTGGGAAACATATCATCAACTGATGGCGCGGCGCGGGGTCAGCCCCGACATCGCGCGGGCGATCATGCGCACCAATACCACCGCCATCGGCGCGGTCATGGTCCACCGGGGCGAGGCCGACAGCCTGATCTGCGGGACGTTCGGACAATATTCATGGCATCTGAACTATGTTCGTCAGGTGCTGGCACGCGGCGGTCTGCGTCCGGTCGGCGCGCTGTCGATGATCATCCTTGAGGACGGGCCGATCTTCGTCGCCGACACGCAGGTCAATCACGATCCGACCGCGCCCGAGATCGCCGAAACGGTCATCGGTGCCGCGCGCCATGTCCGCCGCTTCGGGATCGTACCGCGCATCGCGCTGTGCAGCCATTCGCAATTCGGCAATCTCGACACGCCCTCCAGCCGCCGCATGCGCGAGGCGATGGAAATCCTTGAGGGACGCGAGGTCGATTTCCAGTTCGACGGCGAAATGCAGGTCGATTCCGCGCTGGATCCGCTGCTGCGCGAAAGGCTGCTGCCGGGCGCGCGGCTGGAAGGCGCGGCCAATGTGCTGATCTTTTCCAGCAGCGACGCGGCCTCGGCCACGCGCAATGCGCTGAAAATCAAGGCTGGCGGGCTGGAGGTCGGGCCGATCCTGATGGGCATGGGCAACCGCGCGCATATCGTGACCCCCTCGATCACCGCGCGCGGCCTGCTGAACATCAGCGCCCTCGCCGGAACCCCGGTGGCCCAGTACGGCTGAGGGCCCCTGTTACCCCCGGTCAGTCTTTGCAACTCTTGCGCACCGCATGTCGCAAGCGTTACGAAAATGTCAAACATGGAGGAGTCGCGGAATGGGTTACTCTGAGACTTACGCGCGCTGGCGCTCTGACCCCGAAGCGTTCTGGATGGAGGCTGCTGGCTCCATCGACTGGGTGCGACCGCCATCCAAGGCCCTTTGGGACGAGAATGCGCCGCTCTATGAATGGTACTCGGACGGGCTGGTGAACGGCTGCTGGAACGCGGTCGACCGCCATGTCGAGGCGGGCCACGGCGACC
>NZ_JBKEBL010000225.1:0-23949 GCF_047973135.1 Paracoccus sp. (in: a-proteobacteria)
GTGCAAGAGGCGCTGGACAATCTGGCGCAGGGGCGCACGACGCTGGTCATCGCGCACCGGCTGTCAACCATCCGCAATGCCGACAAGATCGTCGTGATCGAAAGCGGCAGGGTTGTCGAAGAGGGCAGCCATGACCAGTTGATGGAACAGGGGGGGGCCTATGCCCGCCTTGTCGCGCTGCAATTCGGAGAAAGCCAATGACCCGTCAGATCATCCGCATCGCCGGCCCGGACCGCGCCGCCTTTCTGCAAGGGCTGGTAACGAACGATGTGCGGCGGGCGCCATGCTGGGCCGCGCTGCTGACGCCGCAGGGCAAATACCTGGCCGATTTCCTGATCGTGCCGCAGGATGACAGCGTGCCGCAGGGCGACAGCGTGCCGCAGGGCGGGGCGCTGCTTCTGGATGTGGATGCGCGGCTGGCCGATGACCTGATCCGGCGGCTGACAATGTACAGGCTTCGCTCGAACGTCACGATCGAGGCCGTGGACATGCCCGTTGCGCGCGGCACCGGCCCGGCCCCCGAGGGGGCCATTGCCGACCCGCGCCATGCGGCACTTGGCTGGCGGCTTTACGGTGCGGCGGGCGAGGATGGCAGCGACTGGGACGCGATTCGCGTGGCCCATTGCATCCCTGAAACCCTGATCGAGCTGATTCCCAACGAGACCTTCATCCTTGAGGCCGGGTTTGATCGCCTGAACGGTGTCGATTTTCGCAAGGGTTGTTATGTCGGGCAAGAGGTCACGGCCCGGATGAAGCACAAGACCGAACTGCGCAAGGGCCTGCGGGTGCTGCGCATCGAGGGCGAAGCCCCGACCGGCACCCCCATCACCCGCGACGGCCGCGAGATCGGCACGCTTTTCACCCGCTCGGATGCGCAGGTCATCGCCCATATCCGCTTTGACCGTTTGGGCGAGGGCATGGAGGCGGGCAAGGCGCGGCTGTTCGCCGACTGACGCAGATCTCACCCCGTCGCTGCCGCCCGGACGTAAGCGCGCTTCGCGCGCCGGCGGTCTGCGGGTGGCAGGGGACGCTTCGTCCGCCCGACGAATCCTGGCCCGGCCTGTGACGGGCACCGGCGACGTCGGCACCGGGATTGTTTCGTGGCCAGCCAACGATCCTGCTGGCCTGTTTGCAAATCATATGGTCAGACGCCTTTGAAGCAATCATGCCGTTTTTCTATAACATATTGATTTAACGATAGTATTGTGCAGATTTGATGCGAAACCAGCTTCCGTCAGCCATACGGTCCGCCGCAGGCATTTTGCAGGGGGTCCGGGGGGCGCACAGCCCCCCCGGCCATCGCGGGACGCAAATCATCCGGCGGTGACGGTACACCAGGAATGTCCGAAAAGCGCGGCAGGGGTATGCCGGCTGCTCTGCCAGGGTGCGGGCCGGTCCTACTGGTCGGGCGCGGTCTCTTGCTGTTCCGGCGCGGCTTCGTCATCGCCGCCGTCATTGCCGCCGTGATGGCCCCGGCGACTGCCCCGCTGTGCTTCACCGCCGCACAGTGCCCCCGGTCCGGTCAGCGCGTATTCGACCTGAACTTGCGCCGTGATCGACAGTTGCCCCGGGTGGACCGGGGTGGACGCGCCCTCGGCCATGTCGGCGGCCATCATTCGCATTCTCGGCTGCGGGCCGGGTTCCGAGGCCGTCTCTTGCATGCCGATAACCGGGCCGAGGGTCAGTCCGGCGGCTCCGGCCATCACCTCGGCCTTGTGGCGGGCATCGGCGACAGCGGCGCGGCGGGCCTGATCTTCTTCCTCACCGCTATCCTCGCGCAGAAAAGTGATGTCGGTGATCCGGTTCGCCCCCGCCTCGACAAGGCTGTCCAGCAGCTTACCCAACCCCACCAGATCGCTCACCCGGATCGTGATCACGTTGTTCGCCTCGTATCCCGTCAGCTTCGGCGCGCTGCCATCGCTGTAATCCATCACCGGATTGATCATCAGCCCGGATGTCTGGATGTCGGCCTCGGACAGTCCTTCTGCCATGGTCGTTATACTGATCAGGAGTGCCTGAACGGCGGCGTTCTGGCGCATGGCGGCGTCGGCCTGGGGGGCATGCGAGACGACGCCAATCTGGACCACCGCCAGATCGGGGGTGACGCGCGCCTCGCCCTGGCCTGTGACCTGCAATCGCGACATGGCCTTGCATCCATGTACATGGCCCGGCGCGGCGTCGGCGGCACCCGCCGCCACCGCCAACCCGGCAAAGACCGCCAGAACCCGCCAGCCCGGACATATCAGCATCAAATTCATCCCATCTTCCTCCCTATTATCTGCCCGAAAACGGCGGCACATTGCCGACCGTTCGGTTCTGTTCAGAGAAAAGCCATCACAGATACGCCAGTACCGCTTTTCTCACACCACAAATTGCGGTACTCCATTATAGAGGCCACCACATCGCGACATAAGGGCTGCGCGATGACATTTGAGCGACGAACACAGAAAATGAATAAACACGCCGCCCCCGAATTCGCCATGAGCTTTACGCAGGACGCCGTCCTGCTGGAGCGGCGCGACGGTCTGAACTGGCACCTGCTGGGTGAGGCACCCTTTGCGGGCCGAAATCTTGGTGCGGCGCTGAAGGCGCTGAGGGCGGATACCGGCCCGGCACCGGAACAACCCGATACCGTGCTGGTCATTCCCGACGAACAGATCCTGTATACGCGGCTGACGGTCTCGCCCGGTGCCGACCTGCCGCCGACCATCGCGCGCGCGCTTGAGGGGATGACCTCGTTTCAGGCCGATGAACTGGTCTTCGACTGGTGCCCCGATGTGGATGGCAAGATCGACAGCCTGCGCGTTGCCGTGGTCGCCCGCAGCACGCTGGAAGAGGCCGAGGAATTTGCGCTGGCGCAGGGGTTTCGCCCGGTCGGGTTCGTCGCCCGGCCCGGTGACGACCGCTTTGATGGCCAGCCCGATTTCGGCGGCTCGCGTCAGGTGCCGGACCATCGCGCCCCGCCGCCGGTCAGCCGCCCCGATCTGCATCAGGCGGCGATCACGTCGGACCGGATCGAGATCGACGATACCGAGGTTGCCCCGCCTGTCATCTCGCGCATCGTGCCGCATTATGTCGCGCCGCAGCCGCCCCGGCAGGCAGCGGATATGGACCTGCCGCAAACGCCCGTGACCCCGGTTGCCGACGATCCGCCAAAGGCCGGGGCCGCGCCCGTGACCAACAAGGCGGCCCCGGTGATCCGGCATGGCGAACAACGCAAAGAGCGCGCGCCAGGCAAGCTGTCGCCGCGTGCCGAGGCAGTTCACGCCCGCGCCGCCGAGGCCCGCGCCCGCCGTCCCGTGGTGCGTCCGGATGAGGATACGCGCCATGACCAGGCATCGCGGCTGCGCCATCTGAAGCCCGGCCCGCTGGCAACACTGATCGGGCTGCTGGCCGTGGGGCTGCTGGCGGTCCTGCTGTTCGTTGGCGGCGAACCCGAAAACCGGCAGATCGCCGATGCCGCCGCGCCGCCCCCGCAACAGGACAGCGCCGCGCCGGAGGCGGTCGCGGCCCCCGTTCGGCCCTTGGTCACGACGTCTGCCGAGCCGCCATCCGCCGCGTCCCCGGCTGCCGTGACCCCGGCTGCGGCAACCGCCGCGCCGCCGGCTGCAGAATCCGCGCCAGCGCCCGAAAAACCCGGCCCGACCGCCGATGCCACAGCGCCTGCCACATCATCCGTCGCCGCGCAGACTCCGCCCGAACCGGTTGCGCCGGTCGGGCAAACGGTGCTGCCGCCGGATGATCCGCTGACCGCCGCGCTGGCCGAGGCTCTGGGTGACAACGCCGTTGCGCAGACGTCTCCGCCTTCGGTTCCGGCCCGGACCATTGCGCAGGCCGAACCTCCTGCGGCGATCACGACTCCGGCTGCGCCCGCCGAGGCCCCGCCTGTCCCGGCACCTGCGCCAAAGGCGGATACCAATGTCCGCAGCGGGACCGCGCCTGCCGCAATACCTGCCCAGGCAAAGCCCGCCCCGCTTCCCGAGCCCGTGCCCCCTGCGGCCCGTGCCGCCCGGCAGCCCAAGGCGACTCCGCCCGCCCCGCCTCCGGGGCTGCGGACATCGGCGCGCCCCCCCCATGCGACGCCGGAGCAGGCACAGCCGCCCGCCGCACCCGATGCGCGCCCTGCCGTTCCGACCAATCCGCTGCCCTATACGCAGCGCAACGATGCTGCGCCGGAACCCATGGCCGCCCGCCGCCCGCCTGCGCGGCCTGCGCGGCCCGCCTTGGCCGCACCTGCCTCGTCTGAATCTGCCACCTCTGAACCCGCCGCGCCGCAACCGGCCAAACCCGCATCCGGGATGTCGCAGCGCCCGCCTGCGCGCCCGGCCGGTCTGTCTCAGCGCGAGGAGGGCAGCCTGTCCGAGGAATATGCCCCGCCCCTGACCGCGACCGAACGCGCCGAAATCCAGCAATTGCTGCGCGATCTGCGGGTCGCACAGGCCGGGGCAAACGGGCTGTCACAGGCTGAAGGAGATGCGCTTGCCCGGCTGGCCAAGCTGCGTCCGCAGCGTCGGCCCGTTGCGGTAAACGCGCCCGCCGAGAATGCGGTGCGCAACGCCGTGGCCGAGGCCGTGGGCAATTCGGCCCGCCCGCCGACACGCGGCGGCGGCAACGCATCGGCTGTCGCGCCCCCGCCCGCTGCCACCCCCGCCAGCGCCAGTACGGCCGGGGTGCTGCAACAATCGGTGCGGCCGCAGGCCAAACCGAAATCCCTGGCCTCGCAATCCGGGGCCGGTCCGGGCAGTTCCAGCCTGTCGAATGCCGCGGTCGAAGAAGCCATCGCCGCAGCCGTTTCGAATGGTGGATCTGCCTCCGGCGCCGTCGCCCTGACGGCGCTGAGTTCGTCCTTGCCGCCGCCCCGGCGCAGCGGCGGCAACCGGTCCGCCGCCGCAGCCACGGCGCCATCCGGCCCAAGCGATGCCGATCTGCGCGCCGCCGCCGAGGCGCAGGCCGCCGAACAGCGCCGGATGGATGCGGAATTGCAGGCCCAGGCCGAGGCCCGTATCCGTGCCCGCGCCGCCGCCGATGCCCGCGCCGAGGCCGACGCCCGCGCCCAGGCTGAGGCCCGCGCTCGTGCCCAGGCCGAAGCCGAGGCCCGCGCTGCCGCCGCGCGCAAGCAGACCTATACCCCGCCCGAGGCCGAGAACGAACCCGATGTCGCGCTGAAGGTGCCCGAAGGCCGGTCCGCGCCCTCTGTCTCGGCCGCTGCCACAGTCAAGGATGGTATCCAGATCAGCCGCACGCAGATCATCGGCACCATCGGCGCGGGCAAGGCCAGCCGGGCGCTGGTCCGCCTGTCAAACGGCAAGATCATCACCCTGCGCCTTGGCGACCGGATCAATGGCGGCACAATCACCGCCATTGGCAACAGCCAGATCACATTCGTCAAGGGCGGCAGCCAGCAGCAGCTTTCGGTACTGAACGGCCAATAATCTTTTATGGAAAATTTCCTGCTTCTGTCCTCGGTCTACCTGATCACGATGGTGGTCGCCGTGCCGCTTTCGGCGCGTCTGGGGTTGGGGTCGGTGCTGGGATACCTTGCCTGCGGCATCCTGATCGGCCCGGTCCTTCAGTTGACGGGCAGCGAAATGAGCGATTTGCGGCATTTCGCCGAATTTGGCGTCGTCATGATGCTGTTTCTGATCGGGCTGGAGCTTGAACCGCGCAGCCTGTGGAATATGCGCCACAAGCTGCTTGGCCTTGGCGGTGCGCAGCTTGGGCTGACCATCGCGGTAATCACGGCGGTGGGGCTGCTGTCGGGGCTGCACTGGCGGCTGGCGCTGACGCTGGGGCTGATCCTGTCGCTCAGTTCAACCGCGATCGTGTTGCAGACACTGACCGAAAAGGGGCTGATGCGCACGAATGGCGGGCGCGCGGCGTTTTCGGTGCTGCTGACACAGGATATTGCGGTGATCCCGATGATCGCGCTGATGCCGCTGCTGTCGCCCTTCAGTCGCAGCACCGGGGCCGATGGCAAGGAACATATCGGCCAGACCCTGATGGCCGGCCTGCCGGGATGGGCGACGACACTGGTGACACTGGCCGCCGTCGGTGTGGTGATCCTGCTGGGGCAGTATCTGATTCGCCCGATCTTTCGCTTTGTCGTCTCGTCCCGCCTGCGCGAGATGGAGACAGCGATGGCGCTGCTGATCGTGGTGGGCATCGCGTCGCTGATGATTCTTGTGGGGCTGTCGCCCGCTTTGGGCACCTTTATCGCCGGGGTGATGCTGGCCGGATCCGAATTCCGGCACGAGCTTGAATCCCAGATCGAGCCCTTCAAGGGCCTGCTTCTGGGCCTGTTCTTCATCACCGTCGGCGCGGGCATGGATTTTCACCTGCTGTTCGATGACCCGCTGACCATCCTGTCGATCACGGCGGCGCTGATCGCTGCCAAGGCATCGGTGTTGTGGGTCATCGCCCGCTGGAGCCGCATGTCGCGCGACGACCGGTCACTGTTCACCCTGTCGCTGGCCCAGGCCGGCGAGTTCGGTTTTGTCCTGATCTCGGTCGGGCTGTCGCTGGCGATCCTGCCGCGCAACGTGGCGGGCAAGGCGCTGCTGATCATCGGGCTGACCATGCTGGCTACGCCGCTGCTGTTCATCATCCATGCCCAGATTGCCCGCAGGCGCGGCGAGCCCGAGGATCACGCGCAGCAGGATCATATCGACGAACAGCAGCCAATCATTATCGCGGGGGTGGGCCGCTTCGGGCAGGTCATCAACCGCATGGTGACGATGTCGGGTTTCCAGACCACGGTTCTCGATCACGACCTGAAGGTCATCCAGTTGATGCGGCGCTTTGGTTTCAAGGGCTATTTCGGCGACCCGACCCGACCCGAGATTCTGGCCGCCGCCGGTCTTGACAAGGCCCGCGTGCTGGTTGCCGCGCTGGACGACCCCGAGGCGAATGTCAAACTGATCCGCTATGCGCGCGAAAGACGTCCCGACCTGCACATCATCGCCCGCGCCCGCGACCGGGTGAATGTCTATCAGCTTCACGCGGCGGGGGCCGATGACATCGTGCGCGAAATGTTTGACAGTTCGCTGCGGGCGGCACGATATGTTCTTGAAAATGCAGGTCTTTCAGAGTTTGAGGCGGCCGAGCTTGAGAATATCTTTTACCGCCTTGACCGCGCCTCGCTGCGTGAACTGGCGGAATTGTGGGATCCGGATGTGCCGGTTGACAACAATGCCGACTATATCCGCCGCAGCCGCGAGTTGAACAGCACGCTGGAAGCCGCCCTGATGGAGCGTTTCAAGGACAGCCCGGACGACGAGTCCGAGGATGAGGATGCGGAGGAACAAGACCCCGAACACGGCCTGACCCTTGCAGATCGTGGCAAAAGGCTGGGCGGGCGTCCCTGACCTGCCGCGTCTTGCCGGACTCAGGAAAACAGCCGGTCCAGCGCGTGGTCCAGCGGTGCCGGGTCGCGCAGGGACAGGCGTACGGGCAGGGCAAGGACGTTGCGGCGGAAATCGCGGGGCAGGCGCGCGGCGTCCTTTTCGGTTGTGACCAGTTGCGCGCCGGTCAGCCGGGCCTCGGTTGTCAGGCGGGTCAGAAGGCGCGGCGTAAAGGGCTGGTGATCCTCCAGCGCCTCGCCGCGAACCAGTTCGACCCCCAGCCCGCGCAGTGTGGCAAAGAATTTCTCGGGGTGGCCGATCCCGGCAAAGGCCAGCACGCGCTGGCCCTGCCAGTCGATTCCGGTTTGCAGCGGAGCCAGCTCGCCCCGCAGATGCGGCAGGCCCTGGGGGGCGCTGAACCGTGCCTGTGCCTGATCCGGGCCGATGGACAGCAGCAAATCGGCGCGCGCAAGCCCGGTCGTGACGGGTTCGCGCAATGGTCCGGCGGGCAGGCACAGGCCATTGCCAAAGCCCCTTGCGGCATCAACGACCACCAGTGACAGGTCATGGATCAGCGCCGGATCCTGAAAGCCGTCATCCAGAATGATCGCCTGCGCGCCTGCCGCGGTTGCCGCCTGTGCACCCGCGCACCGGTCATCGGCAACCCAGACCGGCCCGAACGCGGCCATCAGCAGCGGCTCGTCTCCGGTCAGGGCGGCGTCGTGGTTGCGCTCGTCCACCAGCAAGGGCCCCTTGGCGTTGCCGCCATACCCGCGAGAGACGACATGCGCCGCGATCCCCCGCTGCTGCAAAAGCTGTTGCAGGTAAATGACGGTCGGTGTCTTGCCGGTGCCGCCGGCATTGATATTGCCGACACAGATTACCGGCACGTCGGCGCGCTGCCCAGGCCCCTGTGCCAGTCTTTTGGCCGTGGCGCGCGCATAAAGCCATCCCAGCGGGGCCAGCAGGCGGGCGGTCAGCGTGGGCGGGCGCTTATACCAGAAGGCGGGCGCGCGCTTCATGGCCGGACCCGTGGCAGGGTTTTCAGCACCGCTGCCGCGATCTGTGTGGCGACGCCTGCGCCCGCCGTGCTGACGGTCCAGGCGTTCTGGGCAAGACTTGCGGTGATGTCGGGTTGGGTCAGCTCGGCGATGGCGGTGGCCAGACCGGCGGCATCGGCCACGGGGCGCGCCGCCCTTGCGCCGTTCAGTTGCACCCATTCCGCCGCATGGCGCGTGGTCGCCGGGCCGTGGATGATGGCCGAACCAAGTGCGGCGGGTTCGAACGGATGCAGCGCAAGATCGTTCTCGCCTGCCAGCGTCCCGCCCATATAGCAGACCGGGGCCAGCCGGTACCACAGCCCCAGCTCGGTCGGCCCGTCCGAGATCATCACCTCGACCTCTTCGGTTGGTTCCTCGTCCAGGTCACGGCGCGCAACATTCATTCCGCTGGCCTCGATACCGGCGGCCAGCGGCTCGACCCGGCGTGCGTCGGATGGCACCAGAAACAGCAAGGCACGGTGCGACTGGCGCAGCGCGGCGCGGTGGGCGTCCAGAACGGCGGCTTCTTCCGATGGCGGAACGCAGGCGGCCAGCCATGTGTGACGTCCCTTCAGCAGCAGCGCAAGGGCCGCGCGTTCGGGTTCGACGCAGGGCAGGGGCGGGCGCGTCTCGGTCACGGGGCCGGTCATGCTGATCCGGTGACGAGGGGCGTTCATGCGCAGTGCAATGGCCTCGCTGTCGTGATCGACCACCAGAATGGTCTGGATCCGCCCCAGCAATTCGCGGCGCATGCTTGCCCCAAGTTGCCAGGAAGTGTCGCGAAGTTGCAGGCGGGCATTGGCAAGGATGACCGGAATGCCGTGATCCGACATGGCCACGATCAGCGCAGGCGGCAGATCCGCCCCCAGAAGCAGCGTCGCGGCCGGGCGCGCGCGGGCAAGCTGGTTCATGGCAAGCAGATCAATGCCGAAATCGGGCATGTCGATGGAGGCCAGATCAAGCAGCCGGATATCCGGGCGCTTTTTCCGCAGGATCGTCGTGACCTGCCGCGCCGCCGCCGTCTGATCCGCCGCTGTCGAAATGACGACCAGCGGCCCGTTACCTGCGGGCACGGGGACAGAAACCGGGCCGGTCGTGGTCTGGCCGCCAAGATGCAGCCACAACCCCAGCTTTCCGAACCCCGGAGGTGCCATCAGCCGCCCAGTTCCTCGGTCGGGCTGGCGGGGGTTTCCTCGTCGCGCAGCCGGTGCAGATGGGCGATGAAGTAACGGGTGTGGGCGCTGTCCACGGTGCGCTGCGCCTCGGCTTTCCATGCCTGATAGGCCCTGGCGTAATTGGGGAATACGCCAACGATGTGGACTTTGTCGGTGTCGCGGAACTCGGTTCGCTGCGGATCGACAAGTTCTCCGCCGAAAACGAGGTGAAGGCGTTGGGTCATGATGCTGTCCTGACTGTTCGCAACGCCATGTTGTGTAGCCCGCCGCGAAGGTAAGATGAAGCGCGTTTGTCTAAAAACCGCAAGGCTTTGCATTTGCGCGATCATAAAACAGGTGCTAGGGATCGGTTACGGGCCAGAAGGCCGGATCCGATCCCGTCAGGTTGTGCATTGTGTTCTTGCGCAATTCGGGGTGGGGGAATTCCGGCAGGGGTGCCCGGAGGTTCCTCTTGAGGATGGTGCCGGTATCGGCGTCCGGGATTCCTTGGCCCGGACGTGTTTTTCCCAGTATGTTTGTCTTCCGGTCAGGCGACGACAGCTTGTCGCCTAAAGGCCGGTCAGTTCCATGATCACGGCCCATTCCTCGTCGGAAACGGGTTGGACCGACAGGCGGCTGTTATTGACCAGCACCATGTCCTTCAGGCGCGGATTGGCCTTTGCTTCGTCCAGCGAGATCGGACGAGGCAGCTTTTGCACCGCCTTCACATCGACACACTCCCATTTCGGGTCGGTGGCCTTGCTGTCGGGATGGGCCTCGGCGATCACCTCGACGATACCCACGGCCTCTTTGCCGATATTCGAGTGATAGAACAGCCCGCGTTCGCCGATCTTCATGGCGCGCATATTGTTGCGTGCCTGATAGTTGCGCACGCCGTCCCATTCCTCGCCGGTATCGCCTTTCGCGACCAGATCGTCCCAGCCAAAGACATCGGGTTCGGATTTGAACAGCCAATGGGCCATCAGCCGATCACCTTCTTCCATTCGATCACCTGCACGGCTTCGAAAAGGCTCGCCGCCTTGTAGGGATCGCCGGCCGCCCAGTTTTCGGCATCGGCCAGCGTGCCGGTGTCAAGGATGATCAGGGATCCGCGCATCTCGCCCTCTTCGATCAGGGGGCCGGCCATGGTGACGATGCCGGTATCGCGGACATAGGCCAGATGCGCGTCGCGCGTGTCCAGACGGGTTTGCAGGGCACCGGGCTTGTCCCGGCAAATCACGGCGAAAAGTGGCATCATTCCTCCTTCAGGGGGCGGTTCATCAGGTATTCCATGGCGTTTTCCACTGAAATCGCGCCTTCCGCAAGCTTTGCGACCAGCGCGGCGATGGGGGTATCCTCGCCCAGACGGCGGGCAAGGTCGCTGACGGCGCGGGCTGTGGCGGCACCTTCGACGGTGGTTGTGGGATCGAAATCCTGCCCGGCGCCGATGGCCTGGCCAAAGCGGAAATTGCGCGATTGCGGCGAGGTGCAGGTCAGCGTCAGATCGCCCAGACCCGACAGCCCGGCCAGCGTTTCGGGCCGCGCGTCCAGACGGGTGGCAAGGCGCGTCATCTCGGCAAAGCCGCGCGTGACGATGGCGGCGCGTGCACTGTCGCCCAGACCCGCGCCGATCACCGCGCCCGCCGCAATGGCAATGACATTCTTCAGCGCGCCGCCCAGTTCCGCCCCGGCCACATCTGTCGTACGATACAGCCGCAGCACCGGCGTGGACAGCGCGTGTTGCAGCGCCTTGCCGCAGGCCGGATCGGCGCAGGCCAGCGTCAGCGCGGTGGGCAGGCCGCGCGCGATGTCGGCAGCGAAAGAGGGGCCGCTGAGAACGGCGACGGTCGCGTCGGGGCAAGCCCCGGCGATCAGATGCGAGGGGCCGGTCAGGCGAAGCAGATCTATGCCTTTGGCGGTGCTGATCAGGGTCTTGCCGTTCAGCGCACGGGCATTTTCGTCCAGAAAGCCGCGCAGCGCCTGAGCGGGCAGGGCCAGAAGGATCGTGTCGGCCCGCGTGGCCGTGGCCAGATCAGAGGTAACGGTGATGGCCGGGGGAATCGGGATGCCGGGCAGGCGCGGGTTTTCCCCGTGCCATCCGGGATTGCGGCCCCACAGCGTGACCGCGCCGTTCGCGGTCAGCGCAAGGGCCAGCGACGTGCCAAAGGCCCCCGCGCCAAGGATCGCGATGCCGGTCATGCCTTGGCTCCTTTCCTGCCGCCGCCAAGCATGGGGGCGGCGTGCTTGTCCAGCGGCCAGCGGGGGCGGGCCGTCAGGTCCATGCCGTCGCGCCCGCCGTCACGGAACCGTTCGATTCCCGCCCATGCAATCATCGCGGCATTGTCGGTGCACAGCCGCAGAGGCGGGGCAAGGAAACGGGCGCCCGCCGCTGTGGCAACCTGTTTCAGTGCCGCCCGGATCGCCCCGTTCGCGGCCACGCCCCCCGCTACGGCCAGAACCGGGGCGGGGCTGGCAGCCAGTGCGCGGCGGGATTTTTCGGCCAGTACCTCGGCCACGGCTGTCTGGAAGGCAGCGCAAAGATCGGCCCGGTCGGACTGGCGCAGCCCGCCCTGTCCGGCGATCAGTTGATCGCGCAGCCGCAGCGCGGCGGTTTTCAGCCCCGAGAACGACATGTCGCAGCCGGGCCGGTCCAGCAGCGGGCGCGGCAGGTCGAACCGGTCGGGATCGCCTTGCATCGCCTCGGCCTCGACCGCGGGGCCTCCGGGTTGGGGCAGCGCCAGAAGGCGCGCCAGCTTGTCGAAAGCCTCGCCCGGCGCGTCGTCGATGGTGCCGCCAAGCCGGGTAAAATCCTGCGGGCCATCGACGCGCAGGAACTGGCAATGTCCGCCCGAGACCAGCAGCATCAGATAGGGAAAGCCGATGCCATCGGTCAGGCGCGGCGTCAGCGCGTGGCCCGCCAGATGGTTCACCCCCACCAGCGGCAACCCCGAGCCCGCCGCGATGCCCTTGGCCATCATGACCCCCGCCATGACGCCGCCGATCAGTCCCGGACCGGCGGTCACGGCGATGCCGTCAAGATCGCGCAGCGCGGTGCCTGATTCAGCCAGCGCCTGTTCAATGCACAGATCCAGACGCTCGGCATGGGCGCGGGCGGCGATTTCAGGGACGACGCCGCCGAAATCGGCGTGCAGGTCGGTCTGACCCGCCACGACCGAGGACAGAATCCGCCGGTCGCCAGTGACAATGGCGGCAGCGGTATCGTCGCAACTGCTTTCGATGCCAAGAAAAACGGTGTCGTCCATGCTCTTGCCGGGCGGAAAATTGACGCTTACCCCTGACCCCGTAACATCGCCGCAGGGGGAATGCCAATGCCAAGCACGCTTCTGCTGACCCGGCCTCAGGCCGATTCGCGGCGTTTTCAGGCGATGCTGCCGGGGGTGCGGGCGGTGATTTCGCCTATTCTGCGGATCGAACCCGTGGCCCATGACGCGGACAGGCTGCGGGCGGCGGGCGGGTTCGTGTTCACTTCGGCCCATGCCGTGCCGGCCGCCGGGCCGGGGCAGGGGCGGCTGGCGCTGTGCGTGGGCAAGAGGACGGCGCAGGTCGCGCGCGAGGCCGGATTCAGCGTGCGAGAGGGCAAGGGTTTCGCCGAAAGCCTGCTGCCGCTGATCCGTGCCGCGCCGGTGCCGCTGCTGCATCTGCATGGCCGCCATGTCGCGCGGACGCTGCCGGTCGAGGGGGTGGTGGTCTATGATCAGGTGGCGGAACCGCTGAACGCGGATGCACGCGCGCTGCTATCTGGTCCGGGGCGGGTGCTTCTGCCGCTGTTTTCGGCCAGATCTGCCCGGCTGGTGGCGGCACAGGTTTCCGATGCGGCAGCCCTCTTATTCCCCGTTGCCGTCAGCCCTGCGGTGATGCAGGCTTGGGCTGGACCCATGGCCGGACAGGCCGTGGCAAGATTTCCGACTGCCGAGGCGATGGTTGCAGCAATCCGTCGCCTTATGGCAGATGAACAAAGCTGATCACGGCGGGTTGAGGCCACGGCCCGGCGTGAGTAGGCTGATACCGGACGACCCGGCGGCTGTGATGCCTCCGAGGCACGCGATGACGGGGAGCTGACGTGACAAAGCCAAGCAAGAGTTCGACCAAATCGGAAACCTCGAAGGACTTGGTTCCCGAGGATTCACCGCAAGCGAAGAAAGAGCCGGCCAAACCGGATGTGATCGCCACCGCCGATTCCGGTGCGGGAACGGGCAAATCCGTCGCTGCAACCGGAGGCGAGGTCAAGCCTGCCGAATCGACGCTGGTCGGCAAGGCGGAAAATGGCATTCCCGCCGCAGAGGTCAGGCCCGCGAAAGCCGGGGCCGGGGCCGAATCGGCCAAATCCGACAAGCCCGAACCGGCAAAGCCCGAACCGGCAAAGGATGGGACGAAGCCCGTCATGCTTGAGAAATCGGCCAAGGCTGATTCGCCGACCGAACCGGCCTCGCGGCCCGCTTCGCAGCCGGAAAAGACGCCCGCGCCAGTCCAGAACGTCACGGTTCAGAAAACCGGCTTCTGGCAGGTGCTGTTCGGCGGGGTGGTTGCCGCCGGTCTTGGGGCCGGGGCGACCTATTACTGGGCGATGCAGCAGCCCCCGCGCGTGGACCCGGCCGTGATCGAGGCGCAGGCGATCAGCGCCGCCGAGGCCGCTGCCCGCCGGATCGCCGAAGAAAGCGCCGCGAATCAGCAGGCGCCGCAGATCCCCGAGGAGATCACCCAATTGCCCGCCCGGATCGACGCGGTCGAGGCCGCGCTGAACGCTTTGCCGGGCGATCAGGGTGTCTTGCCCGCGCTGCAAGCCGCGCTTGAGGCGCAGGCCGAGCGGATCGTCGCCCTTGAGGCGATTGCCAATGCCGCGCCGGTCGCTGCCGGGGACGATGCGCTTGGGCAGACCGTGGCCCGGTTGCAGGCGCAAATCGCTCAGCAGGCCGGTCAGATCGACCAGTTGGTCAGCCGTCCCGCAATCTCGCCCGAGGTGGCGGCGCAGGTGCAGGCTCTGGCCGGGCAGGCCGATGCGCTGCAACAGCAGATTCAGGCCGCCGCCCAACAGGCGCAATCGCAGATCGCAGAAGCGCAGGCCGAGGCGGCCAGGCTGCAAGAGGCCGCGCAGGACAGCACCCGGCGCGCGCAGGCGGTGGCGGCGGTGGCCGCGTTGCAGGCCGCGCTGGATCGCGGTGTGACGGCGGAGGACGCGAAACAGGCGCTGGCAGGCGCGGGTCTGGATGCCCCCGAGGCGCTGCAACGCGACGTTCCCAGCCTTGAGGGCCTGCAGGCCAGCTTTGGCGAGGCGGCGCGGGCGTCCCTGCGCGCCACACTGCGCGAGGACAGCACTCAGGGCGGCAATGTCCTGACGAATTTCCTGCGGGCACAGGTCGGTGCGCGATCAGTCCAGCCGCGCGAAGGCGATGATGCCGACGCAATCCTGTCGCGGGCGAATGCCCTGGTCGAGGCGGGCGACATCGCCGGCGCGCTGACCGAGATGGCGGCGCTGCCCGAACCTGCCGCCACGGCCCCGGCCATGGCGCAATGGCTGACCGATGCCGCAGCCTATCGCGACGCCCATGCCGCGCTGAACGACCTGTCGGCTGAAACGAACTGAGGACCACGCCCATGATACTGTCCTTGCTGAAAATCCTGTTCTTTTTCGCCGTGGTTCTGGCCGCCGCGCTTGGGGCCATGCGCCTGTCCGAAACCGGGCAGACGCTGCTGGTCCAGTTTGGCGGCATGGAATATGTGCTGACGCCGGTGAAGGCGGTGGTGGTGCTGGCAGTGCTGATGATCGCCGCTTGGGCGGTGGTCAGGCTGCTGGGCTTTGCGCTGGCCTTTGTCCGCTTTCTGGCGGGCGACGAAACCGCCATCGACCGCTATTTCGCGCGCTCGCGCCAGCGCAAGGGCTATGCCGCCCTGTCCGAGGGGATGCTGGCCGTCGCCTCGGGCGAGGGCAAGCTGGCCATGGCCAAGGCCGCAAAGGCCGAACGCCTGCTTGATCAGCCGCATATCACCAATCTGCTGACCGCCCAGGCTGCCGAGGTGGCCGGTGACAAGGCCCGCGCGCATGCCATGTATCGCAAGCTGCTGGACGACGACCGCACCCGCTTTGTCGGGATTCGCGGATTGATGCGGCAGAAACTGGATGACGGCGATACGCATGGCGCGATGCTGCTGGCGCAGAAAGCCTATGCGCTGAAGCCCGGCCACAAGGAAATGCAGGATACGCTGCTGCAATTGCAGACCCGCGAACATGACTGGAAAGGGGCCCGCCAACTGCTGAAGGACAAGCGGCGGCAGGGCGATATTCCCAAGGATGTCGCCCTTCGCCGCGAGGCTGTTCTGGCCCTGCAAGAGGCCAGCGACGTGCTGGCGCAAGGGGCCTCGATCAGCGCGCGCGAGGCGGCGATTTCCGCCGCCAAGGCCTCGCCCGATCTGGTTCCGGCGGCGGCGCTTGCCGCGCGCAGCTATATCGCGCAGCAGGATTTCCGCAACGCTTCGCGCGTGATTGAAAAGACCTGGTCGGTCCGCCCGCATCCGGATCTGGCCACCGTCTATGCCGAGATCGTCCCGGACGAGACCCCGGCGGCGCGGCTGAAACGGTTCCAGCGGCTGATCGCGAAAAAGCCCGATGACGAGGAATCCCGCCTGCTGAAGGCCGAATTGCTGCTGGCCGCCGAGGATTTTCCCGGTGCCCGCCGCGCCCTTGGCGATCTGGCCGAGACGCATCCGACCACGCGGACCTTGTCGATCATGGCCGCCATCGAACGCGGCGAGGGGGCGCAGGACAGCGTCGTCCGGGGCTGGCTGGCGCGGGCGCTGACAGCCTCGCGCGGGCCGCAATGGGTCTGCGACAAATGCCATAATGTCATGGCCGACTGGGCACCCGTTTGCGACAGTTGCGGCGGTTTCGACACGCTGACCTGGCGCGAGCCCGAGCACAGGCAATCGGCGGGGTCGGGGGCCGAGATGCTGCCCCTGCTGGTCGGCGCACCAAAGCCCGATGCAGGACAGCCCATGGCCGCAGCCGAAGTCGAGATCAGCGCCCCCAAGGCGGCACCGTCGCCGAAAAAGAATGGCGGGCGCGTCGAGGTCGCGGATGTCGCGCCGGGAATGGTGCCGCGCGAGGATGATTATATCGAGGTCGATCCTTCCAGCACGATCACCACGCCCGAAAAACCCGCATCGACAGAACCTGCCCCGATCCGCCCCGATGTCGAACCGCCCGAGACCAAGGCCAAGGGAAATCAGGTGGGCAAGGCGTAGAACTGTGAAGAGGGGCGCGAAAAATGCGCGCGCCCTCTTTTCCCCTGCGCCGGAACCTGCTATCCGGCGCGGCACAACCAGATGCCGGTGTAGCTCAGCTGGTAGAGCACGTCATTCGTAATGATGGGGTCGGGGGTTCGAGTCCCTTCACCGGCACCATGGTTGAGAAAAAGGAAAGGCCGGTCCCTCGGGACCGGCCTTTCCTTTGCGCGGGGTGGCGTGCCGCTGAACGCGCGGGGCTGCGGACTCAGCGCCGCCCCAGTATCCTGCCGACCAGCGGTGCGAGGGTGATGACGATCACCATGCGCAGCAGGTGGTGGCTGACGACATAGGCCAGATCGGCCCCGGCGATGATGGCGATGACGACCATTTCGGCCTGACCTCCGGGCAGGAAGGCCAGAAAGGCCTCTAGCGCGGGGGCGATGCTCAGCCAGGTGATCGCCTCGATGAAAAGCAGGCTGATCAGCGCCATCAGTACCGCATAGGCCAGCCCTGCGGTCACGTCGATGCGCAATTCGCGCGCGGTGATTCCCGCATATTTCACGCCGACGGCGATGCCGATAAAGAACTGCGCCGCCTGAATGATTTCGGCGGGGGGGCGGTGCTGGATGATGCCTGCCAGCGACAGCCCCGCCGTCAGGATCATCGGGCCAAGGATCGAGGCACCGAACAGGCCCAGACGCTCGGCGATCTTCCAGCCGAAGAAACCGGCGGCGATCATGATCAGGATCTCGGTCGGGGCCAGCGCGCGGATCGGTGCCCCCGGCGGCTGCGACAGATCGATGTTCCAGTAAACGCTCATCAGCAGCGGCGCGATGGTCACGACGACCAGCACCCGCGTCGCATGGATCAGTGACAGCGCGCGCACATCGCCGCCCGCCTCTTCGCCAAAGACCAGCATGTCCTGCAATCCGCCCGGCATGGCCGCATACCACGCGGTCGCGTGATCAAAGCCAAAGACGCGCCGGAACAGCGGATAGCCGACAAGCGCGATCACCCCGATGAACAGCGGCACGAACATCAGCGAGGCGGCAATGTCGGGCAGCGTTTGCAGAACTTCGGGTGTGATGGCCGAGCCGACAGCAACGCCCAGAAATGTCCGCATAAAGACGCCAAGCTGCCCCGCCCCCGCCAGCCTTGCCCCGGCCAGCGCCGCGACCAGACAGGCCAGCATCGGCCCCAGCAGCATCGGCAGCGGCAGATGAAGAAGCAAAAACAGCGATGCGCCCATCGCGGCCAGCGCGAAGGTCAGCAGGCGGCGTCTTGTCAAACCCATGATATTCCAGCTTTGCGCGCGGAGGCAGGGCAGGGGTATTCCCGCAAGGCCGGGATGTCAAAGCGTTTTGCCGTTGCGTTCCTTGGGGCTTGGCGCGGCGCGGGGTGCATGCTAGACCGGATCCGTTCTCAGGGCGGGGTGCAATTCCCCACCGGCGGTCACAGCCCGCGAGCGCCTTTCGCAAGGAAGGGTCAGCAGATCCGGTGAAACTCCGGGGCCGACGGTAACAGTCCGGATGAAAGAGAAACGTCGTCGCACCTTTCGGGGCGGCTGACGCCAATGCTCTGGGGCCTGACGCTGTTTAACGGAGGGTTCCGATTATGACCAAGACCAATTCCCGCATCGCCTTTATCAAGGCCCGCTGGCACGCCGACATCGTCGATCGCGCCCATGACGGTTTCATGGCCGAACAGCCAAGGCTGATCCCCGGCGCGCAGGTCGATGCCTTTGATGTACCCGGCGCGTTCGAGATGCCGCTGCTGGCCAAGAAGCTGGCGCAAAGCGGCAAATACGACGCCGTGGTCGCGGCGGCCTTTGTGGTCGATGGCGGCATCTATCGCCATGATTTCGTCGCGGCTGCGGTCGTCACCGGGCTGATGAATGTCGGGCTGGAAACCGGGGTGCCATGTTTCTCGGTCTCGCTGACGCCGCATAACTATCAGGAGGTGCCCGCGATGATCGCCTTTTTCCGCGAGCATTTCGTGAAAAAGGGGGCCGAGGCCGCCGAGGCCGTGCGTCAGGTTCTGGCGCTGGACGCGCAGCTTGCCGCAGATGAACGTCCGGCCGTTGCCTGACAGCCTGCCCGCCTTTGCCTTTGCCAGCGCGACCGAAATCCTGTTCGGGCGCGGACTGGCCACCGCCGCGCCATCGCGGATTGCTGCGCTGGGGCGGCGGGTGCTGCTGGTACATGGCTCGGATGCGGCGCGCAGCGCCGGGTTGCGCGCGGGGCTGGTAGATGCGGGCTGTCAGGTCGCGGGCTTTTCCGTCCCGCAAGAACCCGACATGGCGTTGATCAAGGCGGGGCTGGACACCGCGCGCGATGCGCAGGCGCAGGTCGTGGTTGCGATGGGCGGCGGGGCCGTGATCGACGCGGGCAAGGCCATTGCTGCGCTGGTGCCCGCCACGCGGCCGATGCTGGACCATCTTGAGGTCGTGGGGCAGGGCCTGCCGCTGGATCATCCGCCCCTGCCATTCGTCGCCCTTCCGACCACTGCGGGCACCGGGGCCGAGGTCACGCGTAACGCCGTGATCGCGGTTCCTGAATATCGCCGCAAGGTCAGTCTGCGCGATGCGCGGATGCTGCCCCGGCTGGCCATCGTCGATCCCGCGCTGACCGATCACTGCCCGCGCGCGGTCACGCTGGCTTCGGGGCTGGACGCCGTTACGCAGGTGATCGAGCCTTATGTTTGTACCCGCGCGAATCCCTTGACCGACGCGCTGTGCCGCGATGCCATCCCGCGCGGGCTGGCCGCGCTGATCTGGCTGATGCAGGCCGAAGATCCGCGCGCCCGCGACGAGATGGCATGGGTCAGCCTGTGTGGCGGTCTGGCGCTGGCCAATGCCGGACTGGGGGCGGTGCATGGGTTGGCCGGACCCTTGGGCGGGCTGACCGGCGCGGCGCATGGTGCGCTTTGCGGTGTGCTGCTGCCCCATGTGCTGATCGCCAACCGGGCGGTGGCGGGCGGTGGCCAGTCTGCCGCGCGGATGGATGAGGTGGGGCGCTGGATCGGTGCAGCGCTTGGTCATGCGGATGCCGATCTGCCGCAGGCGGCGCGCCACATCGCCGACTGGTCGCGCGCGGCGGGTCTGCCCGCACTGACGGAGCTTGGAGTGGACAGCGAGGCGCAGGCTGCGGCGGCCGGGGCTGCGGCCAGTTCGTCCTCGATGAAGGCCAATCCCGCCCCGCTGACGGCAGAGGATCTGCGGCGCGTCATGACGGCGGCGGGTTAGGGCAGGGCGACCCCGCCCTCGTCCTTCAGCGTTTTCAGCACGATTTCCGACCGCACCTGCGCCACTTGCGGATGCGGCAGCAGATGGCGATGCACGAAATCGGCAAAGGCGTCCAGATCGCGGGCGCGGATGTCCAGCACGTAATCTGCATCCCCCGATACTGAAAAGGCCGAACGAATCTGTGGGTGGCTGGCGACGAAGCGGGCGAAATCGTCCTCTTTGCCCTGCCCGTGGCTGGACAGGTTCACCCGGATGATCGCGCGCAGGCCATATCCCATCCGCGCCGGATCCAGCCGCGCGGCATAGCCACGGATCACGCCCGCCTGCTCCAGCCCGGTGCGGCGGCGCGAACATTGCGAGGCGGACAGCCCCACCACCTCGGCCAGCGCGGCATTGGTCATCGCGCCATCCCTTTGTAGCGCGGTCAGGATTGCAAGATCAAAGCCGTCCATATGCATTTCGTGCACCATTATGAAAATATGCGCGTGTTTCGTGCGAATTTGACCCTAATTTCTGCCATTTCGCAAGAACCATGCGCCCCGAACGCGTCATGATCAGGGGGAAGCGACAGGAATGCAGCCAAGCAAGGAGGATCGCATGGGACCGTTTCCCCACAATGCCCCCAAGGCAACCATCAGCGCCGCCAACCCTGCCGGCACGGACGGGTTCGAATTTGTCGAATACGCCCATCCGCAGCCAAAGGTGCTGGACACCATCTTTCGCCAGATGGGCTTTGTCCCGGTGGCAAAGCACAAGATGAAGAACATCACCCTCTATCGTCAGGGTGACATCAACTATCTTCTGAACGCTGATCCCGACAGCCATGCGGCAGGCTTTGTCCGTGAACATGGCCCCTGCGCCCCCGCGATGGCCTGGCGTGTGGTTGATGCGCAGGAGGCGTTAAAGCGGGCGCTGGATCTGGGGGCTACGGAATATACCGGCCCCGGAAAATCCATCGACGCGCCTGCGGTCTTTGGCATCGGCGGATCGCTTTTGTATTTCATCGACCGTTATGGCGATGCCGGCAGCGCCTATGAGGCCGGTTACGACTGGCTGGGCGATCCTGACCCGAAGCCCAGCGGCTTTGGCTTCTACTATCTGGATCACCTGACCCATAACGTCATTCGCGGTAATATGGACACCTGGTACAAGTTCTATCACGACACGTTCAATTTCCGCGAAATCAAGTTCTTTGACATCAAGGGCAAGCAGACCGGGCTTGTCAGCCGCGCCCTGACCAGCCCCGATGGCAAGATCCGTATCCCCATCAACGAAAGTACCGACGATCACAGCCAGATCGAGGAATATCTGAAGGAATACAAGGGCGAAGGCATCCAGCACATCGCCATCGCCTCGAACGACATCTATGCCGGTACCGACCTCATCTCTGATGCCGGAATGGAATTCATGCCGGGACCGCCCGATGTCTATTACGACATGTCCCACAAGCGCGTGACCGGCCATGACGAGCCGCTGGAGCGTATGAAAAAGCACGGTATTCTGATCGACGGCGAAGGCGTGGTCGGCGGGGGCGAGACGCGGATTCTGTTGCAGATCTTTTCGAAAACCGTGATTGGACCGATCTTTTTCGAGTTTATCCAGCGCAAGGGCGATGACGGTTTTGGCGAGGGGAATTTTCGTGCCCTGTTTGAATCGATCGAGGAAGACCAGATCCGTCGCGGCGTGCTTAGCGCCGAAACGGCGGGTTGACGCGGCATGGGCTGGCAGGATTACCCCTCAGCCCCCGCACCCGGAACCGTCATCTGCGCGGCGGATGACGTGACCGGCGTGCACGCGCTGACCGTGGCGACCGGCAAGGGCGATTTCCCGATTCTGGTTGCCCGGTCGGGCAACGGGTTTTGTGCCTATGTCAACGCCTGCCCGCATCAATACCTGCCGCTGGATTATCGCGGCAGGCAATTGCAGTCGGCGGATGGCACGATGATCCTGTGTACCAATCATGGCGCCCGCTTCGACCTCGCAACCGGCGTGGCGGTTGATGGCGCGGATTGCGGGCTTGACAGAGTGCCGGTCGAATGCGCCGCAGGCGTCATCCGCATCGCCGTGGAATAAGCGCGGAAAAGCATTCCCCCGCGATCCTGTCCCGAAATCGCGGAAACCCGCAGGTCACGTCGAGCGTTACGGCATCCGCGCAGGTGCAATATTTCGGTGATATAGCCTGACGACTTTCTTCTGATTATGTTGTCAGGCTATAACCATTTGATTTCACGCTGATGCTGCGCCAATTTGATGATCAAATTGGCTTCCGTCAGCTATACCTGTGCCGTTTACCTGTGCCGGAGCTCCCTCATGTGTCGGCAGCGCCGGATTTATTGCGTCCCGCGGCAGCCGGGGGCGCTGCGCCCCCCGGACCCCCCGCTACCCTCGCGGTGGATCTGCCGGTGTCGGTGGCCACCCGCAGACCGGCTGCGCGCGCAGCGCGCCTGGGGCCGGGCGGCAGCGACGGGGCGGGCTTTGCACGCCCCGCGCCCCCTTTCTCGCAAGTTCGGGCCGGTCTGCGCCTGACAATCGTTCGATGGGACGGTATGGCCGGACGCGCAGAAAATGATCAGGTTGCCGGGCTGTAATCTTTTGATTTGACGCTGATTATGCGCAGGTTTTGCTGATCAGGATCAGCTTGCGTCAGCGATACCAGAAAGCCCTTTGCACCAACGCCATCAGCGGCTCGATGTCGTCCGCTGGCCCTCTGCCGCGCCTGTCACGATCGTCGCGTCGGCCTTGCTTCGCCTATCGCGCGGGGCGATCAGGTGTCAGTCTTGTGCCCGCCCCGCGCCTTCAGATGCGCGTCGGCGCAATCGTCCGGCAGTTCGATCTCGATGGTGCTGTGGATGATGTTGAAATCTTCGTAGAGCCTGGTTTTGGCCTGCCGGATCACTTTGCTGAAACCTTGCGTTCCGACCACCAGATGCACCGAGGCGGCGCTGCGTTTTTCGTCGATCTGCCACAGATGCAGGTGATGGGCGCCGTCGACGCCGTCGATCCCGCGCAGCGCGGTCAGCACCATCCGGGGATCGATGCCCGGCGGCGCGGCCAGCATCAGCATGCGAAAGACCGGGCCGATTTCCATGCTGACATGCCACAGGATCACCGCCGAAATCGCCAGGGTCAGGATCGGGTCCGCCGGGTTCCAGCCAAAGGCCCAGATCAGCGCGCCGCCAATCAGCACCGCGACCGAGACCCCGGCATCGGCCAGATTGTGCAAAAAGGCCGCGCGGATGTTCATGCTGTCCTTCGACAGCCGCCAGACCAGCGCCGCCGTGCCCAGATCGACGATCAGCGCCAGGGTTGCCAGCGCCATGACCAGCCCGCCGCCGACCTCGGGCGGGTGGGCCAGCCGGCCCATGGCTTCGATGACCAGCCAGAGGGAAATCGCGATCAGCGCCAGATAGTTGACGAATGCGGCGACGATTTCGGCCCGACCCCAGCCATAGCTCCAGGCCGGGGTCGAAGGGCGCTGCGCCAGCCGCCGCGCGCCAAAGGCCAGCACCAGCGCCATCGCATCCGACAGGTTATGCACGCCGTCGGCAATCAGCGCGGTGGAATCGGCCACCAGCCCGCCGCCAATCTGCGCGGCGGTCAGCGCAAGATTGATCAGCACCGCCCAGCCGATCATGCCGTCGCCGCCATGGCTGTGCCCATGCCCGTGATGGTGCCCGTGATGGTGGCTGTGCGAATGGGCCATCAATGCGCCTCGGCCCAGTTCGCGCCCTGACCGGCATCGACGATCAGCGGCACGGACAGTTTCACCGCAGGCTCGGCCGCATTCTCCATCACCTCGCGCGCGGAGGCGATCAGGGCGTCCACCGCATCCTCGTGCACCTCGAAGACCAGTTCGTCATGGACCTGCAACAGCATTGTCGCGGGCAGGTCGCGGATCGCGTCGGGCATGCGGATCATGGCGCGGCGGATGA
>NZ_JBKEBL010000025.1:0-24788 GCF_047973135.1 Paracoccus sp. (in: a-proteobacteria)
CCCGCTGTCCTCATCCTGCGGGTCGCATTGCGGTGGCCAGAATCTCGGCCAGAACCGAGACAGACAGCGTGCCGGGATCCCGCGCAGAAGGGATCAGTCCGATCGGCCCGTGCAACCGCGCCAGCGCGGCCTGCGCCACGCCCATCGCCGCAAGTGCCAGCAACCGGGCATCGCGCGCGCGCTGGCTGCCCTGCGCGCCGATATAGAAGGCCGGCGTGTCCAGCGCCCCGGCCAGCAGTACCGGTTCCCAGTCGTGGTCGTGGAAGAACAGGGTGATCGCGGTCCGGTCATCGACTGCCAGCTCGGGCGGAAAGGCGCGGGCGGACAGGTGCTGCGTGCCGCATCCGGCCAGTTCGCCATCGGTCAGGGTTTCGGGGTCGGGCGACAACAGCAGGTTGGGATAACCCGCCGATTGCACCAGCCGGGCAAAGGTGCAGGCCTCGGGGCCCTTGCCAAAGATCAGAAAGCGGATCTCGGGCTGCAACCGGATCCGCAAGACGCCATCGACAAGCGCGGTGTCACCCTTGTCGGCGACGCGGCAGCGGCCAGAGCTTGTGTCGATCAGCAGCGTGCAGGGGATGCGCTGCGCCCAGTTGGCGGCCACCTGTTCCAGCGCCATGCGATCCGGATGCGGCACCAGCAGAATATCCAGCCCGCCGCCACAGGGCAGTTCGATATCCATGAAGGGCGAGCCGCAGCCATAGCGGATCATCCGGGGGCGGCCATCGGTCAGCGTCGTCCGGGCGTGCAGCGCGATGTCGGCCTCGATACAGCCGGACGACAGCGTGCCCACCCGTTGTTCCCCGATGATCGCCATCATCGCGCCAACCGGTCGGTAGGACGGCCCCTCAACCCCGGCGATCAGCGCCAGAACCCCGCCCCCGGCCGCGTTCAGCAATGCCTGAACCGGTTCCTGCGTCCAGATGGTCTGTGATTGCGTTACCATGTCACAGCCAGCCCCCAACCCCCTGCCAATTGGTACCCCCGGACCAGAGTGGACGCAAGAACGTCACAGCACCTCTTGCAGCGCCTCTGCGATCTGGCGAAAGCGGGTGGCGACGGGGCCTTGCGGATCGGCGCGGACGATGGGGGTGCCCGCATCTCCGGTTTCGCGGACCGGACGGCTGAGCGGCAGCGCGCCCAGAAAGGCGATGCCGCGCGCGCGGGCTTCGGCCTCGCCTCCGCCATGGCCGAAGATGTCGTCCTCTTGCCCGCAATGGCTGCAAATGTGGCTGGACATGTTCTCGATCAGGCCAAGGACGGGCACGCCGGTCTGGTCGAACAGGTCCATGGCGCGGCGGGCGTCGATCAGGGCGACGTCCTGCGGAGTCGTTACCACCACCGCGCCGGTCAGCGGCACCGACTGGGCCAGCGTGATCTGCACATCCCCTGTTCCCGGCGGCAGATCCACGATCAGCACATCCAGCGGCGCCCAGATCACATCGTGCAGCAATTGCCGGATCGCCGTGACCAGCATCGGCCCGCGCCAGACCAGCGCCCGGTCCGGATCCATCAGCATGCCAACCGACATGCAGCGGATGCCGTGCGCCGACAGCGGTACGATGCGGTTCTCGCGTCCGACCGGGCGGCCCGTCGCGCCCAGCATCGTCGGCTGCGAGGGGCCGTAGATGTCGGCATCCAGCAGCCCGACCCGCAGGCCCTGATCGGCAAGCGCCAGCGCCAGATTGGCCGTTACCGTCGATTTGCCGACCCCGCCCTTGCCCGAGCCGATGGCGATGACCGCGCCGACACCCTTGATGGGCGAAGGCCCCGGCGGGGCGGCGGGGGCTTTCTGCGGCGCGGCCAGATGCACGGTCACACCCGTCACGCCCTCTATTCCGCGCAGCAGCGCCTTTGCCCGTCCGGCGGCATTATCGGGCAGTGGCGCGATCCCGGCGTCCAGCACAAAGCCGACCTGACCGTCCGAAACCGTCAGCGCCTTGACCGCGCCAAGCGGCACAAGCCCGGCCAGCGCCTTTTTCACGGCAGCCTCGATTCGCTTGTCCATGACCTCTCCTTTTCGGGATGCGCCCCCATTCTGACGCCGTTTCACCGTCTTGCGTCAACCGCCGGGTGCGTGCGGCGTCATGTCGCAACGCCGGGACTGACAGCCTGACCTGACAGATTGTCAGGCCCTATCCCGCTGCATTTGCGGGTCTTTGCCGGGCGGAGGTATCCGTGCTGACAGATTGTCAGGGGCAAAATAGCGCAACATTCTGTAATTGCTTAATTTTTATAACGACATTGCGGTGGGGATGCCTATTCTGCCTTCAGGACGCAGGGTGGCCAGCCCGCTCTGCGGCACATCTTTTCCGATGGGGGAAGCCGGATGGCATACCGCCTTTTGACAGCCATGATCGCCATGGCCGCCTGTCCGACCTTGGCCAATGCGCAGGATGCAGAGCCGCAGGCCGGCGCGGCCTATATCGCCGGAACCGCGCCTGCGATGCGGCCCGAGGGCGCGCCCGTGATTACTGCGGTGCAGCATGACGAGGCGTGGTTTGCGCAGGCGATGACCGGCATCAGCGAACCCTATCCGGCCCATCTGCAATTTCTGGACGACGAAGGCGACTGGTTTACGCCCTTCAACCATCCGGGGATGCACGCACCCTATGACATTCGCGGCTGGTACCAGACGGACTAGCCGCAACCGGACTTTCGGTGCCGACCTGCGCCGAAGGGCAGCGTCCACGGGATTGGCCCGTGCCAGACGCGATCTTTGATCAATCAAGAGGAGCAAAGCGAATGCGGAAAATCACCAAGACAACCCTCGCGGCGATCCTTTGCACTGGCGCGCTGATTTCGGTCGCCGGTGCTCAGGGCATGTCGGGAATGTCCGGCATGGGAGGAATGGGAGGCATGTCCGGTATGGGCGGCATGTCCGGCGATGGCTCGGGCTGGGTCTGCACGCAATGGACCATGGCCGGGCAAGGTGGAATGTCAGGCATGAGCGGCATGGGCGGTATGTCGGGCATGGACGGCATGTCAGGCATGAGCGGCATGGATGGCATGTCGGGCATGAGCGGCATGGACGGAATGGCTGGAATGGCAGGCGGTTCGGGCTGGGTTTGCACCCAGTGGACGCTGGCCGGGCAGGGCGGCATGTCGGGCATGAGTGGCATGTCGGGCATGGATGGCATGTCCGGGATGAGCGGGATGGACGGCGACTGATCCAGACCGAACCAAGCCAGATGACAATCCGGGCGGCGGGTTTCCGCCCCCCGGACCAGCCGGATCGGAGCGAGGCACATGCAAAGACTGGAAGATTGGATCGGCCGGGCTGCTCTGGCCTTTTTCGCGCTGTTTGGCGTGTTCGCCGTGTTCGTTCTGGGCACGCTTCTGATCAAGGGAACGCCCGACCGGACCCCGGCCTATATGCTTGAGGATCAGGATGCCGATGCTTCCGATGCCCCGGCGGGCGAGACCGTGGTGGCGGTTGCCGATCCTGCACCGGTTCAGGTGGCGGCCACTACGGATCCCGACCCGACGGCGGGTGAAAAGGTCTTTGCGAAATGCAAGGCCTGCCATACAGCCGATGATGGCAAGGCGGACCGGACCGGGCCGCATCTGTGGGGAATCCTTGACCGGCCCGTCGGCGGTGTCGAGGGGTTCGCGTATTCCGACGCGATGGCCGGGCATGGTGGCAACTGGACGGTTGAGCTGCTGGATACCTATCTGGCCGATCCCAAGGGCAATATCACCGGCAACAAGATGGCCTTCGCCGGTCTCAGGAAACCCGAGGACCGGCACAACCTGATCGCATGGCTGGCCGCGCAATCGGACAATCCGGTCGCGCCTGACGCGCTGCCCTTTGCGGCGGCTGTGGCGGCGACCGCGCCAGCCGCTGATGTGGCAGCGGAAGCCGAGGTCGAGGCGATCCCGCTGGTCGCCTATACCGACCCGCCCGGTCCGTCCGACGACGAGATCGCCGATATCGCCGCCCGGCTGCAACAGCTTGAGGCGGAAATCCCCGCGCTGGATTACGAACGCGCCCGGCATCACCCGATCCACTATCCGCCGCTGGTCGATCAGGCTTCGGATCAGGAATGCCTGGCCTGCCATCAAGAGATTCTGGATCATCAGGTCCGCGCGGAATCGCCCGCCGGGGTCAAGGCGAACGAGGCTCTGGCCTGGTATCAGACCCTGGACACCTATGTGCCGCAGGACGGCACCGGGCAGTCTGATTTTCACTGGCGGCATATCTCCAGCCCGCTGGCGCAGCAGACCATGAACCTGCAATGCAATTTCTGCCATCGCGGCAATGATCTGCGCGAGGAAAGCCCCGATCTGATGCCCCTGCGCGCAGCCTTTGACGCGAATGCGACGGATCCGGAATTTACCCTGCGCAAGATGGTGAATCCGTCCGACACCTGCCTGCGCTGCCACGGTGCCATGCCTGACCCGGTCGAGATCATGGCGCTGGCCGGACCCTGGCCCGAGATGCGCGCCGATATGGAGGATCAGACCGACGAGGATCCGACGGTCGCGAATGGCTGCCTGTCCTGCCATCAGGAACTGTACCGCACCAATCGCCACAACGTGACTTACCTGAAGGCCGCCGGAATCGAGGATCTGGCGCAGGCGGGATCCGATACCTGCTATGGCTGCCATGGTGGCCGGGCGTGGTACCGGATCAGCTTTCCCTATCCGCGCCATCCCTGGCCAGACATGGATCCCGAAGTGCCCGAATGGGCCGCCGACCGTCCCACGACCAGCGAGGCGCGCTTTCAGCGCCCGGCGAATGAAGGAGACGCGCAATGACCCTGCAATCCCGTCTGTCGAACTGGGTGAACGCCTTCACACCGACGCGCCGTCGGTTCCTGCAATCGGCCAGCGCCACCGCCGCGACCGCGCTGGTCGTCGGCAATCTGCCCAAAAAGGCCCATGCCTTCGCCTACGAGCCTTATCCGACCGATGACGAGCTGGAAACCGTCGTCACATCCTGCGCGCATAATTGCGGCAGCAGGCACATGCTGGTCGCACATAAGAAGGGCGATGTGATCGTGCGGCTGTCCACGGATAACGGCACCTATCAGGGCGATGCCTATGGCACCGATACCGAGGAAAAGCCGCAGGTCCGGGCCTGCCTGCGCGGACGGTCCTATCGCTCGCGGCTGTATTCGCCGGAACGGCTGCTGTACCCGATGAAGCGGGTAGGCAAGCGCGGCGAGGGCAAGTTCAAGCGCGTGACATGGGACGAGGCCCTGTCCGACATCGCGCGGCGGATGACCTATCTCAAGGACAAATACGGCCCGACCGCGCTGTGCGATCAGTCCTATGCGGGCGCGTCCTATGGCGTGCTGCACAAATCCGACCAGATCGAGGGGCTGCTGGGCCGGTTCATGGGCATGTTCGGCTGCCGGACAAGCTGTTGGTCGGTGCCGTCCTATCAGGGCACGACCTTTTCCAGCCGCATCACCTTTGGCACGATCGAGGATGGAAACGAGGACGACACCTTCGCCCATACCAAGCTGATGATCATGTGGGGCTGGAACCCAGCCTATACGTTCCACGGCGGAAACACGTTTTATTACATGCGCATGGCCAAGCAGCGCGGCTGCAAGTTCGTGTTGGTCGATCCGCAATATACCGACAGCGCGGCGGCCTATGATGCGTGGTGGATTCCGATCAGGCCGAATACCGACGCGGCGATGATGGCGGGGATGGCCTGGCACATCTGGGACAATGACTGGCACGATCAGGGCTTTATCGACCGTTTCGTGCAGGGCATGGATCCCGGTACCATGCCCGGCTGGGCGCAAGGGCAGGAAAGTTTCCGCGAATATATCATGGGCGAACGCGACGGCGTGCCCAAGACCCCGGAATGGGCCGCCGAAATCTGCGGTGTCAGCGCCGATGACATCAGGAAACTGGCGGAAATGTACGCCACGACCAAACCCGCCGCTCTTAAGGCAAGCTGGTCGCCCGGTCGCAACGCCTATGGCGAGCAATATAACCGCATGGCATCGGCCTTGCAGGCCATGACCGGCAATATCGGCATCCTTGGCGGTTGTGCCGAAGGCGTGGGCAAGGCATGGCATGCCGAGGGCGTGGCCTATCCCTATGATCAATGGGCGAATGTCTGGTTCGCCTCGATCAAGTCCGACCGTTGGGCGCATTGCGTGCTGAACTATCCCGATGTCAAACGCGAGGAAATCGGCATCTGGCCGCGCAATGACGAACTGGACGGGGTGATCCCGAATATCCGGGGGATTTTCTATCAGGGCTCGGACTGGTTCAACCAGTTGACGAATATCAACAAGGAAATCGAGGCGATCCGCAAGCTTGAGGCCGAGGGCGACGAGGAAAGCCTGTTCGTCTGCATGGACAGCACCATCACGCCTACCGGCATCTGGTGTGACTATCTGCTGCCCATCGCCACCCATTTCGAACGGCACGACGTGGCGCTGCCATGGTACAAGGGTCACTACTATATCCACCGCCCGGTGGTCATCCAGCCGCTTGGCGACAGCCGCACCGATTTTCAGGTCTTTACCGAACTGGCCTATCGGCTTGGCTTTGGCCCGGCCTATAACCCCAAGGCCACGCGCGACTATTTCGACGATCCGACCGATGTGGACGAGGCCTATCTGGTCGATTGGTGGCACAAGGTCCGGGACCATCAGGGCGCGGACATCGACTGGGAAACGTTCAAGCAGCGGGGTGTCTATAAATTCATCCTGTCTCAGCCGCATGTAGCTTTTCGCCAGCAGGTCGAACAGGGCGTGCCTTTCCAGACCGCTTCCGGCAAGATCGAGATCTTTTCGGGCCAGCTTGCCCAGATCACCGACTGGACCCGCACGCAATACGGCTATCCGATCCCGGCGATTCCGAAATGGATCGAGCCGTGGGAAAGCCTGAACAGCGACAAGACGGAACAGTTCCCGTTCCACGTCATCTCGCCCCACCCGCGCTGGCGGACGCATTCGATCTTCAACAACATCCCCTGGCTGCGGGAAACCTTTAGCCAGGAACTGACGATGAACGCATCCGACGCGAAAGGGCTGGGGATCGGCATGGGCGACACGGTTGAGGTCTTTAACGACCGGGGATCATGTATCGTGCCGGTCTATGTCACCGAACGCTGCATGCCCGGCGTGGCGGTGCTGCATGAAGGCGCGTGGATGGATCTGGACGAGAATGGCAAGGACCGGTCCGGCAACCCGGATTTTCTGACGCTGGACGAACCCAGCCCTGCGGGCGCGTTCGCCTATAACACCGTGCTGTGCGACATCCGCAAGACCGATCTGAACCACCGCCCCGGCTGGGATCAGCTTGCAACCGCGCGCAGCCACGTCTTTCGCCGCGATTTGTAAGGAGCGACGATCATGGCCAACAAGATCGACAAGGCCCGCATCAAGGAAAACGCGGCCCGCATCCGGCGCGAGGGGTACACCCCCGTCGTGCCCGACCTGCAAATGGGCTTTGTCCACAACAATGTGGACTGCATCGGCTGCCGCGCCTGCGAGATCGCCTGCAAGGACAAGAACGGGCTGGAGGCGGGCCCCCGTTTCCGCCGCGTGCAATATATCGAGGGTGGGGTGTTCCCGAACGTCTTTGCCTTCAAGATCAACATGTCCTGCAACCATTGCGCCGAACCGGCCTGCCTGCCGGCCTGCCCGACCGGCGCGATCTGGAAGCGGCAGGATAACGGCGTCGTTGATATCGACAGCACGCTGTGCATCGGCTGCCGCAAATGCGAGGCGGCCTGCCCCTTTGGCGCGCCGCAATTCGACCCGTCCGAGAATGTGGTCAAGAAATGCAACATGTGCATCGACGAACTGGAGGCCGGGCGCAAACCCTATTGCGTCTCGGCCTGCATGATGCGGGTGCTGGATGTCGGGCCGATCGACCAGATTGACACGGGCAGTTATCAGACCAAGGCGGTCGGCCCGAATGACGATCTGGTCCGGCAGGTCCGCACCATGGCCGACCCCGAGCTGACCAACCCCTCGATCCGCTTCGTTCCGCACAGCAAGGGGCGCGTCGATGACTAGGCCGCTGAACGATCAGGGTCGCGCTGCGCTGACAATGGCTGCTGACGCCCTTGGGTTGCTGATCCGGCTGCTGGACCGCGAGGCGGACACGCCGCTGATTGCCGGGCTGAAGGCGGCGGGCGCGGGCCGGATGTTCGCCGAAATGCTGCCCGTGGGCGGCGGCCACGAATCCGGGATGGCCCTGCAAGAGGCGCTGGATCTGTTGCCCGACCCGCCGGACCCTGCGGTGCTGGACATTCTGGCCGCCGATTTCGCCGATTGCTTTCTGACCCATGGCTACCGGCTGGCGCCCAGTGGCTCGGTCTGGATGACCGAGGAACGGCTGGAACGGCAGGAACCCATGTTCGAGGTCCGCGACTGGTATGCCCATTACGGGCTGACGGCCCCCGACTGGCGGCTGCGCGCCGACGATCATCTGGTGCATGAATTGCAGTTCGTCCAGCATTTGCTGGCGCAGGCTCAGCCGGTGGCGGCGCTGGACGCGGCCCGTTTCATGGATCGCCACGTCCTGCCCTGGGTGCCTGAATTTGGCCGCCGCATGGCGCAGCGATGCGCGACGCCGCTGCTGGCCACGACCGGGGCGCTTATGGCTGATCTGTTGCCTGCGCTGCGCGATCTGCTGACGGAACTGACAGGCGAGGCGCCCGACATCGCCCCGTTGCCCGGCGACAGGCCGTATCCGCAGGCCCCCGACCGCGACCTGTACATCCCCGGCGCCGCCCCCGGATGGTAGGCGGCCCGCGCCACCCGGTGATTGACCCAAAAGCCTGTGTGCATGGGCGCTCGGTGCTGGCGGGCTGTGCGGATTGTATCCCGGCATGCCCGCACGGGGCGCTGCGCTTTGAACGGGGCTTCGTGCGGCTGGATGCGGATGCCTGTCAGGGCTGCGGGGCCTGCGCGGGGGCGTGCCCCGTCCGCGCGATCCGGCAGGAACCGCCACCGCCCGAACCGGTGCGAGACGGCGCTGCGCTGATCCTTGTCTGTGCGCGCCATCCTGCGGCAACGGGCCGCCTCGCCCCGGCCTGCATACAGGGCGCGGGGCTGGAACAGGTGGCGGAATGGGCGCTGTCCGGTGTCACCCGGATCGCCTGCGCCACGGGCGATTGCGGCACCTGTCCCGACGCGCCCGCACAGCGGCTGGCCGGGACACTGGACGATCTGGCACCGCTTGCGCGCGCGGCGGGGCTGACCCCGCCTCGGGCCGCCCCGGCCAGCCGCACCCAGATTGCCCTGTGGACGCGCCGCGCCGGTGACGGACCGGCCCCCGCGCGCCGGGCGCTGCTGAAGGCGCTGACCGCGCCGTTGCGCGACTCGGCGGGCCAGCCCCCCGCGCTGGCCAGGCTTCAGGCCCGGATGCCAGAGGATGCGCCCCGCGCCTTTGTTCCCCGGATCGACCCCGCCCTGTGCAGCGGATGCGACGCCTGCATCCGGCTGTGCCCGGAAAGCGCCTTGACCCTGATCAACGACCGGGCAGACGGATTGCGGTACCGAATTACACCCCACGCTTGTACCGGATGTTTGCTTTGTGAAGATGTTTGTACGGATTCGGCTATTCAGGTCGGTGCGATGAAGGTGCCCGCCCCGGACATTGCCCTGACGCGCCTTGACTGCCGCGCCTGCGGTGCGACCGTGCATGTGCCCCGGTCCGGCCCCTATGCGTCAGGCGGTCTCTGCCCGGTCTGCGCGGCCAGCGGGCACCACAAGAAGCTGTTTCAGGTTTTGACATGAGCATGGTGATCGGGCTGCGCGACCGGATCGGGGCACGCGTGTGGCGTCGGCTGGTGCTGTTGCTGGGGGCGACGCTGATCGCCGCCTCGACGCTGCTGCTGGGACTGGTCATGGCGTTCTATCACCAGCGGCTGAAGGCGATGCGCGGCCATGCGGGTGATCCCTCGACCGAACAGATGATCACCGGGCTGGTGCGCGAAACCCTGATCAGCGCCGCAGGGCTGGCGGTTCTGGGCGGACTGGTGACGCTGGCTGCCTCGGTTGTGCTGGCGCTTGGGCTGCGGCGCATCGTTGTGCGGCCCGTCGCGGCGCTGGCGGTGGCCACGGAAAAGATGGCGGCGGGCGATTTGTCGGCGCGGGTGCGGGTATCGGGCCATGACGAGATCGCGGCGCTTGGCGGCAGCTTCAACCACATGGCCGACAATGTCGAAACCGGGCAAGAGGCGCTGATGCGGGCCGAAAGGCTGAGTCAGGCCCTGATCGACGCCATCCCCGACGGAATCCGTGTGATCGGCCCCGACATGCGCATCCGCCGCGCCAATGCCGCCTATGCCGATCAGGTCGGGCGGCCCCTGTCCGAAATCGTCGGCCAGCCCTGCTATCGTTCCAGCCATGGGCGGGACCGGCCCTGTTCCTACACGCTGGTCACATGCCCCGTGGCCGAAATGCGCCGCCACGCCCGCCGGATCACCTTTCGCGATTGCCATCGGGCCCCGGCGGGGCGACAGATCTCGGTCGAGGTATCCGCCGCCCCGATGGAGGATTGCGTGGTCGAGGCGATCCGTAATCTGGACGAACAGGCACAGATGTCACAGTCACAGCGGCTGTCGGAACTGGGCCTGCTGGCGACGGGGGTGGCGCATGAGATCCACAATCCGCTCAGTTCCATCGAACTGGCGCTTGGGGCGATCGGGCGCGATCTGGAACAGGGTCACACTGACCGCGCACAGGACTATTTCGCCCTGATCCGCACCGAGATAGGCAAATGCCTTGAAATCACCGACCACCTGCTGCGGCTTGGCAGCCCGGCGGATCGCGCCCGGCAATTGCTGGGCTTGCGGCAGGCGGTGACGGGGGTGATGCAGCTTTTGTCCTATCAGGCCGAACAGCAGCGGATCGTGATCAAGATCGATATTCCGGGCGGGTTGCGCGTGCTGATGCCCGAATCCGATCTGCTGATGGCGGTGACGAATCTGGCGATGAACGCCTTCCACGCGATGCCCGGCGGTGGCAAGCTGTCACTGACAGGGCATCGTGCGGGCGGGCGGGTGACGCTGGAGGTGGCAGATTCCGGCGTCGGCATTCCGCCGCAGCACCTGAATGACATCTTCATGCCCTTCTGGTCGCGCCGCGCCGATGCCTCGACCGGGCGCGGACTGGGGCTTGCGATCACCCGTGCCGTTGCCGAACAGGCTGGTGCGCGGATTTCGGTGGACAGTACGCTGGGGCAGGGCAGCCGCTTTACGCTGTCCTTTCCCGACCCGGATGCCGCGCCATGACCGGCGGCCGGTCCATTCTGGTGATCGAGGACGATGTCACGCTGAACCGGTTGCTGTGCGACCAGTTGACGGAACTGGGCCATATGGTGCGCGGCGTCACCACCCGCGCTGCCGCGCAGCAGGCGCTGAACGGCTTTGCCCCCGATCTGGCGTTGCTGGACGTGCAATTGCCCGATGGCAGCGGCATGGCCTTTCTGCCAGAGCTGCGGGAATACTGCCCGGTGATCGTGCTGACGGCCTTTGGCACCATCGATCAGGCGGTTGGCGCGGTCAGGTACGGCGCCAGCGAATATCTGGCCAAGCCTGTCAGCCCCGAGCGTCTGGAAATTGCCCTTGGCCGGGTGTTCGAAACCGCCGCCCTTCGCCGCGATCTGGCCTTCTGGCAGGCCGAGGCGCAACGCTTTGCCCGGTACGAGCTGATCGGAGACAGCCCCGCCCTGACCGAATTGCGCGCGATGGTCGGCATGCTGGCGGCCTCGGGCGCGCCGGTGTTGTTGCAGGGCGAGGGTGGGACCGGCAAGGGCGTGATCGCGGCCACGATCCATGCGCAGGGGCCACGCGCCAACGGTCGTTTCGTGACTGTCGAATGCGACCCCGGCATGCTGGAATCCGAGATTTTCGGCAAGGTCCGCAATGGGCAGTTGATCGACGGGTTGCTTGCCGCCGCCGATCACGGAACGATCTTTCTGAACGATGTCGAAACGCTTAGCGGGCCGATGCAGGGCCGTCTGCTGCGGCTGCTGGAACAGCGCAGCTATCGCCCGCATGGCAGCAATGCCGAGATCGCGTCAGACACGCGGATCATCGCGGCAACCTCGGTCGATCTGGCGGCGCTGGCCGGCAGGGGCGAATTTCGGCCGCAGCTTTACTATCAGCTTGCCGGGTTTCCATTGTTCGTGCCGCCGCTGCGCGACAGGGCCGAGGACATCCTGCCACTGGCGGAATCGCTGCTGGCGAACCGCAATTTCCGGCGCGGCATCGCCAAGAGCTTTTCGCCCCAGGCGCAAGAGGCGCTGCGCCATTATGACTGGCCCGGCAATATCCGCGAACTGGCGAATGCCGTTGATCGCGCGGTGATGCTGTCAGCGGGCGACCCGGTGATCGCGCCCGCGCATCTGGGCCTTGGGCCGCGCCCCGCATCGGGCGACTGTTCCGCCGCAGTGATCCTGCGCTTTGCCGAGCCGCCCACGCTTGAGGCGCTGCGCGACGCCTATATCGGGCAGTTGCTGCACCGCTTTGACGGAAACCGCCAGCGGATCGCACAGACCCTGGGCATTTCGGAACGCAACCTCTATCGCCTGCTGAAAACCATTGAGGCTGGCGACTGAGGCCAAAGGTTCTGACACATGGCCGTTCCCCAAGGCCTGACCTTGCGCCGCCGGGCCGGATGGCACGGCGGCTGTATCGGCGCTGCTGGTATAGCCGACGGAAGCTGATTCTGATGACAAAATCTGCGTGAACTACAGCGTCAGATCAAAAGGTTATAGTCAGACGGGACAATCACTTTATGCGCGTCTGGCCCTGTCAGGCCGCCTCGAACCGGACCAGTTCCGGCTCGGCCGAGCCAATGACATACCAGACCGTCGCGTGGCCCGCGCCGTTGTTGCGGAACCAGTGGCTGCGGCCTGCCGGTGTCTTGACCAGATCGCGCGGCCCCAGCTCGACCTCGACCGTCTCGCCGTTCTGTTCCCAGCCGACGATCAGACTGCCTTCCAGCACCAGAAAGGCGTCCTCGACGTCGCGGCTGAACGGTTTGACCCCCACGCGCGAGGGAATGCCCAGCATTTCCTTGCGGCAGGTATCGACCTCGACCCCGCCTGGCCCGCAATAGATCTTGCGGCTGAAGCCGGCGGCGTCCCAGCTGGTTTCCAGTTCCGCATGGCGCACGACATATTTTGCCATCAGTTGTTGCAACGGATGGCTGCTGCTGCGGTCGAAGGTTTGCGTCTTGCCCGGCAGGGCGCCGAAGGCGCGGGCCAGTTCGGGGGCATGTTCCCTGGGGTGATAGTGATAGACCGGCGGCAGCGGCTTGCCGACATCGACCGAGATCGACATCAGCACCGGCTCGACCCCGTCCACGCGAAAGCCGTGGCCGATCTCGCGGGCGTTCAGGATCATGTCCCTGGGGCCCAGATTGACCTCGACCACCTCGCCGTCCCTTTCCCAGCCGACGATCAGCGCGCCGCCGATGATCAGAAAGCTTTCCTCGATCTCGTGGCTGTGGCAGGCGGCGTATTTTCCCGGCTCTTTGTAGATCAGCGACAGGGTGAAGTTGTCGGGCTTCAGTGTGGTGTTGTCGCCGACCTTGGGCGAGCCGCCAGCGCCGATATAGCGCATCTGGGCGCGCGACAGGTCGTCATAGCCGACATTCGACGGAAAGGCCTTCCAGTCGAACCGCTTGTCGGTAAAGCGCCCGGTATGGGCCTTCAGTTCGTCGGCAAGGGTTTGCAGTTTCGTATCTTGCACGGTCATGGTTCACCTCTTTCGGGAAAAGTCACGGTGGATATTGTCTTGCCAGTCATTCGGCGGGGGCCGGATCGCCGACCGGGACGGACCAGGCGTCATAGCCATAGACCCAGTCCGCATTTCCGCCCTCTTTCAGCCATTCATTCGCCAACGACCCCTCTTGCACGCGGCTGGTGCGTGGGATGCGCGTCGCCTGATAGCGCCGCAGAGCGGCAGGGATTCCGGCCGTATCCGCGCCCTCGACCGCCCGCGACAGCACCACTGCATCCTCGATCGCCATGCAGGCCCCCTGCGCCATGAACGGCACCATCGGATGCGCCGCATCACCCAGCAGACAGACCGCGCCCCGTGCCCATTCCGCCATCGGTTCGCGGATATGCAGGGCCGAGCGTGTGACCTGGGGACAGGCGGCCAGCAGTGCCCGCGCCTCGGGGTGGAAATCGGCAAAGGCGTCGCGCAGATCGCCGATATCTCCGGGCAGGGTCCAGCCTTCATCGGTCCAGTCGCCCTGCGCCGTAGTGGCAAAGACAAAGATCTCTTCGCCCCGGCTCAGCGGAAAGGTGACGATCTGGCGGTCCGGCGTCGGCCCCCACCATTTGGTGAAACTGTCCAGATTGGGCAGACCGGCCACCGCCGCGCGCGGCACCACCGCGCGCCACGAAATCAGGCCGGTAAAGCGCGGATCGTCTGCGCCGAACAGCGCATGGCGCACCGGGGAATGGATGCCATCCGCGCCGATCACCAGATCGGCCTCGACGCTGCTGCCATCCTCCAGCATCAGTACCGCACCCTTGGCCGCCGCCCCGGCCCCGACGGCCTTGCAGCCCAGCCGGATATTGCCATCCCCGACCCCGCGCCGCAGCGCGGCCAGCAAATCGGCGCGGTGGATGGTCAGTTGGGGCGCGCCATAGTTGCGTTCCGCCGCCGCGCTCATTTCCAGGCGCGAGGTTTCCGCGCCGCTGTCCCAGGTCCGGCTGATGCGGTATTCGGGCCGGGCAGCCGTTTCGCGCAGTTGCGCGCCCAGACCAAGCCCATCCAGCGCCCGCACGGCGTTGGGCGTCAGGTTCACATCCGCACCGACACGGCCCCATCCGCGCGCTTGTTCACAGACCGTCACCTGATGGCCCTGCCGCAGCAGCGCAGCGGCGGCGGCCAAGCCGCCGACCCCGCCCCCGGCGATTGCAATCTTCAGACTTGCCACGGGTTTCCTCCCTCTTTCGTCGCTTGTCTCAGGCATCGGAATAACCAAAGCTGATGCTGAACCGGTCAGGCGACAGCCTGCCCTGCGCCAGCCGCGCGCGGCGGGTCCACAACCTGCCGTGAATCAGCATCTCGTCGGCTTCAAGCTGCGCAAAGCTGGCGCTTTCCAGCCACAGCCCGCCCATCCATTCGCTGTTGCGAAAATCCACACAGCCGCCAAGGCTGGCCCTTTCGAACGAACAATTGCCATAGCCGACCGCACCGTGCAGATCGACGTCCCCGGCCAACTCGGCACCGTCGAATTGCAGCACGCCCCGGAATTCCGCGTCGCGCATGATCAGCCCGCCGTCGATAGCGGCCCGGTCAAGGCGCGCATCGGCATGAAAGACCGCGCCGGTCAGGTCGGCATCCGTGGCGCTGATCGCGCGGAACCAGCTTACCCCCAGAAATTGCGTGCCACGGGCCGAGATGCCGCAGGGAAAGCTTGCGCCCGAAAGGTCCACCCCGGCCACCGACAACCCATCCAGATTCAGCCGGTCCTCGCAGGTGATGCCACTGAGATCGACATATTCCCCAAAGACATAGGGCGTGTTCAGCCGTGAACGGATCCCGGCCCCGTCCATCACGCGGCCTCCCCCAGCCGCGCCATGGCCAGCGCGACGATGCCATGCGCCCAGGGAAGGGCCATATCCTCGGCCAGATCGTTGCCCGAGGCGTCATGGACGACACGCTCGCCCAGCATGGTCGCGCCTGCCCTGACCATGATGTCCTGAACCAGCTTCGAGCCAAGGTTATAGGTGTCGTATTCGGTATCCCCCAGCCCGAACAGGCCAAAGACGATGCCCGACAGATCCGGCGATTGCGCCTCCATCGCCGCGCCAAAAGGCTGCGCCGAGGCCGGCAGCTCTCCGTCGCCATAGGTCGATGACACGATCAGATACAATCTGGCCGGATCGAAATTCGCCGGGTCGAAATCGCACAGATTGACGACCTCGACCGCGTGATCGCCTTCCAGATCGGACTGGATATCCTCGGACAGCATTTCGGCATTGCCGGTCTCGGTTCCATAGAGAATGACGATATTCATCAGCGTGAGTCCTCTGTTTCTCGGGAAAGTTGCAGCATGCTGGCGCGCGTGGCGATCTTGGTGCGGCAGCGGCCTGTGATCGCGCCAGAGGTTTCGATGGCGTCCAGACGTTTCCACGCGGCCCAGTCCACCACCTCAAGGCCCTGCGGCAGCACATCGGCACCGATGCGGTCCTGTTCGGGCCACGCCTCGACATCCTCGACGATGCGCTGCGCGACGGCCAGGCTGTCGGCGCGGTTTTCGGGGATGGTGCCACGCGGGCCGCGACGGAACCAGCCGACCGCGTAAACTCCGGGGGCGATGCGGCCTGCCTCGGCATCCACGGCATCCGCGATCAGCCCGTCGCGGCCCAGATTGCCATCGCCGCAAAAGCCGATGCAGGTGATCAGCGCGTCGCAGGGCAGGGTTTCGGGGCCGCCCGGACCCTGAACCCGCAGGGCGCGGATATGGCCCCCTGTGTCGGTGTCGATCCCCGAGGGCGGGCAGCCAAAGCGAAAGCAGACCGGGCGCGGGCCGGTGGACAGGCCATTCAGCCCGGCCAGCGCTGCGATCAGCTTGCTGTCGCCCGCATCGCCGGGCAGATCGTCCACCCGCATGGTCACGCCTTGCAGCTTGCCCAGTTCACGGATCATCACCGGATCGAACCGCGCCGATGCTGCGGCCGAGCGGCCAAGGATCGTCAGGCTGTCGATGCGCCGCGACAACAGCCAGTCGCCGACCTTGCCGCCCAGATCGCTGTCCTGCAATTCGGGGCCGGTCTTGGCCAGCAGCCGCAGCACATCCACGGCGACATTGCCATTGCCCAGAATGATCACATGCCCGCCAATATCGGGCAGGCCACCCGCATCGGGATGATCATTCAGCGCCCGTGTCAGCCGGCCCGCGCCGATGATACCCTTTGCCTTGCCCAGCCCGTGATCACGGTCGCCCGCCAGACCGGCGGCCAGCACCACCGCGTCATATGCCCCGCGCAGCGCCGCCAGCGCCACATCGCGGCCCAGGGTCACATTGCCGAAAAACCGCGCACCCTGCCGTTCAAAGATGCGTTCGAACTGGCGGGTGATGGCCTTGGTGCCCTGATGATCCGCTGCCACGCCATAGCGGACCAGCCCAAAGGGCACCGGCAGCGCGTCATAGATATCCACCGCCCAGTCGGGCCGGGCCTTCAGCAGCCCCTGCGCCGTAAAACAGCCCGACGGGCCAGAGCCTATAATGGCGATCCTGCGCATCTCAGACCTCCGCCACGGTTTCGGCCGCCCAGGGGTGGGGGCGATTGCTCAGGTCGGTATAAATGGCCTTTTGCGCCTGATAGGCGCGCAGCCCCTCGCGGCCCTTTTCGCGGGCGATACCGCTGTCCTTTTCGCCGCCGAACGGGGTCGAGATCGAAAACTGCTTGTAGGTGTTGATCCAGACCGTGCCGGTGGTGACGGCACGCCCGACCCGCCATGCCTTTGGGAAATCGCGGGTCCAGATGCCGCAGGCCAGCCCGTAATCGCTGTCATTGGCCTGCGCGATCACATCTGCCTCGTCGTCAAAGGGCAGCACGGCCAGCACCGGTCCAAAGACCTCTTCGCGGCAGATGCGGGCGCTGTTGGGTGCCCCGGTCAGGATCGTCGGCAGGTAATAGGCCCCGCCCGCCAGCGCCGGATCCGCAGGCCGCGCGCCGCCGGTCAGCAGCACCGCGCCATCGGCCAGTGCGGCGGCGATATGCGCCTCGACCGCGTCGCGGTGATCGGGATGGACAAGGCAGGACACCTGCGTCGCCGGGTCATGCGGATGGCCGACGCGCAGCCTTTCGGTGGCGCGCACCAGCCGGGCCACGAATGCGTCATGGATCGAGGCTTGCACGAACAGCCGCGCCCCGGCGATGCAGCTTTGCCCGGTGGACGAAAAGATGCCGTACAGAATACCCGCGATGGCCAGCGCCTGATCGGCATCGGCGAAAACGATGGTCGGGGATTTGCCGCCCAGCTCCAGCGAGACGGGCATCAGCTTTTCTGCCGCCTGCCGCGCGATCTGGCGGCCCGTCGCGGTGCCGCCGGTAAAGGATACGCGGGCAATGTCGGGATGTTCGACCAGCAGATTGCCAATCTCGCGCCCCGCCCCCGGCAGGACCGAGAACAGCCCCTTGGGCAACCCCGCCTCTTCAACGATCCGCGCCAGTTCAAGGCTGACCAGCGGCGACCAGCTTGCCGGTTTCAGCAGCACCGCATTGCCCGCCGCCAGCGCGGGCGCGATCTTTTGCGCGTCCGATGCAATGGGAGAGTTCCACGGCGTGATCGCGGCGACCAGACCCAGAGGTTCCCAGACCGACATGGTCAGCGCTTCGCCGCGCTGCGCGGTCAACGCCTCGTCGCTGCTTTCCAGAACGGCGGCGAAATAGCGGAATGTGGCTGCGGCCGACCCGGCCAGCGCGCGGGTTTCCGTCAGTGTCTTGCCGGTGTCGCGGGTCTGGATGCGGGCGATGCGTTCGGCATTCGCCTCGATCCCGTCGGCGATACGGTGCAGATGGCGGGCGCGCTGATGCGGTTTCAGGTCGCGCCATGCGGGATCTGCCTGCGCCGCCTTTGCGCGCTCTATGGCCCGCAGCCCGTCCGCGCGCGAGGCACCGCGCAGCACCCGGTTTACCGTTCCGTCGGCGGGAAAGATCGAGACGATCTTTGGGCCGTTGCCGGTTTCCCATTCGCCGCCAATGAACAACCGGCCATCCGGCAGTTCGACATCGCTATCGCCGATTTGTCTCAGTTCGTTCATTTTTTTCCCCTGTTCAGATGGACACCGGGCCAAGGCGGTTGCGAATCTCGCGCAGCACGCTCCAGACCGTCGTGACCGAGGTTTTGGCATTGCCCGCCGAGGCCGTGTTCGCGATCCGGATCGAATAGCGGGCCAGAGGGGACTCGACGTCGTATTCATGGATGTTTCCGGGCGCATCGGGATCGGCCACCAGTTCGACGCCGGTGGCCTCGAAACCCGGTCCCGCCAGCGCCAGCGTGGCCGAGACATTGGCGTTTTTGGGATAATCCGTCGCGGCCTGACGGGCATTGCCGCTAAAAAACACCGTCGCCCCGGTCATCCGGTCCAGATCGACGGCCCGTTCCGCCGGGGTGCCACGCCATGCCTTCGGCGGCTTGATACCGCGATAGCGCACCTTCAGATCGCCCGCCGCGCCAATCGCCGACAGCAGGTCGATGCCGCCCACCGCACCCGCAGGCAGGATCAGCCTCGCCCCGCCTCCGGTGGCGGCGCGGCGCAGTTCGGCCTCAAGCGCGGCATCGGCCAGCGCCCCGATGGACACCATGACAACATCGACCCCGGCCCGCAGGATCTGCGGCAGGTGGGCGGTGACGGCGGCATGACCTGCGCATTCGACCACCAGATCGGGACGGCTGGCCAGCAGGCCGGCGGCGTCGGTGACGACCTTGACGGTGATGCCCGGAAAGTCGGCAGCCAGCCGGTCGCGGGCCGTCACGGCGCCCGCAGGCCGGGTCAGCACCGTCAGATGCCGGACCTGAAGCCCGGTCCGCGCCATCAGCGCCAGCAGCGTGGTGGCGATATTGCCGAAACCGATCAGCCCCAGTCGCATGGCCTATTCTGCCTTTCCGGCCGCACCCGCCGGAGGCCCGGCAAAGGTTTCGGCAAAGGGACCGATGGCGCACATGTCCACTTCGACCACCTGCGGCCCTTCGGCGGCTATGGCGGCGTCCAGCGCGGTCTCGAAATCGCGCAGGTCGGCGACCCGGTGATGCGGCATCCCGATTGCAGCGCAGAAGGTTGCGAAATCGGGCGTGGCCAGCGCGCTGTAATGATGACGCGAATTGTACTGCGCATCCTGAATGTTGCGGATCACGCCATAGGCGCGGTCGTTCATCAGCACATAGACCAGCGGTGCATGCTCATCGACGGCGGTGATCATCTCGGCGATGCCCAGCATCGTGCCGCCATCGCCCAGCAGCGTGATCGCCTTTGGCCCGTCCGATGCCAGCGCCGCGCCGATTCCCATCGCAACACCCTGCCCGATACCGCCACCAAGCGCGTGGACTCCGTGGCGCGGTTCGGCGATCCGGACATAGCGGTTGCCAAAGGTCGAGTTCGAGATGGTCACATCGCGCACCCAGGGGTGGCGGCCCGTCGCAACCCGCTGGTTCAGCGCATCGGCAACGACGCGATATGGCCCCAGCACATCGCGCATCCGCCCCTCGCCCATTGCGCGGACGCGGGCCATGTCGAATTTCAGCCCCTCGTCGGTATCCAGCCTGTCGGGCAAAGCCGCGACCAGACGGCCAAGGACATCGCACGCATCGCCATGGATGAACTGATCTACCGGATAGTTGCGCCCGCCCTGCGCGGCGTCGGCGTCGATCTGCACAAGTGGCGAGGGCAGGGGCATCTGGTTGTTCTGCGTCTCGTTGCCGCGCAGGCGCGATCCTGCAACGATCATCAGGTCACAGCTTTCATAGATCGCGACCGCCTCGGGCGTCATGTTGAACGCGCCCATCGATGCGGGATCGTCTTCGGGTACCACAGCCCGGCCATTGGTCGAGGACACCACGCCAAAACCGCGCCGGACCAGTTCGGTCGCGGGTCCGCCCGCGCCGCGCGCGCCCCCACCCAGCCACAGCATCGGGCGGCGGGCGGCCAGCACGCGGTCGGTCAGTTCCGCGATGGCCTCGTCGCTGGCCACGGGATACTGGACCAGCGGAGGATAGATGCGGGCCGATCCGCTGACCCGGCTGCGCTGGACATCAACCGGGATTTCCAGACTGACCGGCCCCGAAGGCGCGGACAGCGCCGCCGAACAGGCCGCCGTCAGTGTCCCCACCGCGCCATTCGCATCCCACATGCGGAACACCGCCTTGGACACGCCTTCCAGCATCCGGGGTTGGCGCGGCACGTCATGGATGGCGGCACGGTCGCGGTCGGCAAATTCGCGATCCACCTGCGTCGTGATATGCAACAGCGGCGTGCCTGCGGTCAGCGCCTCGGCCTGTGCGCCTGCGGCATTGCCCGCCGCCGTGCCGGTCGAGGTCAGGCAGACGCCCAGCTTTCCCGACACGCGGGCATAGGCGTCAGCCATGTTCATCGCCCCCGCCTCGCCCCGCGCGGGCACGAAGCGGATGCGTTCCTGACGCGCCACGGCGTCAAGGATCGGCATGTTGTGGATCGAGATGACGCCAAAGATCTTTTCGACGCCAATATCGGCGAGATAGCGGGCAATCAGGTCGCCGACGGTTTCGACCTCCAGGCGGGAATCCATTTTCATAGGTGTGTTCCTTCAGATAAAGCGGGACAGCCCGCCCGACACGTCGATCTGCGCGCCGGTGATGTAGCTGGCATTGCGAGAGCCGAGGAAGGCGATGGCATGGGCGGCCTCTTCGGGGTCGCCCAGCCGGCCAAGGGGGATGCCCTTGCTTCTGGCCAGCGTGCCATACCATTCCTCGCGGCTGACGGATTTATCCTCGCGTTCGGCGAAGCGGCGGGTCCATTGGCCGGAACTGATCAGCCCCATCAGGACCGAGTTCACCCGCACATCGGGGGCCAGCTCGACCGACAGGCTTTTCAGCAGGTTCTGAACCCCCGCCCGTGCCGAACTGGTACAGACCATATGCGGCTCGGGCTGATAGGCCAGCAGCGAATTGACCGCGACGATGGCCCCCCGCGCCTCGCGCAGCATCGGCAGAAAGGCCCGCACCGGCAGAACCTGGCTAAAGATTTTCAGCTCGTATTCCGCGCGCCAGTCGTCGTCACTGGTGGTCGCAAAGGTTGACAGCCGACCCTGCCCGGCATTGTTGACCAGCAGATCGCAGCGACCGAACCGGTCCTGAACCTGCGCGGCAAAGGCGTTAACGGCCTCGGGGTCCAGCACCGACAGCGCGGTGGACAGCACTCGACCCTCGCCATGATCGCGGCGCAGGACGGCGGCAACGTCATCCAGCCGACCCTGGTTCCGGGCGCACAGGGCCACCCGTGCCCCACAGCGCAGCAACAGCCGGACCGTCGCCAGCCCGATCCCGGATGACCCGCCCGTCACGACCGCCACACGCCCGTCATAATCATAGCCGTTCATTCCGCAGCCTCCCCTGTGCGGCCCGCAGGGACCAGTTCGGGAAAACCCGGATCCGGGCGGCCCTGCATCACTGCGCGCTGCGCGGGCGTGGGCGGACCTGCGGTCATCCACTGGTCCATCTTCTCGGGATCGTCGCGTGGCCAGACCTGTGCCTCATGCGTGGCCTCGTCGATCTGCTGCAATTCCGATGTGAACTCGATCACGAAACCCGAGGGCGAAACGAAATAGGCAAAGGGGTTGTCGCCCGGCCCGTGCCGTCCCGGCCCCCAGGTTGGCACATGGCCCTTTTGCTTCATGCGGCCAATGGCGCGCATGAATTCGTTGATCGTCGGCACCTCGAAAGCGACATGATTCACCGAGGCGTAATGCCCCCGCACCAGCGCGATGGAATGGTGGTCCGACGAACAGCGCAGGAACACCATCTGATCCGCCGAATAATCCGAGACGCGAAAACCCAGAACCCGTTCATACCAGGCCTGAACGCCCTCCATGTCGGGGGTGTTCAGCACCACATGGCTGACCTTTCTGGGCATCGCCCAATCAGGCCGCTCGTCATGGCGCAGCCCGCCGGTCCGAAAGCGCAGGCGGCGCAGGTCCGGGTCCAGCATCTCAAAGCCATAGCCGCCGATCCAGTCCCCGAAGGCTGTGGGGTCGCCAAGCACCGTGCCGCCTTCGGCCCGCACCTGCCGGTGCAGGGCGTCGATACCTGCCTCGTCCGGCATGTTGAAATGGATATATTCGATGCCATAGACCGGGCCATCCTTCAGCCCGTACAGAAACGCCTCGGGGCCGGTGCCTTTCAGATAGGCCGCGCCGTCCTCTTGGCGGGCAAGCTTCAACCCCCACATGTCCTGATAAAAGGGCAGCGTCGCCGTCAGGCCGGGGCCGCGCATCATGATGCCGCGCAGGCTTTGAACGCGAATTTTCTGGCTCATCCTGTCACTCCTTGATGGTGGCCTGCATCGCGGCAGGCGCGGTTTGTTCCAGACAGTCGCCAAGCGCGCGCGCAAACGCCGCCGGAGCCTGTTGATAAATGGCGTGGCCCGCATCCGGCAGTTCGATCAGCGGGCCGCGCAGCCGGGCGGGAATGGCCGCATGGGCGCGGCGATTGGCGTCGGGCGGGGTCACGATATCCCCGGCACCGAAGATGACCGATGCAGGCACGCTCAGCGCCGCCAGATCGTCCAGCAGCCGCCCCGAGGCCAGCATCCGCGCCGCCTGCCCATAGCCGGGCATCCGCACCTGCGCCATGTTGCGCCCCACCAGACCGGTGATCGCGGCGTTGTGGTCAGGCCGGAACACCAGCCGGGGCGCGCGGGCGGCGGCGAATGCCTGCGCGCCCATCGCCTCAAGATCGTCGATCCGCGCCTGTGCCGCCGCCGACAGCGCCCCCCCCGGCAGCACGCCATGCCCCAACGCGCAAGACGCCAGCACCAGCGCGCCCACCCGCTGCGGATAAAGCCGCGCGAAAGCCGCCGCCATCAGCGCCCCCAGCGAATGCCCCAGCAGAACGGCCCGGTCGATCCCCAGCCGGTCCATCAGCCTCGCCAGCGCCCTGGCATAATCCGCTGCGACCGGCCATTCCCCAGCCAGCGGCGCAGACCCGCCATAGCCCGGCGCATCCCATGCAATCACCCGCCAGCCCGGCGGCAGATGCGGCAGCAACCCGGCAAAGCCCGACGCGTTTGAACCGATGCCATGCAGCAGGATCAGCGTCAGCCCGTCGCCGCGCCGTTCCAGACAGGCTGTCGGGCCGGAAATATGCTGATCAAAGCCCATCAGATGAACCAGAAGCCGTTATTGACCGGCAGGGTCTGGCCGGTCAGGGTCAGGGCGTCCTCGCCCAGAAGAAAGGCGATGGTGCCGGTGATTTCGTCTGCGGATTGCGGGCCGGGTACGGCGCGGCCCTCGCCATAAAGACGGTGGCGCGCCTCGGGAACATAATCCGTGCTTTCGGTCGTCAGGATGCCCGGCGCGACCGCTGTGACGCCGATGCGATCCGGCCCCAGTTCGCGCGCATAGGACCGTGTCATCGCCATCACCGCCCCTTTCGACGCGGTATAGGCCAGCAGCAGGGGCGCGCCCCACAGCGCCGTGTCCGAGGCGACATTGACCACTCGTCCCGACCCCGCCGCCTTCAGCAGCGGCGCCATCGCCCGCGTCACCAGCCATGTGCCCCGGACATTGACCGCCATTACCTTGTCCCAGATGTCGATCCCGATCCGGTCATGGGCGATGCCGCCGATACCGGTGGCGATGGCTCCGTTATTGACCAGCCCGTGCAGCCTGCCGCCGGTTCGTTCCGCGACGGCCTCGCCCATGGCCGCGACCGAGGCGGGATCGGCCAGATCGACCGGCAGGAAGCCGGCCCCCAGCCGCGCGGCGACCGCGCGGCCTTCGGGTTCCAGCAGATCGGCCAGGATCAGCCGCGCGCCTTCGGCGGCAAGGCGTTCGGCGATCTTTTCGCCAAGGCCCCGCGCCGCACCGGTCACAAGGATATGCCGCCCCGCCAGCATCATTCTGCGGCAATCCTTGTCTCGGCCTCGATCTGGCCCTTGGCCATCCGGGTCAGGATCTGGCGGATCCGGCTGACACCAAGGTCGTGCTGATACAGCATTTCGCGACGGCGGGCGTCGTCGGGCATGCCCTCAAGCATGACCCGGTCCTGCTCCAGCACGTTCCAGTGGTTCTGTTCCAGCTCGGCCCGATAGAGAAAGCGCCAGCTTTCCCGCGCCAAACCCGAGACC